>OMID01000076.1 GCA_900299005.1 Oxalobacteraceae bacterium
CCTCCGCCCCGTGACCTCACGTCGTCCTCAACCAGAGAAACCCACGCCCTTTGCACCGTCATCCCGGCGAAAGCCGGGATCCATGCACAAAGACTTCCGACCTCGTAGAAAAGCCCGCAGCTTGCAACGATAGATCCCGGCCTGCGCCGGGATGACGGTTTGTTGGTGAGGCTGGGCGATTGCCGCTTGCGTGTCTGCGTACAAATCAGCACCGACAGTATCCTCAAGCCGCCAGCCACGGCCCTCGGTGGCCACACCCCCAACCGTTATAATGGCGGGCTACTCGGACACTCTGATTACTCACCCAACATGCAAGACAAATACAACCCGGCCGACGTCGAACGCGCAGCGCAGGATCACTGGAACAAGACCAACGCCTACAAGGTCGTTGAGCACGCGCGCGACGCGCAGGGCCGCGAGAAAAAAAAGTTCTATGCGTGCTCGATGCTGCCCTACCCTTCGGGCAAACTGCACATGGGCCATGTGCGCAATTACACGATCAATGACGTGATGGCACGCCAGCTGCGCATGAGCGGCTATAACGTGCTGATGCCGATGGGCTGGGATGCTTTCGGCATGCCCGCCGAGAACGCTGCCATGGCCAACGGCGTACCGCCCGCGCAGTGGACCTACGCGAATATCGGCTACATGAAGCAGCAGATGCAGGCCATGGGACTGGCGATCGATTGGTCACGCGAAATGGCCGCTTGCAGCCCTGACTACTACCGATGGAACCAGTGGATGTTCTTGAAGATGCTGGAAAAAGGCATCATCTACAAGAAGACCGGCACGGTGAACTGGGATCCAATCGACCAGACGGTGCTGGCCAATGAGCAGGTGATCGATGGTCGCGGCTGGCGCTCGGGTGCGGTGATCGAGAAGCGTGAGATCCCGATGTACTACGCGCGCATCACCGACTATGCAGAAGAACTGCTGGACCACGTCGAGCATAAACTGCCTGGCTGGCCGGAGCGGGTGCGCATCATGCAGGCAAACTGGATCGGTAAATCCACCGGTGTGCGTTTTGCTTTCACTCACCAGATCCAAGGGCATGATGGCCAGCTGATCAATGAGGGCAAGATGTGGGTATTTACCACTCGCGCCGATACCATCATGGGCGTCACTTTCTGCGCGGTGGCGCCCGAACATCCGCTAGCCATGCATGCGGCCACTAGCAACGCCGAGCTTGCCGCTTTCATCACCGAATGCAAACAAGGCAGCGTGATCGAGGCTGACATGGCCACGATGGAAAAGAAAGGCATGCCCACCGGGCTGACGGTCACCCACCCGCTCACTGGTAAAGCGGTCGACGTCTGGGTCGGCAACTACGTGCTCATGAGCTACGGCGATGGTGCGGTGATGGGTGTGCCCGCCCATGATGAGCGCGATTTCGCGTTTGCGAAAAAATATCAGCTGCCAATACAACCCGTGATTAGCGTCGAAGGGCAAAGCTACAGCACAGACGCCTGGCATGACTGGTACGCAGACAAAGAAAACGGTCGTTGCACCAATAGCGGCGACTATGATGGTCTTGACTACCAGGCGGCCATCGACGCGGTGGCGACCGATCTGGCCGCCAAGGGCGTCGGCGAGCAAAAGATCACTTACCGTCTGCGTGACTGGGGCATCTCGCGTCAGCGTTACTGGGGAACGCCGATCCCCATTATTCACTGCCCTTCCTGCGGCGATGTACCGGTGCCAGAAAAAGATCTGCCCGTCGTATTGCCAGAAGACTGTGTTCCCGATGGCAGCGGCAATCCACTGAACAAGCACGAAAAATTCCTGAACGTCGATTGTCCGAGCTGCGGCAAGGCTGCACGGCGAGAGACCGACACAATGGATACCTTCGTCGATTCATCCTGGTACTACATGCGCTATTGCTCGCCGGGCAGCAAGCAGTCCATGGTCGATGCGCGCAATGATTACTGGATGCCGATGGACCAGTATATCGGCGGCATCGAACACGCCGTGCTGCACCTGCTATACGCGCGCTTCTGGACCAAGGTAATGCGTGATCTCGGTCTGGTGAGCTTCGACGAGCCTTTCGTGAACCTGCTAACGCAGGGCATGGTGCTCAACGAAACCTATTACCGTGACGATGGCGCGGGCAAGAAGATCTGGTTCAATCCGGAAGATGTGACGCTTAAGCTTGATGACAAGGGCCGGCCTATCGCTGCCGTCCTGAAGTCGGATGGCAAGCCCGTGCAGATTGGCGGCACGGAGAAAATGTCAAAATCCAAGAACAATGGCATTGATCCGCAGGCCATCATTGACCAGTACGGCGCCGACACGGCGCGTCTGTTCACCATGTTTGCCTCACCGCCCGAGCAAACGCTGGAATGGTCAGGCGCAGGCGTAGAGGGAGCACAACGCTTCCTTCGGCGCGTCTGGGCGTTTGCGTACGCAAAATCGGCGCTGATCGACGCGTCGGCAGTACCGCCTGCCGATCTCAATGCCAGCCTCGATGCCGATCTGAAAACGCTGCGTCGCGAGATCCATAAGGTGTTGCAGCAGGCCGATAATGATTACCGCCGTCTGCAGTACAACACCGTGGTGTCTGCCTGCATGAAAATGCTCAATCTGCTCGAGGGTGCCAGCTTCCTCGACGCCACCCACAGCGGTGCGGTGGCCACCGAGTGCTTTGGCATCTTCCTGCGCGTGCTCTATCCGGTCGCGCCTCATATCACGCATTCGCTGTGGGAATCACTTGGCTATGCAAAACTTCATGGCGATATTCTCGATGCACCATGGCCCGCCGTCGACAGCAGTGCGCTGGAGCAGGCAGACATAGAGCTCGTGGTGCAAGTCAATGGCAAACTGCGTGGCAGCATCACGGTACCCAAGACGGCAGACAAAGCCCGTATCGAAGCGGCAGCGCTGGCCAATGAGCAGGTGCAGAAGCATGTAACGGGAACACCGAAAAAAATCATCGTTGTGCCGGGCAAGCTGGTCAATATCGTTGCCTGACGCAGACGACAAACCCCAGGAGAATGTCATGCAAAGCTCGCGCAGACTCTGGATTTCGGCACTAATGACGCTGCCGCTTGCCGCTTGCGGGTTTCAGCTACGCGGCTCGCGCCCTGATGCCAAACTTGACTTCAATTCTGTGCATCTGGAAGCTACCCACGGTTCGCCCATTGAGCGGGATCTCCGCTCATCGATACTTGCGCAAGGCCACACCGTGCTGGCGACAGATCGCAAATCGGCCGATGTGACACTGCGCATCCTGCAAGAGAATCAGGAAAAAAAAGTCCTGACCATCAATGCGCAGGGGCAGGTGCGCGAATACAGTCTGCTATACCGTTTGCGCTTTGATGTACTGGACAAGGATAACGCTATCCTGCTTGAGCCAACGGAGCTTGCGCTGCAGACCTTCATGAGTTACTCCGAATCGCAGGCGCTAGCCAAAGAAACCGAAGAACGCCTGATCTACAACGACTTGCGCGCAGACGCGGTCAGTCAGGTGATGCGGCGGCTCTCGCAGCTCAAGCCAAAGCTGTAGCCGATGCAATTGCGCGCCGAGGCGCTGGATGCGCATCTCACCAAATCGCTGGCGCCACTGTATGTGATCGTCAGCGATGAGCATTTGCTCGCACTTGAAGCGGCCGACCGCATACGCGCCCGCGCGCGCGGTCAGGGGTTTTCTGAACGCGACGTGCTCACGGTCGATCGTCATTTCAAATGGGATGCGCTGATCGCATCGAGCCAGGCGATGTCCTTGTTTGGCGAGCGCAAGCTGATCGAGCTGCGTATCCCGAGCGGCAAGCCTGGCAAGGAGGGCAGCCAGGCCTTGCAGGATTACGCAAAAGCGTGTGCGCACAGCACTGAGGCCGGTGATACGCTGACCTTGATCACACTGCCCAAGCTGGACTGGACGACACAAAAATCTGCCTGGGTCAGCGCATTACAGCAGGCGGGTGTGTACGTCGACATCCCCCTGGTCGAGCGCGCGCAGCTTGCCAACTGGATAGCACAGCGTCTGGCCGCACAGAGCCAGAGTGCAGAGAAGACCTCGCTGGAATTCATGGTCGAGCGCGTCGAAGGCAATCTGCTCGCTGCTCATCAGGAAATCCGCAAGCTCGGGCTGCTGTATCCTGAGGGTCGGTTGTCAGCGGAGCAGATCCGGGACGCTGTACTGAATGTCGCCCGCTACGATGTCTTCAAGTTGTCCGAGGCGATGCTGGCTGGCGATATCGCGCGACTGGTACGCATGCTGGAAGGCCTCAAGGGCGAAGGTGAGGCGCTGCCCCTGGTCTTGTGGGCAGTAAGCGAAGAGATACGCCTCCTGCTGAAGCTCAAGCTCGGCGCGAGCGATGGTCGGCCGCTTCCCGTGCTGATGAAGGAATACCGAATCTGGGGCCCACGCGAGCGATGGATGCCAGCGGCGGTGGCACGGCTGCAGCTCTCAACGCTTCACACCGCGATGCATGAGGCGGCTCAGGTCGATCGAATGGTGAAAGGACTGCGCAGCAAACAATTCGCCGGTGATCCCTGGGACGCGCTACTGCGTCTGGCACTGCGAATCACGACATCTACTCAAGCCATAACGGGCTGAACAACAGGAACGCAAGCATGATGGATATTCAAGAGTATATGATCCGCGTTGGCAAGGCTGCGCGCAAAGCCTCGCGTGCCATGGCCAAGGCAGACACTGCGGCAAAGAACCGCGCCCTAGAACTGATCGCTGCAGGCATACGTCGGGATGCGGCGCTGCTGACAGCTGCCAACCAGAAAGATCTGGAGACTGCGCGTGCCAATGGTCTGGCCGCAGCGATGATCGATCGCCTGACGCTATCGCCGAAGGCGATCGCCACAATGGCAGAGGGACTGGAGCAAATCGCCGCGCTGCCCGACCCAATCGGCGAAATCAGCAACATGAAATACCGCCCTACTGGCATTCAGGTTGGCCAGATGCGCGTACCCCTCGGTGTGATCGGCATCATCTATGAAGCGCGACCGAACGTCACTGTTGATGCCGCGGGATTGTGCATCAAGAGTGGCAATGCCACGATACTGCGCGGTGGTTCGGAAGCGATTCACTGCAATCAGGCACTCGCAACGCTGGTAAAAGAAGGTCTCTCCGGGGCGGGTTTGCCTGCCCAGGCGGTGCAGATTATCGAGACGACTGACCGCGCCGCAGTGGGTGCGCTGATCACTCTGCCGGAGTTCGTTGACGTCATTGTTCCACGCGGCGGCAAAGGCCTGATCGAGCGGCTGATGAAAGAATCCAAAGTACCGATGATCAAACACCTCGACGGTATTTGTCATGTCTACATCGACGATGCCGCCGACATTGCCAAGGCGCTGCCGGTAGCTTTCAATGCAAAATGCCATCGCTACGGCACCTGCAATACGATGGAAACCCTGCTGGTTGCGCGCAAGATCGCGCCGACCATCTTGCCGGATTTGGCGACACTGTATGCCGACAAGCAGGTCGAACTGCGTTGCGATCCCGAAGCGATGCACCTGCTCGCTGGTTACCCGCACCTGACCGCCGCCTCCGAAGAAGACTGGCGTACCGAATATCTGGATGCGATCCTCTCTGTGAAGATCGTCGAAAATGTCGATGAGGCTATTGATCATATCAATACGTATTCTTCGCAGCATACCGATTCCATTGTCACGGAAGACTACACACGCGCAATGAAATTCTTGCGTGAAGTCGATTCTGCCTCGGTCATGGTGAATGCCTCGACCCGCTTTGCCGATGGATTCGAATATGGACTTGGCGCCGAGATCGGCATTTCAAACGACAAGCTGCACGCACGCGGCCCGGTCGGTCTTGAAGGATTGACCTCACTGAAATATCTGGTACTGGGTCACGGCGAAGTGAGGGTTTGAGCATGTTGTGGCTCAAGGCGCTGCATATCGTGTTTGTCGCCTCCTGGTTTGCAGGCTTGTTTTATTTGCCGCGTATCTTCGTGAATCTGGCGATGGAGGACAACGACATCGCCAAAATGCGTTTGCTTCTGATGGCAAATAAGCTCTATCGGTTCATGACGCTGCTGATGATTCCGGCGCTCGTGCTCGGTCTGTGGCTGTGGTTCGGTTATGGTATCGGGCAGCACAGCGCCTGGATGCACCTGAAGCTGGCACTGGTATTCCTGCTAATCGGCTACCATCACCTCTGTAAACGATTGCTCAAGCAGTTCGAGCGAGGAGACAATGCTCGCTCCCACGTCTGGTACCGCTGGTTTAATGAGGTCCCGGTGCTGGGCATGCTGGCCGTCGTGATCCTCGTGGTGGTCAAACCGTTTCAATAAGAACCCAGCTCGTTAGGTTGATGGCAAGTCGGCAATGTCGTCCGCGATCTCATGAGATAGATTCTGATATAGCTGCCCCACACAAAAAACGAACAGGAGACGACGATGAGCAAATCAGTTGACTACTTCATGGCGCCGCAATCACCATGGTCCTTCCTCGGTCATCAGCGTTTCGTCGCCATGGCCCGCAAGCACGGCGCAACGATACAGCTCAAACCAGCGGATATCGCTAAAGTGTTCAGTGTGTCGGGTGGCGTACCCGTGGCACAGCGTCCCCCACAGCGTCAGGCTTATCGCTTGGCCGAGCTGCAGCGCTGGAGCGATTTCCTGACTATTCCGATCAACCTTCATCCGACATTTTTCCCCGTTCCCGCCGAACCGGGAGCCAAGCTGATCATCGCTGCGCTGCACTCCGATGGGACCGACAAGGCACTGGATCTGGCCTTTGCGCTGGGCCGCGCCGTATGGTCGGAAGAAAAGAACATCGCCGATGAAGCGACCCTCATTGCCATTGCCGACAATATTGGCCTCCATGGCAAGGCGCTATTGACTCATTCGGCCAGCGATAGCGTCGCTGCTGATTACGCGAAAAATACCGAAGACGCCCTCAAAGCGAATGTGTTCGGTGTCCCCTGGTATCGAGTCGATGGGCAAGGCTACTGGGGGCAGGACAGGCTGGATTTTGTCGAGCGCGCGCTCGCCAGCTGATATTTTTTCACCGCCAGGTCGATCATCTTGGGGATGATCGACCTCCACAGATAACAGGTGCACTGTGCATAAACCGCTTTCGTATTTCTGCCCCTGCCCGCGTGGCCTTGAAACTGCGCTCACTGAAGAGCTACAAGAAATCGCATCGCTCAGCACCACGCTGAGGGTTCACAATCAGGTACCTGGCGGCGTTCACTGCTCTGGACACCTGAACGATGCCATGCGCATCAATCTGCATTCCCGCATCGCCTCTCGTGTACTGCTGCGTCTGGCACATGGCAGCTATGCCAACGAAAACGACATCTACGATCTTGCACTCGCATCGCCGTGGGAACAATGGTTTGGCGTCAATCACACGATCCGCGTCGATGTTACTGCTATCAAATCACCGCTGAAAAGCCTTGAATTCATCACACTGAAGATCAAGGATGCCATCTGCGACCGCTTCCGCGACCGCGAAGGCAAGCGACCATCCGTGGATACCCGAGCGCCTGACATGAGGATATCGGGCTTTCTGGATGCGCGCGCAGTCACACTGTATCTGGATACCTCCGGCGAGCCACTGTTTAAGCGCGGCTGGCGACAGGAAACTGGTGATGCGCCCCTGCGCGAGAATCTGGCCGCCGGTCTCCTGCGAACGGCAGGATGGAAGCCGGGCATGCCGCTGCTCGATCCCATGTGCGGATCGGGTACCTTGTTGGTGGAAGCAGCGCAAATGCTGGCTGGCATACCGCCAGGTGCGCATCGTCATTTTGGTTTCGAGAAATTCCACGAATTTCGTTCAGCAGACTGGCAAGACATGCGCCATGCCGTGTCTGCGCCGGCTCACCTAGTGGACGCCGGCATTTTCGGCAGCGATATCTCGGGCGACATGTTGATGATGACCAAAAACAATTTGCAACGCGCCGGAATACCTTTCGATATACCACTTAAGCAGATTGATGCTCAGGAAATTAAACCGCCTACCGGACAGCCCGGCTTACTGATCGCAAACCCGCCGTACGGTGAACGGATTGGTGTGCGCGGCGACCGTCAGCAGGCGCCCGATGAGTTGGCCGTAGTATTTTTCAGCACCTTTGGTAGCACCCTGAAGAACCGCTTCGCCGGCTGGACAGCTTGCCTGTTCACTGCGGATCTGAGCTTGCCACGCATGCTGCGTCTGAAAGAATCAAAAAAAACGCCGTTTTTCAACGGCGCTATTGAGTGCAGGCTATTCAGGTTTGAGATGGTGGCCGGATCGAATCGAAACTGATAACTGAGTCAAAAAATCAGTCTTCTTTTTCGATGTTCCAAAACATGGCCTTTACGTGCGGATCGTCAATACTCCAGCTGCCATCTGGGGCGACCTGCACTCTGGTTGTAATTGTCATACTGGCGCTGTCTGTCATGCGAATACTCCGGCTATTTTCCTCAATCGTAGCCGCTGTCATTACACCTTTGCCAGTATTTTTGTCGCAGTGGCATTCATAGTCAATCACGACGTTATCATCAGCGTCTTTGCTTAAAATATAAGTTGCCTTGAAGTTGGCGCGCGGTTGAATGGACGTTCCGTCGGATAATCGCAAAATTGATTGCGTTTGACCATTTTTGTCCGTACGCCTGAATAACACATTTTTAAGAAATATAGCCAAATTTTGGGACGCAATATTACTGACTATCATTCCGATATCTTTATTCTGGTGGGAGGAAAAAAAGTCCAGGAATTCATCAATTGAAGAAATCTTGCGTATCGATCCGTCTCTTTCTTTTATTTTGTAAACTGAATTTCTGAAATCTCTGATGAATGTTCTTTTTGTTTTGGTTGGATCTCCCGTACGCTGGCCGTTGACATCAGAAATATCTGCCGAATCATTAGCCCAAGGCTTCATGAATGCGCTGTCTGCTGCTTGATGATAGAAATCTGAATACTCCGTATCAGAAAAATCAATATCTTGGTCGACCCGCAGATTTATTGATCGTATCTTGACGTCATCGGACAAAGCTTGCAGCTTTTTCTCATCAAACTTTATTTGATGTTCCGATAAAATTCCTATCATCTTTGCATTAAAGAATATGCCTTTTTTTATTTCCCCTGCACTTGTGTAGGCAGGAGTATCACACAGTTGCACATAGGCTTCGGCTATTTTATTTCTGATATCTGCCGGCACATCTTTCAGGAGTGGGCTGATTTTTTTTCGCGGAGATGGCTTTGAGGTCGGAGTTTTACTCGTACTCACGGGAGATGAAGGCGGGGTGTTGAGCTCCAGAGCTAATTTACGCGATAACTCAGATAAATCCAGTTTGATATCTGCGAATTTTCGACTGACGCGCTTTTCAAATTTTTCAACACGGGTTTTTTGTGTGCTTGAGGATTTTTCTGCTTCCCTGCTTCTGGGGGTAATTATCGATGATTCGCTCGACAAGGATTTCTCGGTATTTCTTTGAGTGATGTTTCTGTCTTTTACAGCATCCAAAAACTTTCCCTCTTGCCTTGGCGAGGCTGATCCATGAGCTTGAAAAACCACATCAGAAGCGTAGGTCACCTGTCTGCAATTATCAGATCGCGGTGTAGTGGGCGCTGACGCATAAACAAATACTTTCTTTTCTGTTAATGGCTTTGTACTATCCCCAGTATCGGTCTGCGTAACTGTCCTCATTAGTTGATCCGACTCTAGGCTTTTTTCCCTCACTTTCATGACCGGCGCTTTTTTCTCTGCGCTTGAGATTTGGCCTGTTTTTGCGAGTGCGGCTGATTTGGTGAGCTCGTCCCACTGCTTATCAAACTCTTCTATAGCGAACGATGCTGATTTTCTGTGACTTGCCTTTGATGTGCTCATGATATTTCCCTCATTATTTTCGATAAAAAATGACCCTGCATCGGTGACCTCTTAGCCAGAGAACGTTCCCTCATCACACCCCTTTTTTTCAAAGTCGCGCAAGCCGTTCCCCATGAGTCATTCAGCGATCAGTTATGCTCTGGTTTTCAGTATTTTTTCGGGAGCACTCATGTCGGACCAGACCGCCTCATCCCTTCATCTTTCCGATCCAGAACTGCTGAAAACCCACGCATGGCTGAACGGTCAATGGGTTGGTGCGGCCGACCGCTTCGCCGTCATCAATCCAGCCAACGGCAGCCCTCTCGTGGAGGTGCCCAACCAGGGCCCGAAAGAGGCCGAACTGGCCATCGCCGCTGCCGCCAGCGCTTTTTCTGGATGGGCAGCCAAGACCGGTAAAGAGCGCGCGCAGCTAATGCTCAAATGGTTTGAGCTCATCGTTGCCAATGCCGATGATCTGGCCCGCCTAATGACTGCCGAGCAAGGCAAGCCATTCCCCGAAGCGAGGGGCGAAGTGCTGTACGGCGCGAGCTTCATTGAGTGGTTTGCCGAAGAAGCTAAACGGATTAATGGTGATGTTCTGGCTTCACCGTCTGCCGACAAACGGTTGGTCACGCTGAAACAAGCGATTGGTGTCTGCGCCGCGATCACGCCATGGAATTTTCCTATTGCCATGATTACTCGGAAAATCGCACCCGCGATGGCAGCGGGCTGCACCATTGTGATCAAACCTGCCGAGCAAACGCCACTGTCAGCGCTCGCGCTGGCTGAACTAGCGCACCGTGCTGGTATTCCGGCGGGGGTAATCAACATCCTGACAGCGGACAGTGAGCAATCGATAGCCATCGGCAAGGTACTCTGCGCCAGCCCTGCCGTACGGCACATCTCATTTACCGGATCAACGCCGGTGGGTCGCATTCTGATGGCGCAAAGTGCGCCATCCATCAAGAAACTTGCCCTGGAACTGGGTGGGCATGCGCCTTTCATCGTCTTTGACGATGCCGACATTGACGCTGCGATTGAAGGTGCGCTAATTTCCAAATACCGTAATGCGGGGCAAACCTGCGTCTGTGCGAACCGTTTCTATGTGCAGGACGGAATTCATGACGAATTCGTGAATAAACTCTCGTCGGGTGCGGCAAAGATCAAAGTCGGCAATGGTGTTGATCAGGGTGTCCAGCAAGGACCCCTCATTGATGAGCAGGCCGTTGCGAAAGTCAAAGACCATATCAGCGATGCGCTGAACAAAGGGGCCACACTGGAAACCGGGGGGATGGCGCATTCCCTGGGTGGCTTGTTCTTTCAACCCACGGTATTGTCGAACGTCAGTCGTGACATGAAAATTATGCAGGAAGAGACTTTCGGACCTGTGGCGGCCGTGATGCGTTTTCATACGGAGGAGGAAGTCATCGCCAGTGCAAACGATACCGAGTTTGGCCTGGCCAGTTATTTCTACACACGTGACATGGGTCGTGTCTGGCGTGTGGCCGAGCGGCTGGAATATGGAATGGTCGGCATCAACACTGGACTAATCTCGAACGAAGTCGGTCCGTTTGGCGGCGTCAAGCAATCCGGCCTTGGCAGAGAAGGGTCGAAGTACGGTATCGATGAATATCTCGAACTGAAATATCTCTGCCTCGGCGGTATCTGAACTAGACAATGCCAGCGGAGCCTGTCGGTACCAGCGCAAGCGTATCGGCGGGTGCGCTCGCCCTGTTGCTGGCGGGGCTGGCAATGCTCGGGCCATTTTCGGTCGATACCTATCTGCCTGCGTTCCCCGCAATATGCCTCAGTCTGGAAGCCTCGCCGATGGAAGTGCAACAAACGCTGACTGCCTACATGTCCGCGTTTGCGATCATGACGCTGTGGCATGGTGCACTGTCGGATTCCTTTGGGCGACGCAACATCATCCTGATATCGCTCGCAGTCTATGCAGTCGCCTCCCTGGGTTGTGCTTCAGCCCACCGTATCGAATATCTATGGGCGTTCCGTGGCTTGCAGGGCTTATCTGCCGGCGCAGGGGTAGTCATCGGTCGCGCGATCGTGCGTGACTTATACGCAGGCGCCGAGGCCGAGCGGATGTTGTCACTGGTCACGATGATTTTTTCGATTTCGCCTGCAATCGCACCAATTATTGGGGGCTGGATGGTATCGATGTCGGTCTGGCGCAGTATTTTCCTGATGCTGTTCGGATTTGCCTTGGTGATGATCTGGCTCTGCTGGCGCGGGCTGCCCGAATCACTACCTGAAGAACGACGACAACCCTTTAACGCGCCTGCCCTGTGGTCCAATTATTGGCAGATTTTCAGTTCGCCCATGTTCCAGCTCAAGGCGGCTGCGATTGCCTGCAATTTTTCAGGGTTGTTTTTGTATGTGGCCTCGGCGCCCGTACTGGTCACGCAGCATCTGGGCCTGGGTCCCACGCAGTTCGGATGGCTTTTCGTACCCGCGGTATCCGGCATATTCCTCGGTGCCTTGGCAGCCAACCGCATGGCTGGCAGAGCTGGCACCCGGGTGCAGATAATGACCGGCTTCGCTTTTCTTCTGCTGTCCACCTTGCTCAATGTCGGCTACCACCTGCTACAACCACCGGCGCTGCCCTGGACCGTCGCACCGCTATTTTTCTACACCATCGGCATGTCGATGGTAGCGCCCGGCCTCACCTTGCTGGTCTTAGATCTTTTCCCGCACATCCGGGGCACCGTCGCCTCGTGCCAGTCGTTCACCATGACGATGCTGTCGGCGCTGATCGGCGGGTTGGTCGCGCCATGGCTCTCGACTGAGGTAGTGTTTCTCGCCCTCGGGCAGCTTGCTCTGGCCTGCACCGGCTTTGTCCTGTGGCGGGTAACGTCCAGCATCCAACGACCTGACTGATCATCTCGTAACCCTTGGTGACGAGCGAGCCATTACAATGCCCGACAAGGCGGGTGTAGTTCAATGGTAGAACGGCAGCTTCCCAAGCTGCATACGAGGGTTCGATTCCCTTCACCCGCTCCATCTCCTCGCATCAGTGGCCAGCGAACGAAGATAAGGCTGTGACATAATCCGCGCTCCGCGCCCGGCAGGGCCGATTCAGACACCCGCTGCGATTTCAGCATGACAGACCACCGCCCAGACACTCCCCGCCACATGCTCTATGACCCGACCGAGCGGCGTATCCGCAGCTTTGTCACGCGTGCTGGACGACTGTCGGTGGCTCAGGCCCGCGCACTAGAACAGCTTGGACCAGATTTTTGTCTTCGCTATCAAAAAACCGAGATGGACATCGCGCTGACTTTCGGGCGAAATGCACCAACCATTCTGGAGATTGGCACGGGTATGGGTGACGCGACTGCGCAAATCACCGCACTCATGCCCGAGAAGAATTTCATCGGAGTCGAAGTCCATACGCCCGGTATCGGCAGCCTGCTGAAACTGATTGGAGAAAACTCGCTCACTAACCTGCGTCTGATACAGCACGATGCTGTTGAAGTCATCACCCATATGCTGGCGCCGGATTCGCTGGCTGGGGTACATATATTCTTTCCTGATCCCTGGCACAAAGCTCGACACAACAAGCGCCGGCTGATTCAAAGCGCGTTCGTGCAGCAGCTGGTATCTCGCATTGCACCCGACGGCTATCTGCACTGTGCGACGGACTGGGAAGACTATGCCCTGCAGATGCTCGACGTATTCGATGCCGAACCGCTGCTGAAGAATACGGCGGATGGCTATGCGCCACGCCCGGATTATCGCCCACTCACCAAGTTCGAGAATCGCGGTATCAAACTCGGGCACGGCGTCTGGGATTTGGTATTCAGACGGATCACGCCGCCTGCTGCTGGCTGATCAGGCGAATGATCGCCTCACCATAGGTTTCGCGTTTTTTCTCGCCCACGCCTGATACCTGCCGCAAGGCCGCCATGGAGGTGGGCATCGTGCGTGCGATCTATCGCAGCGTCGCATCATGAAAGATGACGTAAGCAGGCACATTGTGTACCCGTGCCATTTCCATCCGCCACCAGCGCAAGCGCTCGAATAATGCCTGCTGATCACCCGAGAGGCTCGCTTGGGCTTGATCGCCAGCGGCCGCTGGTGCGCGGCGCTGCCGCAGGGGCTTCTGGTGACGTCTTAGCATCAGTACGGTCTCGCCCCTGAGCACTGGCCGTGCCGCCTCGGTCAGTCGCAGTGCGCCATACTGCTCGTGATCAACCTCAACAAGGCCTTGTGCCATCGTCTGCCGCAACATTGCACGCCACTCGGCCTCAGTGCGATCCATGCCGATGCCAAAGGTGGACAGTGTCTGATGCTGCCATTGTTTGACTCGATGCGACGCCACGCCACGGAGCACATCGAGTACGTGCACCGCACCAAAACGCTGACCGACACGGTAAATGGTCGAGAGCAGTTTCTGAACATCCTCGGTCGCATCGAATGAGAACGGTGGAGACAAACAGGTATCGCAATTACCGCATGGCTCAGATGACTGACCAAAGTACTGCAGCAAATGTACGCGACGACAGCCAGCGGTTTCACACAAACCCAGCATCGCGTCGAGTCGCGATGATTGCATCCGTTTGTACGCGATATCGGCCTCTGATTCCTCGATCATCCGACGCTGCTGCACTACATCCTGCAATCCGTAGGCCATCCAGGCATCTGCCAGCAAACCATCGCGCCCCGCGCGGCCGGTTTCCTGATAATAGCCTTCGATACTTTTGGGCAGATCAAGATGGGCGACAAATCGCACGTCGGGCTTGTCGATACCCATACCGAAAGCAATCGTGGCGACCATCACCACTCCGTCTTCCCGGAGGAAGCGAGACTGATGTCGGGCACGCGTCGCCGTGTCCATTCCCGCGTGATAGGCGAGCGCGCGTATACCCTGCTCATTTAAAAATTCAGCAGTGTCTTCCACTTTTTTACGAGACAGACAATAGACGATGCCTGCATCACCCGCGTGCTCCTCACGAATAAACTCCAGTAACTGACGCCGTACCTGATCTTTTTCGACAATCTGGTAGCGGATATTGGGCCGGTCAAACGAGGCCACAAACTCGCGTGCCGCCTGCAATTGCAGTCGCTCCGCAATCTCGTTCCGGGTGTCGGCATCGGCAGTCGCTGTCAGGGCGATACGGGGCACCTGCGGATAACGCTCATGCAGGACAGATAAGCGGATGTACTCCGGACGAAAGTCGTGCCCCCACTGGGAGACGCAATGTGCCTCGTCGATCGCGAACAGTGCGATCGTTACATCATCGAGCATGTCCAGACAACGCGACGTCAGCAGCCTTTCTGGCGCGATATAAAGCAGGTCCAGTTCGCCACGGCGAAGGGCACGCTCGGTGCGCATGGCCTCATCAAAGTCTTGAGAAGAATTCAGAAATGCCGCGCGCACACCCAGTTCAGCCAACGCATCCACCTGATCCTGCATGAGGGCGATCAGCGGTGAGACCACAATGCCGCAGCCAGGACGGAGTAGCGCAGGTATCTGGTAGCACAGCGATTTTCCCCCTCCGGTAGGCATCAACACCAGCGCGTCCTGCCCGCTGGCGACGAGGTCGACAATCTCTGCCTGCGCGCCTCGAAATGCGGGGTAGCCGAAGACCGTTTGAAGTACATGCAGTGCGCGTTCACGCAAGCTGTTGGTCATGCTCAGTCTACCCAAACCACCCAACCAGTACTCGCAGTCATCAGCACGATGATGCCGAATATGATCCGGTACCAGACAAAGAGGGTGAAATCATGGGTGCTGATGAAGCGTAGCAGCCACCGCACGCACAAAAAGGCTGATACAAAGGCCGCCAGTGCACCCACACCAAACATCGGCAAATCAGCAACAGACAGCAAGGCGCGCTCTTTGTACAGCGAATAGATCGTGGCACCAAACAGGGTAGGTATTGCGAGAAAAAATGAAAATTCCGTCGCCGCGCGTCGGGACAATCCGAACACCATTGCACCGATAATGCTGGCACCCGAACGGCTAGTTCCGGGAATCAGGGCAAAGCACTGTGCACAGCCCACCTTGAAGGCATCCATGACGCTCATGTCATCGACCGAATCAATACGCGGACCCGAGTCGCGCAGACGATTCTGGCGTTCGACGACATAGATCACGACGGCACCAATGATGAAGGCCAGCGCGACTGGCACGGGCTTGAACAGATGTGCCTTGATCTGTTTGCCAAACAAGAGCCCCAAAATTACGGCAGGCAGAAATGCGACCAGAAGGTTGAACGCAAAGCGGCGCGCGACGAGATCCGTCGTGAAATTCCGCGCCACGCTCACCAGGCGATCACGGTACTCCCAGCAGACCGCCAGCATTGCACCCGCCTGAATGACAATTTCAAAAACTTTGACCTTCTCACCAGTGAAATTGAGCAGACTCCCCGCGAGTATCAGATGACCAGTGGAAGAGATGGGCAGGAACTCCGTCAAACCTTCGACGATGCCCATGATAATGACGTTGGTAAGGAGCGCGGTATCCATGCGAAAGAGTGGCAAATCGGGCTAGAGTCGTGCGCCAGCCGCATCGCAGCAAGGCCGACCGGCGCGAAGCTTACCATGGCACGTCGCTACAGGCTGCTTATTTCGGGGAGGCGGTCAGCTGCTCGAGCCGCTGAAGAAAATGCATTGCGTGCTCACGATCCGTGCCGCACATGTCAGGGGATGGCGGCAGACTGCTGCACACTGCCGGCCGCTCGGGCAGACCAAATAACCGGCAACGCAGCGATTCATCCAGCTGTAGACATCGCACCCTGGCAGGTTTGCCTTTGGGCATACCGGGAATGGGGGATGAGATCGAGGGTGCGATGCAGCAGGCAGCGCAGCCAGAACGACAGACCGGCAATCCCTCGATCATGGATCACTTATTGGCAATAAATAGAGAATACGCAGGGGTTCACTATGGGGACAAATCGAACCTGAATTAACTTGACAGCCTCTGACAGTCCGCTCCGGAGAGCCGCAAACTGTCAGTGCATGGCTGCCCCCTCTGCACGGATTTATTCATCATCAATTCCTAGGGAATCTGACAGCTCAATATAGTATCTCTGCAATGCGGCAGAGGCTACCCCCCCTCGGACTTGTATCTGGGCTATCACATCTTTCAAAAACCCGTGAAAGAAACTGTTGGGATTGTCTCGGAATTTTCTGAAATCGTCGCTCGATGCGTTAACAATTTTTTCCTTGAATCCACGCAGAATTTCTCCCAATTCACTGAAGTCTTTTATCGAATTTAATTTCAGCCCCTTGAGATACTGATTTAATATTGCTTGCCTGTCTCTTGCTTTCTTTATATCCCTGGCTTCGTTGCTCTCCACGCCCAGATTTTTATTGTTACTGCCAACTGAACGAGGAGACTTCGGTCCATCATCTGAAGCCGACTGCATTTCCTTGTTTATCGTACCGCTTCGCTGCAAGCCTCGTCGCGGCGAAGTCAGCGTATTTTTTTCGCCTGTACTGGTAACACTACCTAATTTATCTTTTAGTCTGGCAAGGATATTGCTGGGCTCGCGCTTTTGAAACCGCTCTTTTGTCTCGTCAATCTTGCTACGCTCCGATAGCGGCAATATCGGTCGACTTTCGATGATGGTGGCTTGGCGCTTGATAAGCTCGCGTTGTTCTTTTGGGCAGCCGAGTACACTGTCCAAGAACAGGCCATATTCTTTGTTGAGATAAGAAATCAAGAACGAGGTTAACGGCTGGTAGAACCCTTGTTCAACCGTCTTCTCCTGTTGAACCATTTCCCCTTTTTGATCCTTCTTGAATCCGTAGAGTCCCGTCACATAGCCTGGTATGAATGATCTAACTCCGAAAACGCCTTTTAAGGCATTTTTCCTGGCGCTGTCTAGCTCAGCCGGATCATTTCCGCCATTTTTTTTATACCACGCCTGAACCTCATCATCCAATGCCAGCATGGCGGCCAGGACCGGGGCCGGCATATTGGAAGTACGTATGGAATTGTCGCTCTCCAAAATGTAATCCGCGATCGGCGCAATAATCGGGCGCATTAGAGCAGCCCCCGCACTACCTTTACTGAAGTCAGAGGCGCCAAGCTGGTCATATAATGCGGCTGCCTCGGCTTGCTGCTTGTTGAAGTTCTCGGTCACCTGATCCAATCGGGCTTTTACCTCCGACGTGTCAAAATAATGCTCCATAAAAGGCTCAGAGAACTGCGATATTGCGTTTTGCTCATCAGGCTGGGGAATGGTCTCTCCCTTGTCATTGGTCTCGACTTTTAACCAGACTTTCCCTCTCAAAATAGCAGCAACGCTACCGTCTTTCAGTGGTTTTTTATAGCCCTGACTCTCGGCATGTATCAATTGTTTGGCAAGGAGCGCGTGGCTAATGATGCGTTTGCCCTTGATGTTTTCTGTCTCTGGCAAGCGGTAACTCGAAGAGGTGGCTGTTTTTTTTACTTGTGCAGCGCCGACCCCGACATGACCGGTAGAGCTGGTTGTAGTGATAGTTCTTGTTGAAAGCGAGGACGCGCTGCCTGGGGTGGCTGTTGTCACTATCGAGGCATTGGAGTCGCCAGGGGTGCTTTGTAAGCGTCGCAAACCAGCGGTAATCTGTGGCAGCGGCGGGGGGAAATCGGTAGGCGGCAACGAGGGTGACGTCGTACCGCTCATCCCCCTTGGGGTCACTACAGGTGGTGTATGGCTATACGCATAGCCATCATCCGACACGAGCGATGGATCAGCACGTTCGGTATGTAATGACGATTGCGACGGCCTACTGGTCAGGCGTGGGGTTGCAGGTGGGCTCTCCCCTGATGCTGACCTCTCGGATTGTCCACCAGAGCCAGATTCAGACGTTTGCACACCCGATTGCGTTTTTGCTTCGTCGGGGTTGTCGTCCAGCGAAAATGGCGAGACGAAAAGCTCGTCAAGGTGTTGATTAGGGAATTTGGGCGGTGGAAATCCTGACATGATTGACCTTTGGGAGAGACGACATGATGAAAACAAGGCGCGCCCTTCCTCAACTTGGGGACTCAGCCCCTCAACCCCGCCGATGAAACTTCAATGAAAAATCACTGTTGTTCGGACAAGAATCGAAAGAGTGTGTGCCGAGGAAGAGACGGATTTATTAATTGATAATATTGACTACTCAAGACCTTGCGTAACTGCGTAAGAGACGCAGTTCCTGTCATCCAACCTCGCAGGCAGCGCTGATCGGCAAACCTGCGCTTGACGCATCAAGTCCCCTCCCCCTATATTGCTGACTCCTCGGTTAGTAATTCACATTGACGCAATGCCTGTTGCCGACACCAAGGCCAAGCCTCGCTGGGAGCGTCGAAAAGACGCCCGGCCTCAAGAGCTGCTGGATGCTGCACTTGATCTTTTTGTGGAACGCGGCTACGCAGCAACGCGGCTGGATGATGTCGCCGCACGCGCGGGCGTTTCCAAGGGCACGCTATATCTTTATTTCGAGAACAAGGAAGAGTTATTCAAGGCAGTTGTCCGAGCCAATTTGGTATCAGCGCTGGCAGAGGCGGAAGACTATGTCGCCCATTACACCGGTAGCAGTCGTGAGCTACTGCGCGGGTTCATACTTCGCTGGTGGGAACGTATCGGCGAGACCCAACTATCTGGCATCTCAAAACTGATGATGGCCGAATCCGGTAATTTTCCGGATGTCGCTCGCTTCTATCATGAGGAAGTTATTCAACGCAGTCATGCGCTCATCATCAGTCTGCTGGAACGAGGCATCTCGCGGGGCGAGTTTCGCCCAATCGACAAAGTCAATGCCAACCTCGTCATTGTGGCTCCTGTACTAATGCTAATGATGTGGAAGCACTCGTTCCATTCGTGTCGACTGGAACCCATCTCGGCGCCGGCTTATCTGGAGTGCTTCCTAGATCTGCTGCTCAATGGTCTGCAGGTTACCCCTGCCAGCCCGACCACTCACTGAGTACCCTTCAAACCATGTCCACACGGTCCCGCCAGGTTGTCCTGCTAATTGTCGTCATAGCAGTCATTGCGGCTGGCGCTGGATTCTTCTTGCGCCCAAAAGCTCCCTCGACACCAAGCCCAAAAGTGGCGGCACCACCGCCTGCCCTGGAATTCGTGTCACAGGAGCTCTTCACCACGGCGCCGGTCACGCTGCAACAGACGCTGTCGCTGACCGGCGCGCTGCGTGCTGTGGACATGGCCAGCGTGAAGGCACGGGTTGCGGCTGATGTGCGCGAGGTGCTGGTGCGTGAAGGCGAAGCAGTGAAAAGTGGTCAGGTTGTCGTGAAAATGGACGCGACCGAATATCTGGCCCGTGTCGAACAGGCACGAGGTAATTTGAATGCAGCGCGGGCCCAGCTGGACATCGCTACCAAGAACCGCGATAACAACCGGATGCTGGTTGAAAAAGGCTTCATCTCGCGCAATGCCTTCGATACCTATGCCAGTCAATACGCTGCGGCGGAAGCTAATGTCGATGCCGCCAAAGGCGCGCTCGAGGTCGTGAATAAATCCCTGAACGACACGGTGATACGCGCGCCCATCTCCGGACTGGTCGCCGTCCGCTATGTGCAACCCGGTGAAAAAGTCTCGGCGGACAACAAGCTGCTCGACCTTGTGAATCTGCGCAAGATGGAACTCGAAGCAGCCGTGCCCACCAGCGATATTGCCAGCGTCGCCTTGCATCAGCGCGTCATACTGCGCATCGAGGGCTTGGCGCAGCAATTTGATGGCAAGGTCGTGCGCGTCAATCCCTCCACCCAGGCCGGTTCGCGCTCGGTGGTGGTCTATGTCCAGGTTGATAATCCCCGGGGTTTCTTGCGCTCAGGGATGTTCGCCGAAGCGCAGCTGATACTCTCATCTAGGTCAGGCGTGCTGGCCCTGCCGCAAAACGCGGTGCGCAAAGATGGAAATGGCACTTATGTGTTTGTGATCGAGGGTGGGCGCTTGGTCCGCAAGTCGGTGCAGACCGGCATGAGTGGACGCGTCGGCAACGAGTTCATGACGGAGATTTCGTCGGGTCTGGAGTTCGGCACTCAGGTCGTGGCTACTGACATGGGCAGCCTGCAACCCGGTGCTCTGGTGCGCCTCTCGCCAGCAAAATAAGCACACCGCAGACACCCCCCTCAGCGATATCAACGAATTCATACAAAGGACAGCCCACTCATGTGGTTCACGCGTATCAGCATAGGCAATCCGGTGCTGGCCACCATGATGATGATGGCTTTCGTGGTGCTTGGGCTGTTCTCTTACCAGCGGCTGCGGGTCGATCAATTCCCCGACGTGACCTTTCCGGTCGTGGTGGTGCAAACCGAATACCCGGGCGCCGCGCCGGAAACGGTCGAAAGTGATATCACGCGCAAAGTTGAAGAAGCCGTCAACACGATCAATGGTATTAACAGCCTGACGTCGCGTTCATATGAAGGGCAATCTATCGTCATCATTGAATTCGTGCTGACCGTTGATCCGGCTCAGGCAGCGCAAGATGTTCGTGAAAAAGTCGCGCTGATCAAATCCAGCTTTCGCAATGAGGTCAAAGAACCACGCGTGACCCGCTACGACCCTGCTGATCGTCCGATCTTCTCGGTGGCCGTCACCAACGATGGCAGCAAGGGAAAGTACAGCCTGCGTGAGCTGACCACGGTGGCTGATCAGCTCGTAAAAAAACGCCTCGAAAATGTCCGCGGCGTGGGCTCGGTGTCTCTGGTGGGCGGCGTCAAGCGGGAGATCCAGATCTATGTCAAGCCAGCCGAGATGGAGGCGCTCAACATCAGTGTTGATCAGCTGATCAATGCGGTGCGCAATGAGAATCAGGAGCTGCCTGCGGGGGCGGTGCGCGCGAGCGCCAATGAGCAGGTCGTTCAGGTAAAGGGCCGGATAAAACACCCTGATGATTTCGAGCGCATTGTGATCGCCACGCGTGGCGGTCATTCGGTTCTGCTGGGTCAGGTTGCGCGTGTGGTCGACAGCCAGCAAGAACAGGAAAATCTGGCGCTTTTTAATGGCCAGCGCACGCTCGCACTGGATGTACTGAAAGCGCAAGGACAGAACACGATTGAAGTAGCCGATGGTCTGAAAAAAGTCATCAAAGACCTGCAACCGACGCTGGATGCGCTGCATCCGGGAATGAAGCTTGAAGTCATCAAGGATGGTTCACGTCAGATCCGGGTTGGCGTGGAAAATGTGCGTCGCACACTGATCGAAGGCGCCCTGCTGACTATCCTGATCGTCTTCTTGTTCCTCAACTCATGGCGCTCGACCGTAATTACGGGCCTCACGCTACCCGTCTCGCTGATCGGAACCTTCCTGTTTATGGACATGTTCGGCTTTACGATCAACATGATCACACTGATGGCGCTCTCATTATGTGTGGGGCTACTAATCGATGATGCGATCGTGGTACGCGAAAATATTGTCCGCCATGCCGGCATGAAAGAACATGGGCACTACAAAAGCCCGCGAGAGGCGGCACTGGAGGGCACGCAGGAAATCGGGCTGGCGGTGCTGGCGACCACCTTCTCCATCGTCGCAGTGTTTCTGCCAGTGGGTTTCATGGGTGGGATCATCGGGCGGTTCTTTCATCAGTTCGGTGTGACTGTCGCCGCCGCCGTTCTGATCTCGATGTTCGTCTCCTTCACGCTTGACCCCATGCTCTCATCGGTCTGGCACGACCCCGCAGTGCATGGGCAGCAGGCACGTCGTGGCTGGTATGCGCACACGATTGGTCGCCTCCTTGAACAGTTCGAGCACCTGATCCAGTGGTTCTCTCGTCTATACCAAAGGGCTCTGAGGTGGTCGCTGCGGCACCGATTGGCCACGCTGGTGCTGGCAGTGGCAATATTCGTTGCCGGCTTCATTCTTCCGGCGTCGGGTCTGGTGGGTACCGAATTCGTTCCACAGGCCGATTATTCCGAAACCGGCGTGATCTACAACACGCCCGTTGGTTCTTCGCTGGAATTCACCGAGCGCAAGGCGCATCAGGTCGAAGCAGCCCTGCGCGCACTACCTGAAGTACGCGACCTCTACACCACTATCAACACCGGCACGGCACAAGGCAAGAATTACGCGACGACCTATGCTCGTCTCGTGCCACGCGCCGAGCGTACGCGCAGCACAAAACAATTAAACCAGCCCTTGCGCGAGCAGCTTGCAAAAATCCCCGGCATCACCGTCACGCATGTGGGTTCGCTGGATGGTGTCGGTGGTGATAACAAACAGTTACGGCTCTCCATCCTGGGCCCCGACCTGAAACAACTTGGCAAGCTCGCTGATGATGTCACCGCGAAGATCCGGGCGGTCCAAGGCGTGGTCGATCTCGATTCCAGTCTCAAACCGAACAAGCCCAGCATCTGGGTGGAGCCTTATCGCGATGTGGCGGCTGATCTTGGTGTCGGCGTGGCGCAAATAGGCAGCGCATTGCGCCCCCTGCTGGCCGGCGATCCGGTCGTCGGCTGGCGCGCGCCAGATGATGAGACCTATGATGTGATCGTTCGTCTGGCACCTTCAGAGCGCACCAACATCGATGATCTCTACCGTCTGCGTCTGGCCAGCAAGCAGGTCAACAGCGATGGCGCGCCGCGCATGGTGCCCTTGCGACAGGTAGCCAGCATTAGTCCCGCCTCGGGTCCCAATCAGATCAACCGGCGAGATTTGAACCGTGAAGTCGAACTATCAGCAAACGTGGTGGGGCGCTCGTCGGGCCAGGTCAGCGCTGAAGTCAAAAAAATATTGGATACCATGAACTGGCCGCCCGGCTACCGCTATCAGGTGGGTGGAGCGACGAAAAATATGCAGGAATCTTTTGGCTATGCGCTGCAGGCGCTACTGCTGGCCATCATTTTCATTTACATGATTCTGGCGTCGCAGTTTGCCAGCTTCCTGCAACCGGTGGCCATCATGTCTGCGCTGCCGCTGACACTGATCGGCGTCTTCCTGTCGCTAATGTTTTTCCGATCGACGCTGAATCTTTTCTCCATCATCGGTTTCGTGATGCTAATGGGTCTGGTCACCAAGAACGCGATCCTGCTGGTGGATTTTGCCAATCAGGCGCGCAAGCAGGGCATGGACAGAAATGCCGCGTTACTCGAAGCGGCGCATGTACGGCTGCGGCCTATTTTAATGACCACACTGGCCATGATCTTCGGCATGATCCCCTTGGCTCTGGGGCTGACCGAGGGCTCCGAGCAGCGTGCACCCATGGGACAAGCGGTCATCGGCGGCATTATTACCTCATCCATCCTGACACTGGTGGTGGTACCCGTGATCTACACATGGCTGGATGATTTCGCCCATTGGGGTCGCCGCCGTTTTTTACCGCCGCCGCCCAACAATGAGACCAACGGCATGGCACCGATGACTCCGGCTACCGCCAGAAATGATGATCCCGTTTGATAAAATCGAGAGTTTTCCTGACCTTGACTACGCTTATCCCGACCGCTACCAAAGACCCAAGCCATGAACCTTGAACAAGCCCGCGTGAACATGATTGAGCAGCAAATCCGTACTTGGGAGGTACTCGACAAGGACGTCCTGAATACTCTCGTGGTCGTGCGCCGCGAAGCCTTTGTGCCAGATGCCTTTCAGGCGCTGGCCTTCGTGGACACCGAGATCCCCCTGCCCGGCGGCGAGAACATGCTCTCGCCCAAACTCGAGGCACGTCTGTTGCAGGAAGCCGCTGTCCAGCATACGGAATCCGTACTTGAGATCGGCACTGGCTCTGGCTACATGGCAGCGCTGCTGGCCAATCATGCGCGCCATGTGACCTCGATCGAGATCCTGCCCGAACTAAAATCGATCGCAGAAAAAAATCTCGCCGACTACGGTGTCGCCAATGTCAATGTCGAACTGGGCAACGGCGCTCGAGGCTGGGCGGGAAGCGGCACGCGCGCCGCGCCGTGGGACGTGATCATGATCTCCGGCGCGCTGCCCGTACTGCCCCATGTCTTCCTAGAGCAGCTCAGCCTGGGCGGGCGTCTGCTAGCCGTTATCGGCGAGGCGCCAATCATGTCTGCCTGCCTTGTTACGCGCACGGCGCAAGATGCGTGGAGCGAGATCAAGCTGTTCGAAACCTGCATCAAGCCCTTGCGCGAAACAGAAGCACCTTCGGCGTTTCATTTCTGAATTACTGAGGCTGGCTGTCATGGAACACCTCTCTCCCACAGAACTCGTCCAGTGGCTTGCCGATGCCGGTCAGGGCCAGCGCGCCGCCCCGCTACTGCTGGATGTGCGCGAGCCATGGGAGTTTGACACTTGCCGCATTCCGGGCTCTCAATTGATGACCATGGCCAGCGTTCCCGCCCGGCAGGAAGATCTGGATCCTGCGCAGGCAATCGTCTGTATCTGCCACCATGGCGCGCGCAGCTTGCAGGTCGCAGCATTTCTGGAGCGTGCAGGCTTTGACAAGGTCTACAACCTGACTGGCGGCGTGCATGGCTGGGCTTTGCAGATCGATCCTTCAATGCCAACGTATTGAGGCCAAACTCTCACTTGCGGCAGTTTTTACGGAAAAAAGAATGCGAACAACCCGAACCGCTTCACTCATGGCATGTGCCTTTCTCGGCACGGCGATGCATGCGCAAGCACTCGATTTGCTTCAGGCTTATCGGGATGCACAAGCCTATGACAGCCAGTTCGCCAGCGCTCGCGCCACACGCGAAGCCAGTCTCGAAAAAAGCGTTCAAGGTCGTGCCGGACTGCTGCCACAAGTCGGCATCAATGGCGGTGTGAGCCGGATCGAGGGACACTCTTCGCAGCCCGCTGACATCAGCTACACCTCGAACACGCTGCAGCTGCAACTGCAACAACCGCTCTATCGCCCCTCGAATCTGGCCATCTATGAGCAGAGCAAACTGCAAGTCGCCGCCAGCGAGACACAATACGAACAAGCCCGGGCCGATCTCACGCTGCGCGTGGCACAAGCCTACTTCGACGTGCTGACCTCGCAGGATGCGCTAGTCTTCATCCGGGCGCAAAAGGTGGCCATCACCGAGCAGCTGGAGTCGGCAAAACGAAACTTTGAAGTCGGCACGGCGACCATTACCGACACACACGAAGCGCAGGCGCGCTTTGATCTTGCGGCAGCCCAGGAAATCGCAGCGCTCAATGATCTCGAAGTCAAGCGCAACCTGCTGGCGCAAATCACGGGCAAGCTGCCCGGCGAGCTCACAGGGCTGCGATCGGATGTTCGACTCAGCCCTCCCGAACCACCACAGATTCGCCAGTGGGTAGAGAGTGCGGAAGCCGGTAATTTCGCGGTCATTGCGCAGGCGTTTATCGCCGAATCGGCAAAACTTGATATCGAGCGCAGTCGCAGCGGTCACAAACCCACCCTCGACGCCGTCGCCAGCTATGGACAGAACAAAGGCCTCGCGTTCGCACCGCAACTGACCATCACCACTGCATCGATTGGCGTTCAGCTCAATCTGCCAGTGTATTCCGGCGGATCGACCAGCAGCCTGATACGACAAGCAATGTCATCAGAAGAAAAAGCACGTGCCGATCTGGAGACGGCACGGCGCAATGCCGCGCAAGCGGCGAGAACTGCCTTCCTGGGTGTACAAAATGGCCTCTCGCAAGTCAAGGCACTGGAGGCAGCCGAAACTTCCAGCAAATCGGCACTGGAGTCCAATCTTCTTGGTTATCAGGTTGGCGTTCGAATCAATATTGATGTCCTTAATGCGCAGCAGCAGCTCTACTCTACGCGACGCGACCTGGCAAAAGCGCGTTACGAAACACTGGTCAATGGGCTGCGGCTGAAAGCGGCGGTCGGCACACTGGGCGAGGCGGATCTTGCCGAGCTCGACAGCCTGCTGGACATACGCTGATGGAGTGGCAACGAAGGATCGCCTGACGAAAAGCTGAATGCCCCTGGTGTCAAGGCGAGCCATCATCGCCGCGCGACGTGAGAGCCCTCGACATCACAGGTTCCGCGCCTTTTTCGGAGCTGAAAGCTTGTGGTTTTTAATACATCGGCACTGATTGAATCGAATTGAACCCGGTGCGTATCGATCGTTAACGCCGGCCGATCGCCCGCAGGCGATGCAGCTTCGGGTACCGCCGGGTTTTGCAAGCCAAGAAACCGCTATACTGAGCAGCAATAAATAGCACGACCGTTCGGCAGTATCGTCGTCCCACAACAGGGTCGACCACACTAAAAGGCTCTATCAAAATGAGCGCCGCGAAGCAGCGCGTTCGCTGGCAAGGCGCCCCCAACGCGGCCAGCGGCATTTTAATAGAGCCTCTAAAAACCTGAGTCCGCAGACGCTTGAGCCCGTCGTTATTCGTCGCGCAAGCCCTGCGGGTGCGTCAGGTCTCCTGACGTTTTTTTGAATGAAGCAGAACACCATGAACCTCTCGCCTGTTGTCCGCCTCCTCCTGATTCCCACGGTGATTGCATCACTGCTGACTGCCTGCGGAGAGAACAAGCCCGCTGCGCCTGCGGCCGGCGCTGGCGCGCCGCCACCCGCGAATGTTGCCACCATCATCATCGCATCTGAAGAAGTTGCCAACGTCACCGAGCTCCCCGGCCGGATCGACGCCATACGCAACGCCGAGGTCCGCGCACGCGTCGGTGGCATCGTGCAGCGACGGCTGTTCAATGAAGGCAGCGAGATTCGAGCTGGGGCGACGCTGTATCAGATTGATCCCGCCCCTTTTCAGGCGGTCGTCAGTAATGCCGAAGCCGTCATCGCTCGTGCAGAAGCCAATCTGGGGCAAGCGAACACGCGGCTCAATCGCTATCGCGCACTGGTCGAGACGAACGCGATCAGCAAACAGGAGTTCGACGATGCACAGAGCGCGCAAAAACTTGCTGCTGCCGATGTGGCCGCGGCGAAGGCATCGCTCGACACCGCAAAACTCAATCTCTCTTACGCCACCGTCACCGCACCCATAACGGGCCGCATCGGCCGCACGCTGGTCACCGAAGGCGCACTGGTGACAGCAAACGATCCCACGGCGCTGGCGATCATCCAGCAACTGGATCCGATCTACGTAACGCTGACGCAGTCTTCCGTCGAGATGGCCCAGCTGCGCGAGAAAGTCTCGCAGTCGGGTCGCCACAGCGTCAAAGCCAAGCTCACGCTTGTCACTGAAGACGGCAAGGCCTACCCGCATGCCGGTCAATTGTTGTTCTCGGAAGCGACGGTCGATCCGAATTCAAGTTCCGTCATCCTTCGCGCCCAATTCCCCAACCCCGAGCGCACGCTGCTTCCGGGCATGTATGTGCGTGTTCGGCTCGAGCAGGGTACACGCCCCAATACCATCACCGTGCCACAACAAGCGGTGATGCGCACGGCCGATGGGTCGATGGTGATGACGGTGGATGCCGAAGGCAAGGTCACGCCACGCCCGGTGAAGACCGGCGGCGCCCATGGCACCCACTGGATTGTGATCTCGGGCTTGAACGAAGGGGATCAGGTGATCGTCGAGGGTCTGCAAAAGGCCAAGCCCGGCGCTACGGTGAAGGCCAGTCCGTGGTCGCCGGGTGGCGCACCTTCGGGTACTGCGGGTGCCGCACCCACCGCCGCACCGTCTCCCGCCGCCCCCTCCGAAAAGAAATAAGGAAGCACGGCCATGGCAAAGTTTTTCATCGATCGCCCGGTCTTCGCCTGGGTGATCGCCCTGTTCATCTTGCTGGCGGGCGTGCTCGCGATTCCTAATCTGCCCATCTCCCAGTACCCGCAGATAGCCCCGCCTACCGTTATCGTCAACTCAATTTATCCCGGCGCATCCGCGCAAACGGTCGACGAGAGTGTCACCAGCCTCATCGAACAAGAGATGAATGGGGCAGAGAACATGCTCTATATTGAGTCACAGAGCCAGTCCGATGGGGGATCGACAGTCTCGGTCACATTCAAAAACGGCACCAACCCTGAACTCGCTGCCGTCGATGTGCAGAACCGACTCAAACGCATCGAGGCACGTCTGCCGCAGGCAGTTGTGCAGCAAGGTGTCACCATCACGCGTGCGCGCAGCAATCTGCTGATGTTCGTGAATCTGATCTCGACCACAGGCGAGCAATCGCCCGTGGCGCTGGGTGACTATCTGGCCCGCAATGTGGTCAATGAGATCAAACGTATCCCCGGCGTTGGCGTGGTGCAGCTGTTCGGCACCGAGCGCGCGATGCGTATCTGGATTGATCCCGACAAGCTGCTGGCCTTTAAACTCACGCCTTCGGATGTCGTGCAGGCCATCAAGGCACAGAACGCACAGTTCTCGGCGGGTGTGCTGGGCGACCTGCCGGCACCTGGCACGCAGCGCATTGCCACCTCGATCGTCGTGACAGGTCAGATGGCAACCACGCAGGAGTTCGACAATATCGTGCTGCGCGCCACGCCGGGCGGCGCAACCGTGCGTATCCGCGATGTTGGCATGGCCGAGGTGGCCGGCCAATCCTACGGCTTTGCGGCACGACTCAACGGCAAGGATATCGCCGCCATCGGCATTCAGCTCACCCCCACGGCAAACGCGCTGGAGACGGCAAAGCTGGTACGCGCGAAAATGGTCAATCTGAAGCAATATTTCCCTGCCGGTGTCGACTACAAGATCCCCTACGACACGTCCTTGTTTATCAAGATCTCGATTGAGGAAGTGGTCAAGACTCTGGTCGAGGCAGTGGTTCTGGTGTTCCTGGTGATGCTGCTCTTCCTGCAAAGCCTGCGCTACACGCTGATCCCGGCCATCGTCGTGCCAGTGTCGCTGATGGGCACCTTTGCCACGATGATGACGTTTGGGTATTCGATCAACGTGCTGACCATGTTCGGCATGGTGCTGGCCATCGGTATTCTGGTCGATGATGCGATCGTCGTCGTTGAGAACGTCGAGCGCATCATGAGCGAAGAGGGCTTGCCGCCACGCGAAGCGACCATCAAGGCCATGAGCCAGATTACCGGCGCCATCGTTGGCATCACTGCCGTGCTGATTGCGGTGTTTGTGCCGATGGCTTTCTTCACCGGATCTGTGGGCGCGATCTATCGCCAATTCTCGATCTCGATGGTGTCATCGATGGTGTTCTCGGCCATCATGGCGCTGACACTGACGCCGGCGCTGTGCGCGACCTTGCTCAAGCCGATTGATCCCAATCATCACGAGCGCAAGGGACTGTTCGGCGGCTTCAACCGGCTGTTCCGGCGAACCACCCAGAGCTATCAGAGCGGCGTACAGAAAGTCCTGAAATCGGCGCTGCGCTACATGGTGCTCTACGGTGTCATTATCGCCGCCGTGGTGTGGATGGCCGTGCGCATGCCCACATCGTTCCTGCCTGCTGAAGATCAGGGTTATTTGCTGGCCAACGTGCAGCTGCCACCGGGCGCCAGCACCGGCCGCACGCTGGAGGTGATGAAACAGGCAGAGGCCTATTTTCTGAAAGAGCCCGGGGCTGAAGCGATCGTATCCGTGATTGGTTACAGCTTTTCGGGCAATGGCCAGAATGGCGGCCTGCTCTTCGTCCCGCTGAAAGACTGGAAGGAGCGCACAACACCCGAGCTGAGCTCTCAGGGGATTGCGACCAAGGCGCTCTCGCTGATGGCAACGATTCGCGATGCGATCGTGTTCACCGTGAACCCGCCGGCGATTCGCGAACTAGGCAATGCAACCGGCTTCTCGCTCCGATTGCAAGATCGCGCCGGCCTTGGCCACGATGCACTGCTGGCTGCTCGCAATCAGCTCTTGGGCATGCTCTCCAAGAGCCCCGTCATCAAGGGTGCTCGTCCGGAGGGCATGGAAGACTCTCCCCAATTGAAGCTCGAGATTGATCGCGACAAGGCCAACGCACTCGGTGTGGCAGTGGCCGATATCAATGCCACCCTGGCCGCCACCTTTGGCTCGACCTACGTGAATGACTTCCCCAACGTGGGACGCCAGCAGCGCGTCATCGTGCAAGCTGCCGCCGAGAAGCGGCTGATGCCGGAAGATCTGGGCAAGCTGCATGTGCGCAATGCTCAGGGCAGCATGGTGCCGATGTCAGCCTTCCTGCGCAGCAGCTGGATCAATGGCCCAGTGCAGTTGGTGCGCTTCAATGGTTATCCTGCGATGAAGATTCAGGGCGACGCTGCGCCCGGCGCTTCCTCCGGTGACGCAATCGCCGAAGTCGAGCGCCTGATCAAGCAGCTACCTGCTGGTATTGGCTACGAGTGGGCCGGGCAGTCTTTTGAAGAGAAGGCGGCCGGTTCTACTGCGAGCTTGCTGTTCGCGCTATCGCTGCTTGCAGTCTTCCTTGTACTGGCAGCACTGTATGAAAGTACATCGATTCCCGTCGCTGTGCTGCTGGTCGTGCCGCTGGGCGTTCTGGGTGCCGTGGCTTTCACCCTGTTCCGTGGCATGCCAAATGATGTGTACTTCAAGGTGGGCCTGATCGCCATCATCGGTCTCTCTGCGAAGAATGCAATCCTGATTATTGAATACGCCAAAGACCTTCAAGCGGACGGCATGGAGCTTATTGAGGCCACGCTAACGGCGGTCAAGCTGCGATTCCGTCCGATTATCATGACATCACTAGCCTTCATTCTCGGTGTGCTGCCGCTGGTGATCGCCACCGGTGCGGGTTCGGCAAGCCAGCGCGCCATTGGCACCGGCGTGATGGGCGGGATGATTACCGCTACGGTACTCGCCGTCTTTTTTGTTCCGATATTTTTCGTGGTTGTTCGTCGCATTTTCAAAGGAAACGAGCGACAGCGCAAACTGTACGCCGCCCACTTGCATCAGAACGAGGCATAACAATGACAAAAAAATTCATCCTCCCCGTAGTTGTGCTGGCCGGTGCCATGACACTCTCTGGCTGCCAGATCATGCCCAAGTTTTTTACGCCAGCAGCACCGATCCCTGCCAACTATCCAGGGGGAGACGGCGCCACGGTAAAGCCGGTCGCAGATATTGGCTGGAATGAATTCTTCCAGAACCCTGACCTGCGTGAAACGATCAGCGCGGCACTGAACAATAATCGCGATCTCAAAACCGCGATCCTCCGTATCGAGGAAGCGCGTGCGCTGTATAACATTCAGCGTGCAGATCAGCTGCCCACCGTGAACACGACCGGCGGATTGACGATGTCGCGTCAGCTGCTGGCTGGCACCATGCGCGAGAACACGGTCTATCAGGTCGGGCTCGGTATGGCGGCGTTTGAACTGGATTTTTTCGGTCGCGTGAAAAATCTGTCGGCTGCGGCCTTATCTCAATACATGGCGACCGAAGAGGCACGGCGCGCATTCCAGATTTCACTGGTCGGTGAGGTGGCCAAGGCATGGCTGACCGAACGTGCGCTGGCAGAGCAGAAGCAGCTCGCCGAGCGCGCTTACAAAGCTAGGGAAAGTTCGCGCGACCTGGTCAAGAAGCGCCTTGACGGCGGCATAGCCAACGCACTGGAATTCCAGCAAAGCGAATCACTGGTGCAATCGGCTCGTGTGTCAGTGCTGGCGTTGCGGCGTCAGCATGCACTGGCAATGAACGCATTGATGCTTCTCACCGGCTCAAGCATCAAACCAACGCCGCAGACAGCAACGCTGTCGAACCAGCTGATCACGGCAGATATCGGCGCAGGAATGCCGTCGGATCTGCTCACGTATCGGCCCGATATTCGGGCCGCCGAGCAGCGGCTGCGAGCCAGCCAGGCAAATATCGCTGCGGCGCGCGCTGCTTTCTTCCCGCGTATCGCGCTGACAGCCGGCTTCGGTCTGGCCAGTAGTGATCTGGGTGGCCTGTTCGATACCGGAGCGCGCACCTGGAATTTTGCTCCTCAAGTGGTGATGCCCATATTCGACAATGGTCGCAACAAGGCGAGTTTGAGTCTGGCGCAAATTCGCAGCAATATCGCGATCACCGACTATGAAAAAACGATTCAGATCGCTTTCCGGGAAGTCGCCGATGCATTGGCAGCACGTGCCACCCTGACAGAGGAGATTGATGCCCAAAAAGCGGTACGTGATGCGCAATTCGAGCGCCTGTCGCTGGCGCAAGCCCGCTACCAGAACGGAATTGCCAATTATCTGGATGTGCTCGATGCCGAGCGCGAGCTCTTCAACGCAGAACAGGCACTGGTGCAATCCCAGCTGCTGAAGCTGACTAATGCCGTCGATCTGTATCGTTCACTGGGAGGCGGTTTTACGGAAGCAGAGAAGTAACGATAACAAGCGCAGTAAACGAATCGTTCACGGGGCGCTGCAGCGTAGCAAAGGCGCTTCCGACATGTCAGGCTTTCGAGGATAAACGCTCGGGGTTGACCTGCAGCTGATTCAAAACTTCCGATAGCAGTCGCACGGTTTTTTCCGTGGCACCGTGATGCGCTTTCGTGAACTCGGCAGCATCAGCGGATGCTTGCTGCAACCGGCGCGTATCGATCAGCCATTCCAGCCACTGGTCGAACAAGGCGTCTGCATCCGTCACCCGCACCGCCACACCCGCGGTCACCGCATCCTGGGTGATCTGCGCAAAATTATAGGTATGAGGCCCGACAAACACCGGTTTGCCGCATGCCAGTGCCTCGATCAGGTTCTGTCCGCCATGCGGCAGTAAGCTGCCGCCAATGAAAGCCATGTCACAGGCAGCATGGAATGCAAACATTTCACCCAAGGAGTCGCCCAGCAGCGTATGGACATGCGGTGACAGCGCATCTTGCCCAAGTTGTGAACGGCGCAAGTAGTGAAGGCCTCGCTGCTCCAGCAACTGTGCCACTGCTGAAAATCGCTGAGGGTGACGCGGAACAATGATCAGCAGAGTCTCCTGAGGCAGTGTCGCGCGCATGTAGGCATCGAGGAGAAGCGTCTCCTCGCCTTCACGCGTGCTGGCACACAGAAGTACTGGCCGCGGGCCAAACTGCCTTCGCCATTGCGCACCTAACGCCAGCATCGCCACCGGAGGCGCAATATCGAACTTGAGACTGCCCGTCACGGCGACAGGCGCGCCCGATATCTGGCGTAGGCGTTCGGCATCTGCCTGCGTCTGCGCGGCGAACAAGCGGATTTTTTTTGCCGTATCCGTGAACAGCGTCGATAAACGCTGCGCGCTGCGCAGCGATTTTTCTGACAACCGTGCATTGACCAGCGCCACAGGGACTGCTTGCTGGTGGCAGTTGTGTATCAGGGCAGGCCAGACTTCCGTTTCCATCAGGATGCACAGTGATGGATGTATCGCTCTTATGAAACGCCGGGTCATGCTCAGTGTGTCATAAGGAAGATAGGACTGCATCACCCGGACCTCTTTACCAAACAAGGCGGCACCTGTGGCACGCCCCGTTGGCGTCATGTGCGTGAGCAGGATCTGGTGTGTAGGATATTGCCGGAGCAGTGCTCGGATCAGAGGCTCTGCCGCCCGTGTCTCACCGACCGATACGGCATGTACCCAGATGAGCGATGATGGCCCTGCCTGAACAAAGCCGAACCGCTCGACGATATGGCGCCGGTATCCGCTCTCATGACGGCCGCGCCACCACAGACGCATAAGGATGAAGGGCAAGAGCGCCCACCACAAGGCGGAATAGACGCGGAGTGTCAGTGAGGTCATTCGACGATTTGCGTCACGCTGCGAAGGGTAGCTCGGCATCCGGCTTGACGCTGCGGATGGCCTGACCCAGTGACTGCTGGATACGCGAAAGCGCCTCGGGGCTGTCTGCCTCGAAGCGCAGCACCAGTACGGGAGTGGTATTCGAGGCGCGCACCAGACCAAAGCCGTCAGCGTACTCCACACGGACACCATCGATCGTCAGCACCTCGGTTGCATCGGGCCAGCTGAGCTCGCTCTGCAACCGCTCGACAATCGCATGATTCTCCCCCTCAGCGCACGCAACGTGCAGTTCCGGTGTGGACAGCGATTGCGGCAAGGCGTTCAGGGGGGCACTGGGATCAGTCACTTTGGACAAAATCTCGAGCAGGCGTGCACCCGCGTAAAGGCCGTCATCAAAGCCGTACCAGCGATCCTTGAAGAAGATATGACCGCTCATCTCGCCTCCGAGCGGGGCCTGCGTTTCTCTCATGCGCGCCTTGACCAGCGAGTGTCCGGTTTTGCCCATCATCGCTTGCCCGCCCGAGGCCTTTACAACGTCGGCTACATGGCGACTGCACTTGACATCATAGAGAATGGGCGCACCGGGGTGGCGCGACAACACTTCCTGCGCAAACAGCATCAGCTGTCGGTCCGGATAGATGATCTGCCCTTCCTTGGTGACTACGCCCAAGCGATCACCATCACCATCAAAGGCCAGTCCGAGCACTGCCTCACTGGTTCGCAACAAGTCGATCAGGTCTTGCAGATTCTCGGGATGTGCCGGATCGGGATGATGATTGGGAAAATGACCATCTACCTCGCAAAATAGTTCGATCACGTCGCAGCCCAGCCCCCGGTAAAGATCGCCGGCCACGGCGCCGGCAACCCCATTGCCGCAATCGATGGCAATCTTCATTGGCTTGGCGAGCGTGACATCGCTCAGAATCCGCGCAAGATAGGCATCGCGGATGCCGTGCTGACGATAACTGCCCTCCCCGCTCGCCAGAGCCTTGTTCAGGATACGTCGGTAGAGCTGCTGGATGGTTTCACCATAAATGGCCTCACCAGCCAGCACCATCTTGAACCCGTTGTAATCGGGTGGATTATGGCTGCCGGTGACCATGATGCCGCTAGGCGCATCCAGCGCATAGGTGGCGAAGTACAGCATGGGGGTGGCCACCAGACCAATGTCGATGACGTGCACGCCGGCAGACTGAAGACCCTTGGCCAGCGCAGCAAGGAGCGAGGGGCCACTGAGGCGGCCATCGCGCCCGATAACCACGGTGCTCTCTCCTTTGGCGAGGGCAGCGCTGCCAAATGCCTGACCAATTTGATAGGCGATATCAATATCGAGTGTTTTGCCAAGCACACCACGAATGTCATAAGCTTTGAAAATGCCCGGCGTCAGGCTTGCGGTGCCAGTTACCATGATCAGTTCAGTTCACTTGTTCGGTTTAATCAATGGGGATTGAGCAAATGCGGCGCTTCATCAGGAATACACGCGAGGCACGCTGACAGTGCGTTTTCCCACGCAGGCAATTGGCCGAAATGCTGCTCGAATTTTGCCGTGCTCATTATGGAATTCTTTGGGCGCTGTGCTGGCGTGGGATAGTCTGCCGTGCCAATGGCGTGGAGTATCGGCTTTTTGGTCACGACAGGATGCTCAAAAATCTTTTCGGCAAAACCATACCAGCTGGTGTGGCCATCTGCGCAGAGATGGTAGATGCCGCTGAGTTCGCTCAATCGAGCAGGGCTGGCAGCCTTTGACAGCACTGCCACCGTGGCGGCCGCAATCGTTCGACTCCAGGTGGGTGCCCCAATCTGGTCGCTGACGATGGATAACTCTGGCTGGCTGTGTGCCAGACGCAGCATGGTCAAGAGAAAATTCTTGCCGGTCAGGCCGTACACCCAGCTGGTCCGTAAAATCACATGGGGAATTCCAACCGAGGCAATGGCCTGCTCACCCGCCAGCTTGGATTGACCATAGACCGACAATGGCCCGGTCGGATCTGTCTCCACCCATGCTCCCGACTTGGCGCCGTCGTAGACGTAATCCGTGGAGTAGTGAATCAAGGCAGCGCCCAGCTTTTTCGCCTCTTCTGCCATGATGCCTGGCGCTTGCGCGTTGATGGCATAGGCCAAATCCTGATCTGACTGGGCCAGATCAACGGCCGTGTAGGCCGCCGCATTGATGATCAGTGCCGGACGCTCTGCCCGAAGGGTAGCTCGCACCGCGTCAGGCTGGGAGAGATCCATGTGCGCGCGGCCAAGCACGATGACCTCGCCGAGCCCGGTCAAGACCTTTGCCAGTTCGCCCCCCACCTGGCCATCACGCCCCGTGACGAGGATCTTCATTCGTAGGTTTCAGCCTGAGCAAGTGGCACACCCAGCTGGTCTTTGGCAGACAACACTGGTTCTGCCTCAAGCGGCCATGCGATACCCAGCGCTGGATCATTCCAGAACAGGACTCGTTCATGTTCAGGCGCATAATAGTCGGTCGTCTTGTACAAAAAATCGGCACTGTCGCTGGTGACGAGAAAGCCGTGGGCAAAACCGGGGGGTATCCACAACTGCCGATGATTCTCGGCAGAGAGGTGCACGGACACAGATTTGCCGAACGTGGGTGAGCTTCGTCTGAGGTCCACGGAGACATCGAGTACGGCGCCATGAATAACCCGTATCAGCTTACCCTGCGGTCGATGCAGCTGGTAATGCAAGCCGCGCAGCACACCTCTGGCCGAGCGTGAATGATTGTCTTGCACGAAAGGCAGGCACACGCCGGTCATTTCTTCAAATCGTCGCTGATTGTGGCTTTCAAAAAAAAAGCCGCGTGAATCACCAAACAGGGTGGGCTCGATGATTAGCACATCGGGTAGGGCCGTCTTGATCACATTCATCAGCTCAGTACACCTTGTCTTTCAGTAAGCGAAGAAGATACTGACCATAGGTATTTTTTTTCAGCGGCTCGGCCAATTTTTCCAGCTGAGCTGCATCAATATATCCTTTGCGATAAGCGACTTCTTCAGGGCAAGCGACTTTCAGTCCCTGACGCTTTTCCAGCGTGGCGATAAACTGTGCCGCCTCTAGCAAGGACTCATGTGTGCCCGTATCAAGCCAAGCCATGCCACGCCCCATCAGCTCGACATGCAACTGGTCTTGTTGTAGGTAGATTTTGTTCACATCGGTGATCTCAAGCTCGCCTCGTGCAGAGGGCTTGATGCTGGCGGCGATATCGCAGACCTGGTGATCATAGAAATACAACCCCGTCACTGCGTAATTCGATTGTGGATTCTTCGGCTTTTCCTCAATGCTGACCGCACGGCGTTTATCATCGAAACCAACCACGCCATAGCGCTCCGGATCTTCGACGTGATAGGCAAACACGGACGCGCCCTTACTGCGCTGGCTCGCGACGCGCAACTGCCCATCAAAGCCATGGCCATAAAACAGGTTATCCCCCAAGATCAGCGCTGACGGATGCTGGCCAACAAATTCGCGGCCTATGATGAAGGCCTGTGCCAGCCCATCCGGTGATGCTTGCACCGCATACCGAATATCAATTCCCCACTGACTGCCGTCGCCCAGCAGCGCTTCGAAACGCGGTGTGTCTTGTGGCGTGGAGATCAACAGAATGTCCCGCATGCCCGACAACATCAGCGTGGTCAGTGGATAGTAGATCATGGGCTTGTCGTACACCGGCATGAGCTGTTTGGAGACGGTCAGCGTCACCGGGTACAAACGGGTACCTGATCCACCAGCGAGAATGATCCCTCGGCGTGAGGGCTGTTCATGATGACTCATGCCTCACTCCCGTGACGCTGCTGATAATTTTTGTCTATCCACTGCAGGTAGTCGCCAGACTGCACCTTGCGTACCCACGTCTGATTTGCCAGATACCACTGCACGGTCTTGCGCATGCCGGTCTCGAAGGTTTCCGCGGGATGCCAGCCCAGCTCTCGCTCGATCTTGCGTGCATCAATCGCATAACGACGATCATGGCCGGGGCGATCGGTCACATGGGTGATCAGCCGATGGTGGGCTTGCTTACCCGGCGCGAGCTCATCGAGCAAATCGCACAAGGTATGCACAACATCGATATTGGCTTTCTCATTCCAGCCACCGATGTTGTACGTCTCACCCGGCTTGCCCTCGGCGAGTACGCGGCGTATGGCGCTGCAATGATCGCCCACGTATAGCCAGTCCCGAATCTGCCGGCCATCGCCATAGACGGGCAGCGGCTTGGCGGCGAGTGCATTGGCGATCATCAGCGGGACCAGCTTCTCCGGAAATTGCAGCGGTCCGTAATTGTTCGAACAGTGGGTCGTGAGTACAGGCAAGCCATAAGTGTGATACCAGGCACGCACCAGATGATCGGAGGCTGCCTTTGATGCCGAGTAAGGGCTGTTGGGTGCGAAGGGCGTGGTCTCTGAAAAAGGCGGATCGGCAGGGCTGAGTGTGCCAAATACCTCATCGGTCGAAATGTGCAAGAAGCGGAAATTGGTCTTGTCCGTTCCCGACAGTCCTTCGTGATACGCGCGGGCTGCTTCCAGCAAGCTGAAGGTGCCATCGACATTTGTGCGGATGAAGTCGGCGGGCCCATGGATGGAACGATCGACATGACTCTCGGCCGCAAAATGCACGATAGCGCGGGGCTGATGTCTGGCGAGCAGCTCATTCACTTGCTCGCGGTCGCAAATGTCTCCCAGAATCAGCTGATGTCGGTCATCTCCCTCAAGCGAGGATAAATTGTCTGGGTTACCTGCATACGTCAGCTTATCCAAATTGATGAGCGCCTCGTCCGAGGACGCCAGCCAGTCAAGTACGAAATTCGCGCCGATGAAGCCCGCGCCGCCAGTCACTAGAATCATTCAGATACCTTGTTTGTTACTACCTTGTCCTTGAAGTTGGTTCTTTGAACTTATTTAGAGTCGCTATCAAAATGAGCGCCGCGAAGCAGCACGGCCACTGGCAAGGCGGCCCCCACGCGGCCAAGGGCAGTTTGCTAGGGCCTCTTGGTTGAACCCATTGACCGAATGGCCCTCACATTTTAACGGAGCAGCCTCCCTGCCTTCGAAATAGAATGCGTGTTGGGCCGGACCGTTGCCGGTTTTATAAAATAATCCATGACGCATTTCGTGATTGGCGACCTGCAAGGTTGCGCCGCTCAGCTCGACTTGGTAGTCGAGCGCTGTCTCGACTTGTCACCTCACGCGAGGTTTATCTTTGTCGGCGTTCTGGTCAATCGCGGCCCTGACTCGCTGGGTTGCCTGCGCCGAATTCGCGCCATGGGCAACAAGGCGCAGGTGGTGCTGGGAAATCACGATCTCCATCTCTTGGCCGTTGCACAGGGTCTTAGGCAACCGGGTCGCTCTGACACACTCAGTGACTTGCTCGCCGCCCCCGATCGCGAAGAACTGCTCGACTGGCTCCGGCAGCAACCCCTGGCCCTGATGGCAGAAAATCACCTGATTGTGCACGCGGGCGTCCTGCCACAATGGACGACAGAGCAGACACTGGCATTGTCGGACGAAGTGTCCTCCGCGCTGAGAAGCTGCGATTGGACGGATTTTCTTGCACAGATGTACGGCAACGAACCCGTTCGCTGGCATGATGATCTACGCGGGGTGGACAGATTGCGCTGCATCGTGAATGCGCTCACACGACTGCGTTTCTGCACGGCTGCAGGCGAGATGGAATTCGACAGCAAGGAAGGTCCGGGACACACGCCCGAAGGCTACATGCCCTGGTTCGACGTACCGCAACGTCTGACGCAAGCAACGCCGATCGTCTTCGGCCACTGGTCGACGCTGGGGCTGACGCTGCGTTCGAATGTGATCGGATTGGACACCGGCTGCGTTTGGGGCGGTAAGCTCAGCGCACTGCGTCTGACTGACCGGGCACTGGTACAGGTCGATTGTCCGCAGCATCAGCGTCCTGGCTGAGCGCGGCCGCCACGGTGGCTCGCGCGGCGACAGCCAGTTCACGGCGGTGCGCGCCTTGTGTGGATATGGCCGGCAAGCGTATGAGTTCAGCCCGCATGCCGCCGCTTGCGAGTATCGCGATCACGCTGTCGACAAACGTCATCTCGCCGATGAAATCGGCCGAGTCATGCAAGCTCCCATCCGCATCCAGGTACCGCAATGCGTAGGGCTGCACAGGTACTTCAGCCTCGATGGCCGCCTCAAACAGGTTGGCATGGAAGGGCAACACGACACCCTGTGGCGCCGTTGTGCCCTCAGGGAAAAAAGCAACGCGTTCGCCATCATGAATACTTTTCACCAGACCTGCGTAGATTCGTCGTACGTCACGCTGCTTGCCTCGTGCGATGAAAATCGTGCCCGTATGTTCGCAGAGCCACCCGATGAGAGGCCAGCTGCGGATATCGGATTTGGCGACAAAGCGGCAAGGATGAATCGTGTTGATGACGAAGATATCCAGCCAGGAGATATGGTTGCAGACAATCAGTGCCGGTGACACCAGCTCACGCTGGGCAGTTTCATTGATTGAGAGCGAGACGCCGCAAATTGTGACCAGCTGACGCGACCATCGCTGCACGCGTCGCTCGCGAGCTGGCTGGCCCAAAAAAGGAAATAGCAGTGCGACCTTGAGCAGCCCCACCATCAAATGCCAGGCGAGCCTGGCCAGACCTACCACTGGCATGATGATCAACGACTAAAGGCGAGTCGTCCAGAGACAATCGTATGCCTCACCTGACCCTGCAATTCGTAACCAAGAAAAGGTGTGTGCTTGCCTTGACTGACAATCGCGGAAGTATCGACTTTCCAGCGGGCAGTCGAATCAAAGAGGCAGATATCAGCGACACTGCCCACCGACAGCGTGCCGGCATCCAGACCTGCCACCCGCGCCGGATCGCAGGTGATGCGCGCAAGCGCAGTCATTAGACCGTCTTTGGTATTGAAATGATCTTCCGCCCATTTGATCGACAGAGACAGCAGCAGCTCCAGACCGGTCGCGCCGGGTGAGGCTTCACCGAAGGGAAGCAGTTTTTCATCATCATCCACTGGGGTGTGGTCGGAGCAGATCGCATCGATCGTGCCATCAGCCAGCGCTTGGCGTATCGCATCACGGTCGCGATGACTGCGCAAGGGCGGCGACAGGCGCGCGTTGGGATCGAAAAAGCCGATGTCGTGATCGGTCAGGTGGACATGATGCGCGCCGACGTCGCAACTGACGTGCAAACCCTCGGCCTTGGCCGCACGAACCAGCGCAATGCCTGCGGCAGAAGACAAGCGGCACAGGTGCACGCGCGCACCGGTCACGCGCATCAATTCAAAAATGGTGTGCAGTGCAATCGTCTCGCTCATTACCGGCACGCCGGACAGGCCCAGTCGCGAAGCCAGTGGCCCGCTATGGGCATTGCCGCCCTTGCCCAGATGAGGATCCTGGGGGCGAAGCCAGACGGTGTAGCCGTAGGTTTGCGCATACTGCATTGCCCGAAATAGCACCGTGGTGTCTTCGATCGTATGATCAGCCTGCGCGAAACCGACGCACCCCGCTTCGGTCAGCTCGGCCATTTCGGTCAGTTCGCGACCCTTAAGACCGACGGTCAGCGCTCCCAGCGGATACACATGCGACTGATTCATCAGTCGAGCACGGTGAACGAGCATTTCGACCAGGCCGGGTTCGTCCAGCACCGGGTCGGTATCCGGCGGACATAACAGACTGGTCACACCCCCCGCCAGCGCAGCTTGCAGTTCGGACTCGAGCGTCGCCTTGTATTCGTATCCAGGCTCGCGCAAGCGTGCTGACAAATCCACCAGACCGGGTACGACAATCATCCCGCTGGCATCAATCGTTTGATCGGCGCCAAAGGCACCGGGCGTGTCACCGACGGCAACGATCTTGCCATCAGCGATGAATACATCCCGCTGCGCGTCGATCTGGTTGGCCGGGTCGATAACGCGGCCCTGCTTGATGTGTAGTCTCATTTCATTCTTTTCCCGCTGCGCTCTCAGGCGAACTCAGCATCAGGCCCCTGCCAGCATGCTCATCACGGCCATGCGAACGGCGATACCAAACGTCACCTGTGGAAGGATCACGGCTTGTGTGCCATCGGCTACCGCAGAATCGATCTCTACGCCGCGATTCATCGGCCCTGGGTGCATCACGATCGCATCCGGCTTGGCCAGCGCAAGTCGCTCAGGGGTGAGGCCATAGCTTTTGAAATATTCCTGCGCAGAGGGCAGTAGCGCGCCGGTCATGCGCTCATTCTGAAGACGCAACATGATGATCACATCAACGCCTTTGAGGCCCTCATTCATGTCGGTAAACACGCGTAATCCCATTTGCTCCAGTCCGCCCGGGAGCAAAGTGCGCGGTCCGATGGCGCGCACCTCGGGAACCCCAAGGGTCGTGAGCCCGTGAATGTCGGAGCGCGCAACACGGCTGTGCAGGATATCGCCGACGATCGCCACAGTGAGATTACTGAAATCTTTCTTGTAATGACGGATCGTGTACATGTCCAGCAAGCCCTGCGTGGGATGCGCGTGACGCCCGTCGCCGGCATTGACCACATGGACATGCTGCTGGCCAGTCTCGGTAAGGTGACGCGCAATCAGGTACGGAGCGCCGGACTGCGAATGACGCACGACAAACATGTCAGCATGCATGGCCGCCAGATTGTCGATGGTATCGAGCAGCGATTCTCCCTTGCTGGCCGATGAGGCAGAGATATTCAGGTTGATCACATCGGCCGAGAGGCGCTTGGAGGCAATCTCGAAGGTGGTGCGGGTGCGTGTGGAATTCTCGAAAAACAGATTGAATACGCTCTTGCCGCGCATTAGCGGTACTTTTTTTACCTCGCGGTCGCTAACGCTGACAAAAGATGTCGCCGTGTCGAGGATGCGAGTGATCATGGCTTTGGGCAAGCCCTCCAGCGTCAGCAGGTGCTGCAGTTCGCCGTGCTGGTTGAGTTGGGGGTTATGCATGGTCAACAGTGAGGGAGAATTGTCCATCCACGGCTCTTTGCAGCACGAGGGTCTGTTGTGCAGGCAAGGTCACGTTGGCTGCGATGAAATCTGCCGCGATCGGCAGCTCTCTGCCACCGCGATCCACCAGCGCTGCGAGCATGATCTTTCCGGGACGGCCGTAATCAAAGAGCGTGTTGATTGCCGCCCGTGTGGTGCGGCCGGTGTAGAGCACATCATCCACCAGCAGAATGCTGGCCCCCTCGACCTCGAAAGGCATCTGGCTGGGGCGAACCTCTTCCTTGAGACCGCGGCTGCCGTAATCATCGCGATAAAAGGACACATCGACAAAACCCAGCGCGCTGATATCGAGCGACTTGGAAAGACGTTCGGCCAGCCAGGCGCCACCGGAATAGATTCCGACCACGGCCAGTCTTGGTGCACCGGCAAGCGCGGCCTTCACGTCACGCTCTAGCCGCTGGTAGAGATTTTCGGCGTCGAGTTCAGGATGGGTCATGGGCATCAAAATATTGTTGAAGTATCAGCGCCGCTGCTTCGCTATCCACGCGTTCGCCGCGCGCTGCAGGCAGCACGGCAGAGGTGTAGCGCTCGTCCACCAGTGTGGTGGGCAAGCCGAAACGACCATGTACCTGGTTGGCGAAACGTCGACAGCGCGCAGTCATGTCATGCTCTGCACCGTCGGGATGCAGTGGCAGGCCGACGACGACTGCCTCAGGCTCCCACTCGCCGATCAGCGCAGCGATGGCAGAAAACTTCGCATCGTTGGTGGCAGCATCAATCACTGTCAGTGGCCGCGCCTGCTTGAGCAAACGATTACCCACTGCAACGCCGATCCGGCGCAAACCGAAATCGAAGGCCATCACCGTGCTCATACGCGCTACATGCTCCCCACCGCCAGCGGCATGGTCCGCTCAAGGGTACCTGGGTACAGCGCAGCGACGGGCCCTGAGACACAGGAGTCACGCATGCCCGGCATCGCCAGAGAGCATGGCAGGATCGATGCCGAGCAGGTGCATCGCTGCCGCCAATCGTTCTTCTATCGGCGTCTCGAACAAGATGACGGGATCGGCGCGGACCGTGAGCCAGCCATTGCGGAGTATTTCATCTTCCAGCTGGCCGGCACTCCAGCCAGCACATCCGAGCGTGACGAGTAATCGCTGCGGACCTTCGCCGCGTGCGCCGGCTTCGAGCACATCGCGCGAGGTGGTCAGCGCGACCTCGTCGGACACGTTGAGCGACGAGGTGTACTCATTCGCCGGCGCATGCAGTACGAAGCCCCGCTCAACCTGGACAGGGCCACCAAACATGACCGGGCTACGGGCCGCCGAGGAGCCATGCGGATTGATTTCCAGCGACAGGTCCAGACGCTCGAACAGGACATCCATGGTCATGTCGGTGGGACGGTTGATGATCATGCCCAGCGCGCCGCCGTCATTGTGCTCACAAATGTACACCACGGTACCCCCGAACAAGGGATCAAGCATCGAGGGCATTGCGATCAGGAAGTGATCCGCGAGCTGTAATGATGGTAGGGAGCTGCTGCTGTCGGAAGAAAAACCGTCGGCGTCCGCGACTGGCGCGGAAGAAGAAGATGATTGCTGCTTGCCTTGCTTGGCCATGCGGGGGATTTTATCAGCTTTGCCTGACATGAGAGCTCCTGAAAAAAATCCATGGCGCCCGCCGAGCAGCGCTGCTGCGAAGCAGCCCTATGCCGCTCGATCCTGAGGAAGCGCTGAATAATTAAACGCCGCAAGATGTCTTCTCTGGGAGATAACGGCAAGCCCTCGATTTGGCAGGCTCCCGCGTCGCACCGCAGTATTGGCTTGCCATAAAACGGGCTTTTTCAGCGTCTCCCTCTGCTCATGACCATGGAGACGCGTTAAGCGTCGCCGCTGCTCGCCCACCACCACCTCGGCGAGCGGGATCCATCGACGGCGGTCTCGATCTATTTTTTTGCGAAGCGGCTACACTCCTCCCACCGGCCGCTTGTCACGCTAGCCAGCCGCCAACGATTTGCCCCTTGGGCTTTACAGTTCAGAGAGTCTCATGCGTCGCCTTAACAAATCACTGGTCTGGTTTCGCCGCGACCTGCGCAACTTCGACAACGCCGCACTGCATCATGCCCTTGGCGAGAGCCAGCAGGTGTATTGCGTTTTCATTTTTGATAAAGATATCCTCGATCCGCTGCTGCCTGAAAACCGCATGGACCGACGGGTGGCCTTCATTCACGCCAGCCTGCAAGAGCTTGATGCAGAACTCAAACGTCAGGGTGGCGGGTTGATTGTGCGCCATGCGCGAGCGGTAGATGAGATACCCGCACTGGCCGAACAACTCGGTGTGGATGCCGTGTATGCCAATGAGGACTATGAACCCGCTGCCCTCGAACGCGATGCCCACGTTGCCAAGGGGCTGCAACGCTCGGGGCGAGAGCTTCTTATGTTCAAGGATCAGGTGATCTTCGCCAAAGAGGAGGTGCTATCACTGGCGGGCAAACCATTTTCTGTGTTCACACCCTATAAAAACGCCTGGCTGAAAAAACTCTCCCTGCCCTCGGGTGGGCTGAACCTCGACGCCCTGTTGCCGCTGGCCTGCAAGCCCGCAAAGGGACAGCTGGCCTTCCCCGCCACCGCAGCGCCAATGCCAACACTGAAATCCATGGGCTTTGAGGCATGCAATCTGGCTGCACTGAACCTTGTCACGGGCATGAAAGGCGGCGCATCTCTGCTGAAAGACTTCGTTCCCCGGATGGCGCGCTACAAGGAGACCCGAGACTATCCGGCGGTGAAGGGTCCGTCGTATTTGTCTGTACATCTTCGCTTTGGCACCGTATCAATACGTTCTCTCGCGCGGCTGGCTGCCGAGTCCATGCAGTCGGGCGAAGGGAAAGAAGGGGCTGCCGTGTGGCTCTCCGAGCTGGTATGGCGAGACTTCTACTTCATGATCCTGTACAACAACCCACAGGTGGTCGGCAGTGCATTCAAGCCGGAATACGATCGCATCAGTTGGGAAACCGGCAAGAAGGCTGACAATGCCTTTGCCGCGTGGTGCGAGGGGCACACGGGATATCCTTTGATGGATGCGGCAATGATGCAGCTCAATCAGACTGGCTACATGCATAATCGATTACGCATGGTGACGGCGTGTTTTCTGATCAAGGATCTGGGTATCGACTGGCGACGCGGTGAAGCCTATTTTGCGCGACAGCTGAACGACTTCGACCTGTCGGCCAATAATGGGGGCTGGCAATGGGCCTCGTCATCGGGCTGCGATGCGCAACCCTACTTCCGCATCTTCAACCCGATCACCCAGTCGGAAAAATTTGATCCCGAGGGTAAATTTATCAAACGCTACCTTCCGCAATTATCCGGGCTGGATCGCAAGTCCATTCATGCGCCCTGGCTAGCGCCAGAATTAACGCTGTCGATGGCCGGCATCAAGCTGGGCAAGGAATACCCACGTCCTATCGTTGCGCATGACGAGGCTCGCAAGAAAACGCTCGAGCGCTACTCGGTCGTCAAAAAATAAGCCAAGTCATCGCTCGCCGCATCGCTTGACCTGTCTCGTTAGGGTGATGGCAAGGCGACAACGCCGTAGACAGTGCCGACGTAGCGCAAGGTATTGGCAACGCCGCCAGCGACCTCACGAGGTAGGTTCTTACTCTGCCAGCAGGTTCAGCGGCCGACTGTGACGGGTCAGATCGTATTGCATCGCGCCGCTCTCGCGGCCTGCCTGCTTGAGCCAGTCGGGATGATTGATGGTGTCCTGCATGTCGCGACGACCTGCCTCCCAGCGCTCCCGCACGGATACGCGCGAGAATTCGTAGTCCTTGGATTCCCGCTCCTCGGGTCCCTGACGGTAGATCAGGTGAACCAGATCCATCGGCGCCACATTGGCAAACTCTGCCAGACGACGCACCTCGGGATCATCCAGCAAGGGCTTGGGTAGCTTGTCCATCAGATCGATGATGTCGCGTCGCAGATTGGTGAGGTCGGCCGCGACATTACTGGTGTAGCGGGTGCGGCTGGAATACTGAATATCCTTCTGTCGCTTCAGCACCTCATCAAAATCCACAGGTACCGGACCTCGTGCATTGAACAAGTCAATCTGGAATACCAACAGGCATTCCCTCGGACTGCGAACCTCCAGCACATGCTGCAAGGGCGTGTTCGACAAGATTCCACCATCCCACCAGAATTCGCCATCGATCATGACGGGCGGGAATGACGGTGGCAGCGCGCCGCTGGCCATCACATGCTCCGGTCCGATGCGCTCGGTGGCACTGTCAAAGTAATGCGAATTTCCTGTTCGTACGTTCACGCTACCGAGGGACAAACGAACGGCTCCGTTGTTAATCAGATCAAAATCGATCAGGGTCTCCAGAGTCTCGCGCAGCGGTGCGGTGTCGTATAAACTCAGCGCCGCAAGTGTGCCGGGCAGCTGAAAAGGCGGCGGTGGAACGCGAGGCTGATAAAACCCGGGAATGCCCAGCCAGGCCGCGTGCCAAGCACTGAGCTGATTAAGCGCTGTGCGGGTGTCGTGAATCTCTGTCATCGCGCGCAGCCAGGGAGTGAGCGGCAAGGCATCGCTGACTTGCGGCAGGCCCGAAGAGACTCGTTGCCAGAATTCATTCAAACGCGCCACACGATGTTTGGGCGGATTGCCGGCAATGATGGCAGCATTGATCGCGCCAATCGAGACACCGACAACCCAGTCTGGCTGATACCGTGTGTCCGACAAACTCTCGAAGGCGCCCGCCTGGTACGCGCCCAGCGCTCCGCCTCCCTGCAAGACCAGAGCGATACGATCATGCGGACGCTGCAGTGAGGAGGGCTGATTATCCGTAGTCCAGGTAATTTTCATTGGGCTTCCTTGGAGATCAATGCTTTGCTGAGATCGAGTCGGCTCGGTATCCCCATGCCAGCGCCCGGTGCTTGATCAGCTCAGGCAGCGTGCGATGGCGCTGGTGATGTAGGCGCGCACGAGTTCAACCAGTCAAACAATTCCTGATCCCGGTAGGGTTTACCAAAATACGCATCTGCTCCGAGTTGCATGGCATGTGAGCGATGACGTTCGGCGGCACGCGAAGTCACCATGGCAATCGGTATCAACTTGAGACGCTCGTCTGCACGCAAGCGCCCCAACAACTCAAATCCATCCATACGTGGCATCTCGATGTCCAGCAACATGGCCGCCGGCGTCATCTCGCGCAATTGCTCGAGTGCTTCAATACCGTGCCGTGCAGCGACCACTCGGTAGCCACGACGCTCAAGCAGTCGCTGACTCACGCGACGCACTGTCAGTGAATCATCGACGACCATCACCAGGGGCGCCTTGTGAAAAATCTCATCGCCGCCTTCGGGTATCTGAGCAATGCCGTGAGCTTGTGCGAGACGCTCGAACCAGGACAAGGGATTCACGATCAGCAAGAAGCTGCCATCGGCTTGCAATGCGGCACCGGCCAATCCGGCAACGCCCACCAGTTGCTCTCCGGTTGGCTTGACTACGACCTCCCGGTGTCCCAGCACCTCATTGACGATAATGGCGAGCCACTGATCGAGCTGGCGCAACAAGACCACCGAAGGGCGATGCGATGCCAAAGCGGGCGCACGAGTGGTTGCCGCAGACTCGCGGCCAAGCAATTCGGCAAGACTTCGCAAAGGCATAACCTGGTCATGCCATTCGATGCTGCCGCGCTGTATCGCCTCGTGCAGCGCCGCAACACTGGGCTGCATGAGCTGCTGTACCAAGGAAGCGGGGAAGGCAATCGCTTGCCTGCCCATCGAGACCACCAGCACTTGCCGAGTGGAGAGCAATTGGGGAAGGCCCAGCGTGATGCATGTGCCGGCTCCAGGCAAACTGTCTACCTTGAGTGCTCCACCCATCTGCATCACGGCCTCTTTGACTGCATCCATGCCGATGCCGCGTCCTGCGAGTCCGGTCACGGTGTCGGCAGTCGAGAGACCGGGATGAAAAATAAGTTCAGTAATACCGGAATCATCGATCACGGCATCCCGAGCCAGCACACCCAGCTCAATTGCGCGAGCGTGGATACGGGCGAGGTCAAGGCCACGGCCATCGTCGCTGATATGCAGCCTGAGTTCACCTCCCTGCTGAGAAAGCGCTAGCCGCACAAGGCCGCAACGCGGCTTGCCTGTCCGCTCGCGCTCCTCTGGCAGCTCGATGCCGTGCACGATTGCATTGCGTATCAGGTGCTGCAACACGCCGCTGAGTCGATCAAGTTGCTGTCGATCGATTTCAATATGCGCTCCCTCCAGCGCGAAATGGACCTCGCGGCCTGTCTCACCGGCCACCTGCCTGACCAGATGCCGCAAACGCAATTCCATGCAGGAGAACGCCTGCATTCCGGCTCGCCGGAGATCGGATTGCAGCTCTCGGGCGTGGCGCGTCTGTTGCGACATCATGGCCGTTACCGAATCGACCTCTCGCTCCAGAGCGCGCTGGAGGCTGGTCAGATCGGAGAGGCTCTCCGCAGTCATTCGGGCCAACTCCTGCAAGCGTGTGTAGCGATCAAATTCGAGTGGATCGAAGGCAGATGCGCTGGGCTGAGCCTGCGCAGTGATACGAGATTCGGACTGCAGCTCAAGCTCGCGTAGTTGTGTTCTCAGACGAGCGAGATTGTCTGTCAGCTCGGAGACTGTCTGCCGATGTCGCTGCACCGCCTCAGTTGTGCGCGCGGCGCCCACCAGAAGTTCGGCAGCACTACCCGAGGCGCGCTCGAGCAGATCATGGCGAAGTTTGGGCGGGGTAACTACTGCCTTGCCCGCTGCCCGCGCCGGCCAGGGCGGCTCCGGCTGGGGAGTGGCACAAACGGATGACGGTGGTGCTGCATAAGCTTGCACCAAGGGCTCGGGCGACAAACCCGCATCGAGAAACAGCTGTGCAAGATCCTGGCGCAATGCGCACTGATCAGGATCTTGCAGGTGAGTCGCTTTTTGTAGCTGCGTGGCTTCATGCTCCATACGATGCAGACGCTCTCCGAGCGACATCTGCCCGGCCATGCGAGCGCTCCCTTTCAGCGTGTGCAGTAAACGGAGCGTGCCGGAACGAAGGCTCTCGTCCGTTGGAGTCGCAAGCCACTCACCCATCTGCTTCGCCAGCAAGGGTAATAACTCGGCCGCTTCCTCACTGAACACCGCCAGCAGTTCGGTATCATCGCAACATGCTTCACCATCGATGGTGCGCGGCGAGGACTCCTTGAGCGTGGGCGCCGGTGAAAGGACACGATCTGGTCGATCGCGAGAGAGCGACCACAAAGCATGAAGCGCATCCGACACTGCCGATGCAACGCCATTGTCGGCACAGACGATCAGGTGGTGAGTTGACTCAAGCGTGGGCTGAATCTCGCACTGAATCTCGGGCTGAAACTCGCGCTGCAGAGCCTCTACACCTTGCATTAAGGTGTCTGAGTGAGCATGCTGACTGGCCACGGGCAAGCTGGCCAAGTAGTCGACCGCCCCTTCGAGTGCAAGTGCGGCATCATGGAGCCGCTGGCGGCCTACTGTGCCAGAACTGCCTGCCAATCCATGGGCTTCGCAGGCAATCGAGTCGGGTAAGGGTTTTGCTGTATCGGCCACCCATGCGGCCAGATCCTGCCTGAGACGCGACAAACGCTGCGTCGCTTCTTGAATGAAAATCTGCTCAAGGCGGTCATGCGAGCTTGCTTCGTCGGCGATGCACACATCGGGAATGCAGTCGATAGTGCGCTCCACATTTTCCGGCGGCCTTGCCGCGGGGTCTGCCATGAATGCAATGCCGGCATTTGCCATATTACTCAAATAGCCCGAGTCACCCGAATCATCGGGTGACTGCCCTGACAGACCGGACGCTGCCGGATCAGGTCGATGGGCACGCTGATGGCCATCCGCCAGAGTCCAGAGATCGATACCGTCGCACAATTGAACCCACTGCAAGGCCAGTGTCTGCAATTCATTCAACGACGGCCCTCTATCCGCTGCTGCCGTTGCCTGCTGAACGACACACAGCGCCTGCCGAAGAACGCCGATCCTGTCAACCGCTGCGCTTGCACCGACGATGACGAGTGCGCCGCGAGCACGATCAAGCGCCAAGCTCATGTCATGCAGTACTGCGGTGGTATCCCCAGACTCGATCATCAGCCCAAGCGTTTGCTCGGCCTGCGCGAATACGGATCGCAAGGCACTCCGCGCGGCTGCCATCGCAGCCGAGTGAGTCAAGCGGAGCGGGAGGCGGTTGAGCCTGTCCCACCATGGTTTTTCAGCCACCCCGCTGCCAGCGTCGGATGAGGCAAGTGTTGCCAGCGTCTCAAGCGCCTGAGCCAACAGACTCCGTGGGGGTTCGGATTCCGCATCCCCGGATATCTCCACAGCAGCTCGCGCAATCACCAGCCCGGCGACCAGTGGCAATTCATGCGTTTCATCGCGCGTGACCAGGGCAGAGAGCGAAGCAGCGATCAATTCGAACGTCCATCCGCAGGAGAGCGCCCTGAATGCATTGGCGATCTCCTTGATGTGCTCAATGCGCTCCTTGGAATCCATCAGTGTCCATCCTGATTCAAGGGCTTCAAGACGAGCAAGCAATTCTGTTTTTTGCTCGTCCGGCAGGAGGATGTCTGCCTCCGCACTGCGTGGACTGAGCTGCCAGTCCAACATGAAACAGTCACGCACACTCTGGCTGAAAGTGTTGACAGGCGCAAACCAAGCTATTTGGAACACTATTTCCTGAAGTAGGCTGTAAGGTAAATTCACGGAACCCAGTGAAGACCGCTGTGCGGACTGCCGGATCTCTCGCACGACCAGCGAGAGATTTTTTTTTGCAATTGCCATATCCATCGGTGCATCCGTCGCCAGCAACGCACAGTAGGCCAGGAGTACCGACCATGCAAGACGAGGCTGCTGATACCCGTGGTGAGGTTCGATCCGCTGTTGGGTCAGCTGTGCAAAAATCATCCCCATCTTTCGAAGCGACTCTCGCAGCGTGTCTGAACCGGGTTCTGCTCGCAAAAAATCCAGCAACACCGTGTCGAGTTCAGTCACGCCAATCTCATGCCTCGTCGCTGGTGCGGCGAATGGCGAGAAACCCGCCTGCGCGACCCGCGACGCTGCGGATTCATTCGTCACTCCAAGGGAGATCATCGCGGCGGGGGATGGCACAGGTGCAGGCATCTGTGCCGCCAACTCTCTCCATGCGGGCAGTAGCCAGCCGGCCGGGACGGCATGCGCTTTCTGAAAGGACGGGAGAGATGCCAGCAGTGCCGAGCATCCCGACTGCAGCGCATGACACAAGGATGTCGAGGCACGGTCGTCGGCGGTTGATATGACCTCGAGCATGAGTCCGCACAAGCTGCCCAGCGTATGGGCTCCGCACAAACGGAAGGCGCCACGGATGAGACGCACGTGTCGATCGGCAGTGACGATCGGTTCTTCGGGATGGTCGAGTCCTCGCCGAGACAAGCCTTCGCGCAAATTGGACAGCAAGCGCGCCAGCGTGTCGGTCAGTGCTACAAGGGCAGGTGATGGGCGCGCCGCCAGAGCCGGCACCCGACCCAGGCTCTGGCCAAGGTCGCTCTGTACAGAAGAGGCTGACATGCGAGCTGCCGTCAGGCGATGCGGAAGCGCTCGATCGCGCGCTCAAGTGCCTTGGCCAGTTCAGCTAGCTCTTGCACTGAACTGGCTGTCTGCTGAGTGCCATGCCGCGTGTGCTCGGTGACGGTCAGGATACTGTCGATATTTCGCGTGACTGCATCAGCGACGCTTGCCTGCTGTGTCGCTGAAGCCGAGATACCGGCAATCAGTTCAGCCAGATGTTGAGAGATGCGCCGGATATCACCCAGCGCCATTCCTGCAGCATCAGAAAGCCGCGCACCTTCAATGACGCCCTGTGTCGAGAGCTCCATGGCGACAACCGCTTCCTGCGCATCTTGCTGCACTGTCTTGACCAAGGTGGTGATCTGTCTTGCCGCATCACCGCAGCGCTCGGCCAGTCTTTGCACCTCTTCGGCGACGACCGCAAATCCCCTGCCCGCTTCGCCGGCGGCAGCCGCTTGTATCGAGGCATTCAGGGCGAGGACGTGCGTCTGCTCGGTGATATCCGAAATCAGCTCGGTGATATCACCAATCTCCAGCGAGGACTCTCCCAGCCGCTTGATACGCTTGGAGGTCTCTTGTATCTGCTCTCGGATGTGCTGCATGCCCCGGATGGAATCCTGCACCGCAGTCTCTCCCTGCTGCGCTGCCTGGACCGACGATTGCGCCACATCCGACGACTCACTCGCAGCACGCGATACCTGATGGATTTGAGCGGTCATTTGCAGCACCATCTGTCCGGTCTGCTGTATCTCGCCGGACTGCCGCTTGGACAGAGCAAGTAATTCGGTGGACATGTTGTGCGCGAGTTCGCAAGATTTACCCACCTGCAGTGCTGTCTGCCTGACCTTGCCCAGCAAACGCCTCAGTTCTTCCAGAGTGACGTTCACTGAGTCTGCAATCGCACCGGTCACGTCCTCGGATACGGTGGCTTGCACCGTCAGGTTGCCCTCGGCGATTTCCTGCAGTTCGTTCATCAGCCTGAGAATGGCCGCCTGATTTTGCTGGTTCAGTGTACGCGCAGCTTCCTCGTCCTGCATCGCTTTGCGCTGCTGCTCTTCGGCAAGCACGCGTCTGGCCTGCGCCTCGGCGGCCTCAAGACGGCTTTGCCGCAACAGTAACCAGGCCAGCAGCAAACCCAGCAACACTGCGCTGCTGGCAAATGCGCCGATCGCCCAGTGTGACCATCCTGCGTCGTGCTCACGATCCCGGTACGATTGCTGTAACTCGGAGAGGCGCTCACGAAGAGGTTCGTTTTCCAGAAACAGGAGACGTTCCGCTTCCTTAGCTGCGATGAATTTGCCAAGATTTGACAGGATGAGGGACAGCTGACGCCGGTAGTTATCGAAGGCTGTCTTCAGCTCGCCCAGACGCTGCCGCGCATCCGGATGGCGTATCGGGGGTAGCCGCAGCATTTCACTGCCGTCAGTGAATCCGGCGATGATGTCGGCGAACGTATTGGCATCTTTACCTAGCAGAAAAGCGGTGTCCTGGTTGATACCCTCAGGGGTCATGAATTCATTGGCACTCTTGCCCAATCGCTGGGTGAGCATCACCAGCTGACCAGCGGCCGCCACCTCTCGTGGCGAGCCGCCGGACTGCGCCAGCAAACTGGCGATCTGCTCGGAGATTTCGAGTAGGACCGGGCTGATCGTGTTGAGCGTTCGCAGCGTGGTGCGAAACCCTGTCAGCTCCTTTTCCATTGACAAGATCTGGGCGGCGGCCTTGTCGGATTTCAGCCATGCACTACGGATCGCGGCCATGCGCTCCTGCTCTGCACTCTCTGCCTCCGGCATTGTTCTGCCCTGCCAGTTGCCTCCGGAGGTAAGCACGCGAAGCTGCAGATTGATGGCCTCGCGACTTTGCTCGAGCTGGCGAAACGCTGCCGGATTCCCCTGTATGGCATTCGGCGCCGCTTTGCCCAGACGCTGAGAGTGCATGACCAACTCGCTGGCAATCTGCGTTCTGGCTGCAGTCATCAGCGCATGGTTGGTGCTGATCCCTGCACACACAAGCAGGCCGATCAACGCTAGCGACAATGCCAGCTGCACACCGCGCACAAACCGTTTGGAAAATCCGTTCGGCACTGGCAACAGCCGGCGTGCGAGACCTAGGCCTTGCATGACAATGGGTAGGCCAAATTGATTTGCCAAGCTTCGCCAGCGGCTGGGCACATTCTTCCGGACCCGAGCAGCAGCAGGCGAATTTTCAATGTTCATGTAATCGACTCCGTTCATGAGGGGTATCTGGCTGCACGATGAAACTGTCTCGTTGCATCACTACCAAAGTAGTAGCGCTGGCTGTAGGGGGACGCAGCAAAGTCCTGACGACGCTGGGCGCAGCAACGAAACCGGTGCAGAGTGCGGGATAGTGTCCCCCTGGCCATGAATCCGCTTGGAATCAAGAGAGCCCGCCACCGTCAAGGCTCACTCACCTGAGCGCCGCGTTGACAAATGAATGGTCAGCTAGCAGCGCTCGCACATCTAGCCTGCGCCATTCCTGATCACCGATGCGCGCCAAGTTTCCTTGCCACACAGGCTTGCCGATATCAGACGTGCGAGCCGAGATACTGGCTTGGGGGCTTGGATCCGCATGCGCATCGAGGTCGACCAAGCCGCTCACTGCAGCCACACGCAACGCGGTGGCGATGGAAAAACGATCAGACAAGACGATCAGTCGTCCAGCATGTTTCGGTAACTGAGACGGCGACTCATCACCCAGGAAGCACTCGAAATCCACCACCCCGGTCAGGCGGCCGCGATAATTCATCAAGCCGAGAAACCATCGCTGCGTTCCGGGCACCGGTGTCACTGCGGGCACGGGCATGATCTCCGCCGCGTCATTCAGATCGATCAGCCAGCCCTGTGCGGCAGCAAAGAAACCAAGCTGGCGAGATGGCATCGCTCTTAAGGCTTGTGCAGAGCGGGTACGTTCGGCAAGCTCGCGCTGATAGTCCCTCAGCGACTGACGGGGCTTGTTCGTCAATGACGTTGACGCGAAGGCAAGATCGCTTTTCATCTATCAGCCTGTTCGCCCGAGCAGCGTTGCTATCTTCCGCAGCAGCAGCGTGGGATCGACTGGCTTGACCATGAACTCATGCGCGCCTTGACGAATACCCCATATGCGATCAGTGTCCTGATTCTTGCTTGAACAGATGATGATGGGTAAGTGCTGGGTCGAGGGGTTGCGTCGAATCTCTCTGGTTGTCTGAAAGCCGTTCTGTCCGGGCATCACGATATCCATGATGATCAGATGCGGTAGATCAGCATGAATGCACGCAAGTGCTGCTTCGCCGTTTTCGGCAACACTGACCTGATATCCCTGCGAGGACAGCAATTCGGATAAAAAATGTCGTTCGGTGGGTGAGTCATCAACAATAAGTATGTTCTGGCGTGTCATCAGGCAGGGAATCCATCGGTAGGGGTTGGCCGCTGAAACGAGACGAGAGGAATACCAACCAAAACGGCGCACTAGGAGACTGGTTGCGGCAAGAGATCGCGCACGATGCGCAGCAGGCTGTCTTTGGCAAAAGGCTTGGTGAGATAAGCATTGGCACCCGCCAGCGCACCGCGTGCGCGATCAAACAGACCGTCACGCGAAGAGAGCAGCACGATCGGAAGCAAACTGAATCGCTCGCTGTTCCGTATCAGGCTGCAGGTGTGATAACCATCAAGGCGAGGCATCAGGATGTCGCAGAACACCAGCGCTGGCTCATGATCGACGACACAGGACAGCGCCTCAAAACCGTCTTCGGCAAGAAGCACAGCATAACCGGCCTGCGAGAGGAAGATTTCGGCGGAGCGACGTATGGTGCTGCTGTCGTCCACGACGAGAATCGCAGGCGCTGACCCGGCCTGCGCATCTGATGCAATCATTGTGTCACCCGTTGCGATGTCTCATGAAACGGGCGCCACTCTAGCAAAAAGGGTAACTACTTAAAACATTAGCAAATCAAATTATGGCCTGATAGGCGTTTTGGCGACATATGGCGCATCGTTCAACGCCCCACTCTGCAGATCGAACCGGATCATGGGAAGTGAATCCGTGGCAGGTCAAATCGCGACCATCTCAAAATCATCCTTGCGGGCGCCGCACTCGGGACACGTCCAGTTCATCGGCACGTCTTCCCAGCGCGTGCCGGGCGCGATACCTTCCTCCGGCAGGCCAGCCGCTTCGTCGTACACCCAACCACAGATCAGGCACATCCAGGTTTTGAATTCTTGTTTGGTCTCGTTGTCACTCACGCTACAGCCCTTAAAGTAAAATGCATAGCCGCCTATCTTAATCGTTTCCCTGTGCAAAACCAAACTTCTCCGCTCGTTTTGACCTTCGGCGTGGCCGATCCGGTCGGGGCGATCGGCATTCAGGCCGACCTTGCCGCATTGGCAGCGATGGGATGTCATGGCTTGTCCGTGATCACGGCACTATCGATTGGCGACACCACGGGGACAGAAGACACCCAGGAGGTCGAACCCGACTGGGTCGCCGATCAGGCGCGCGTGCTGCTCGAAGACATGCCTGTCGCCGCCTTCAAGGTTGGCCATATTGGGAGCGTGGAAACGGTGTCCGTCATCGCAGAGATCGTGTCCGATTACCCCGAGTTGCCACTGGTGCTGGATCCTTTCGCCACTTCATTGCCGGACCAAGGATCCGATGAAGAACTGCTGTTGGCCATGCGCGAACTGCTGATACCCCAGACGACGCTGTTGCTGGTATCGGTGGATGAGTTATCACGACTGGCCGAAACATGGCGCGAGCCCAGCCAGGACAACATGGTCGATACTGATGCATCACAGATCATCGAATTTGGTTGTGAATACCTGTTCGTGACCGGTGTGCCCGGCGAGGCACACAGCGTGACGAATCTGCTGTTTTCCGAGAATGGGCTGGTGCGTAGCGCCAGCTGGCCGCGACAGACCGGGCCTTTTATCGGGGCAGGAAACACCTTGTCGGCAACCATGACGGCCATGCTTGCCAATGGTCTTGATGTGCCTGAGGCTGTCGCTGAAGCAGAAGAATTTACCCATGCAGCGCTGTCGCATGCTCAGCGACTTGGCATGGGCAAGCGAGTACCCGACCGGTATTTCTGGGCACGCGAAGGCGATGCAGAAACGCCGGCAACCTGATTCAATGACTGTGACGAAGACAATATAACGAGTACAACAACGACAGCCGGCGCTTGCTGGTGCGACAAAAAGATTGTTCATCACTATGGGGGCTGATGTGTCCAATAACGAAACCTTGTTTGCCCGCGCACAGCGCAGTACGCCCGGTGGCGTGAATTCTCCAGTGCGCGCTTTTCGCTCGGTGGGCGGCACGCCGCGCTTTATCACGCATGCCGAAGGTCCGTGGTTCTGGGATGCCGATGGCAAGCGCTATATTGATTACATCGGTTCATGGGGACCGGCCATCGTCGGGCATGCGCACCCGGAAGTGATCAGTGCCGTCCAGCAGGCCGCCGCACGCGGTCTGTCTTTCGGCGCCCCGACTGAGGGCGAGATACTCATGGCCGAAGAAATCTGCAAGCTCGTGCCGTCAATCGAGCAAGTGCGACTGGTCTCTTCCGGTACTGAGGCCGCAATGAGCGCACTAAGACTGGCTCGCGGTGCCACAGGTCGCGATCTGGTCATCAAGTTCGAAGGCTGTTATCACGGCCACGCAGATTCCATGCTGGTCAAGGCTGGCAGCGGCCTGCTGACTTTTGGTAATCCAACATCTTCAGGCGTGCCGGAAGATTTTACCAAGCACACAATGGTGCTCGACTTTAACAACAGCGAGCAGCTTGAAGAGGTATTCAAAAACCTGGGCGACAAGATCGCAGCCGTGATCGTCGAGCCCGTTGCGGGTAACATGAATCTGCTACCGGCCACACCCGAATTCCTCCGGACGATGCGGCAGTTGTGCAGTCAGAAAGGAGCACTGCTGCTGTTTGATGAGGTGATGTCAGGTTTCCGTGTCGCGCTCGGCGGCGCACAATCACTCTACGGCATCGAGCCTGACATGACGGTGCTGGGCAAGGTGATTGGCGGTGGCTTGCCCGTTGCTGCTTTCGGCGGACGCGCCGACCTGATGAAGCACCTGGCGCCACTTGGCCCGGTCTATCAGGCAGGCACCCTATCGGGCAATCCCGTAGCGGTCGCCGCCGGCATGACAACCCTGAAGATCATTCAGCGACCTGGCTTCTATGAATCCCTGACTGCGCAAACGACAAAACTGGTTGAGGGACTGTCAAAAGCGGCTGGCGAAGCCGGCGTGAGCTTCTGCGCACATGCTGTCGGCGGTATGTTTGGCATCTACTTTGCGGCGCAGGTACCGGTAGATTATGCGCAGATGATGGCATGCGACAAGGAGCGCTTCAATGCCTTCTTTCATGCCATGCTGGATCAAGGCGTGTATTTCGCACCCTCGGCATTCGAGGCGGGATTCGTCTCGAGTGCGCACGATGACGCCACGATTGACGCGACGGTGTCGGCAGCGCGTTTGGCTTTCAGCAAGCTGTGAGTACCTGATGCGCCCGTGGATCCCGGCCTGCGCCGGGATGACAGTTTGATGTGTGTTCCACCCGGATCGTCATCTCAGCACGTGATGGTGGGAGGATCGATACAACGGTGTCGGTAACGCGTTCGGCTTTGCGCTAGCTCTCAGTGTTGGATGCGCCCGTGGATGCCGGGCTGCGCCGGGATGACAGGTTGATGTTCACTCCACCCGAAACGTCATCCCAGCGCACGCTGGGATCCATAGTTGCGTAACTACGGTCACCATCCAGAGGGACCGACCTTAGCCGACCCTCAAACTCATCTGAGCCATCCTCGCCTTTTGAAATACCAGAAAGGTGTCACTGCGCTGCCGATCATCAGCAGAAGTGCGAACGGATAACCCAACGACCAGCTCAGTTCAGGCAGCACACGGAAATTCATCCCATAGATGCTCGCAATGAGCGTCGGTGGCAAGAAAGCCACCGAGGCCACCGAAAAAATCTTGATGATCTTGTTCTGATTGATGTTGATGAAACCGACGGTCGCATCCATCAAGAAGTTGATCTTGTCGAACAGGAAGGCGGTATGGCCGTCCAGCGATTCGATATCGCGCAAGATCTGACGGGCATCATCGAACTGATCCGAGCTCAGCAATCGTCCCCGCATCAAAAAACTCACAGCGCGGCGTGTATCCATCATATTGCGGCGGATACGGCCATTCAAATCTTCCTCGCGCGCCATCGCGGACAACGATTCAGCCGCGTCCTGATCACTGAAATCCTTTTGCAGCACACTGCGACTGACTTCTTCCAGATTCTGATAAATACCCTCCAGCGCATCGGCAGAATATTCGACATCGGTTGCATACAGATCGAGCAGCACATCCTTGAAGTCGCCAATCGAACCGGGCCGCGAGCGGGCGCGCATGCGCACCAGCCGAAATACCGGAAGATCATCGCTGTGCATGGAGAACAACATGTTCCGGGCAAGGATAAAAGCCACCGTCACCACGCGCGACTCTCCCTCGTCTTCTTCAAGCAGGAAGTCCGATCTCAGGTGCAAATCACCATTGTCGCCCTCGTAGTAGCGGGCAGATGCCTCGATGTCCTTGACTTCATCCTCGTCAGGCAGTGTGACGCCATAGATACCGCGCACCCAGTCGCGCTCCTCCTCGCTGGGATCGGTCAGGTCGACCCAGATTGGCGATGCGCTCACGAGATCTTCCCGAGTCTCGATGTTGACTTGGCTAAGGCGTCCGGTCTGCAGGACGAATACATTGATCATAAACTCTCCCTGCCGCACATCATTGCGGCAATGATGGCACGGGCTCTTGCGCCATCGATGACATCTGTTATCAGGGAGCTTGGCCAAAGGCCATGCGCGCCTGCCCACCTCAACCCAGGCAAGCAGCGCGAAAAGAGCGCATCAGCTTGCAGCGGGCCCGTCAATTGACGGTCGGTGATGTGATGAGGGACTGCCCAAAGGGGGTCTCCGTTATTAAAAACGGTGCAAGTGTACTGAGATCAGCGGACCTAGGCAAGCCAATACGCGCTGCGATCGGGGTCAGGTCAGGGAAGTTCGGCACTGTTCATTCGCTGCATGATCAGCGCGCTGCGGCGGGCAAGATAGCCTGAGTCCATGTGCCGGCCGAAATAGCGCGGGTTGGGCAGCATCACGGCCAACCTTGCTGCTTCCTGGGGGCCTAGCGCTGACGCGGGAACAGCAAAGTAGCGCTGAGCCCCAGCCTCAGCACCAAATACCCCTGTGCCCAGTTCAATGACGTTCAGATAGATCTCAAAGATGCGCCGCTTGTCCATCACCATTTCCAGCATGAAAGTGATCGCCATCTCCTGGGCCTTCCTGAGATAACTGCGCTGCCCGGACAGAAAAAGATTTTTTGCCAGCTGCTGCGTGATCGTCGATCCACCCGAGACGACCTTGCCTTTCTTTGCGTTCTTCTCGTAGGCCTTTTGCAGCGCCTGCCAGTCGACGCCATCATGATCGGCGAAGTTCGCATCTTCAGCGGCAATGATTGCGCGCTTGAGGTGTACCGAGATGCGTTGATAGGGCACCCATTTATGCTGCAGCGTTGCATTTGGATTTTTTTCCTGGAGCTTTTCAAGCTGGTAGCGCATGAAGGCCGTCGATGTCGGGTTGTACTTCACCCACCAGCAGATATGCAGGAAGTACCATGCCTGCAGCAGCAACAGCAGCGCCAGTGGCACGCCGACCAGCCCCAGCAGCAGCTTGCGCCGCAGGCTCATAATTGCGTGCGCAACCAGTCATAGACCGGCGCTGTCTGGGGACGCATACCGCGCCAGAGGTAGAACGACTCGGCCGCCTGCTCGACCAGCATGCCCAGCCCATCACGGACCGTCGCGCCGTAGTAACTGGCAAACGCCATGAATGGCGTAGGCTCTGCGGCATACATCATGTCGTAGACAAAGCTGCGGTTGCCAAATACCGAGGGCAATACAGGCGGCAGATCAGAAGAGAGACTCGCCGACGTGGCGTTAATCACCACATCGAAAGCCTCGCCAAGATCTGCATAGCCGCGGGCCTCAATTAACACTCCCTCCCCCGAGAACTGTGCGGCCAATTCAGCAGCGCGCTCCGGCGTGCGATTGACCAGCACCAGTCGTGCCGGCGATTCAGCGAGCAAGGGCAGGATCACGCCTCTGGCGGCGCCACCCGCTCCCAGCAACAGTACCTGCCTCCCGCGCAAGGCCACACCGGCCGCGGCCACGATGTCGCGAACCAAGCCAACACCATCGGTATTGTCGCCAAAGACGCTGCCCTCCCTGAACTGCAGCGTGTTGACCGCACCTGCGGCCTGTGCCCGTGGGCTCAAGTCATCTGCGAGGCGAAACGCCTCCTGCTTGAACGGCACGGTGATGTTGGCGCCCCGCCCACCAGATGCGATGAGTATTTTTACCGTCTCTTCGAAAGCATCTATCGGTGCCAGCAGACGCTCATAACTGATCTGCTGCCCGGTTTGTTCGGCAAAGCGCGCATGAATCTGGGGTGATTTGCTGTGCGCGATGGGGTTGCCGATTACCACATAACGATCAGGCAGGCTCATTGCGCACCCCCCGGACTCGTCTCCAGCACATCATCCCGCGTAAACCTGAAGCGTGTAATGATCTCCCACACATGCGTCTTACCATCTGCGGTTGCCGAGCGTGGAAAATGACCGAAAGGTGCCGCGCGCCTGACGATCGCCAGCGCAGCGCGGTCAAGCATCGCATTGCCTGAGCTGCGCTCAATGCGTGGGCCGCCTTCTTTGTCGTAGAGCGAACCATCCTGATACACCGGGATGTAGACGATGAGCTCGCCATAGATTTTTTTTCCATCTTGCTGTGGGAAGTAACGGGTGCCCGTCTGTTCGATCTGCTTTTGCAGCGCAGTGTAATACAAGGCATACGCCACTTCTCGGGTGCTCGGCGTCAGTTGAGTCTTGAGTGGCCGCTTGTGATAATCGGCGACATTGCGTGCGATCTCCGCTTCGCGCCGGGCCAGCGCGACACTGTCAATCGGCACGGCGACCGGCGAAGGGTCGGTGCGCTGCCGGATATCTTTGTCAGTCACCAGTCCCTTGTCACGCGAGAGCAAGCTTAATTGCGTCAGCAGGCGAGTCTGCTGCTGCTCCAGTTCTGCGATGCGGCGGCGCTGGGTTTGCAGATGATTGCCATCCAGCGACTGCTGCTGGTTTGGCAAGGGCGATTTCGCGCGGCCAGACTCCGCGCGTCCACCGCCTTCCAGATTGGCTTGTGCGAGCGCATCGGCCTTGCGAGGCGCCTTGTCATGGCGCGCATTGACGAGAATGATCTCAAGGCTGCTGGCCAGCGGCCGACTCTTGGGTAGCTCCAGCGGTGAAAAACGGACAGCCAGCAACGCGCCGTGCAGCAGCAGTGAAGCAGCGATCGCGATCGTCAGCAGCCGATTGTCTGCGACGTGTAAGATCATGTTCAGCTTTCCGCCTTGGGCGTGGCGTTAGTCTCGTTCGTGGTGTTTTCTTCTGGAGTGTCGGTGGGCGAGGTCTGCTCGGCCGCCATCTCTGTCTCATCGATGATGTCGGCCTCTTCCAATTCAATTGCCTCATCCAGATCGGTGGCTGCAGTAATTACCTCCAGTACCCTCGCCTGGACCGAAAGGTCGACTTCATCCCATGAGATCAGTTCGATCTTCAATTGCGTGCCACGCGGATGCCGCACACCCGGTATGGAGATAACAAGCGGTATCTGCGTCAGGCGAATGATCTCGTCCTTCAGAAGCACTGCATCCGCATGACGTACGGACTGCTGGTCGAGCCAGCGCAGGCACCAGTAGCGTTCCATTGTCGATTGAAATTCTGCATAGGCAGAATACGCACTGTCAAACGCCGAGACGATGGCAAACAAATCCGCATCTTTGGGCTTGAAGGGCGCCACCAAGGGTGCGGTCACGCCGTGTCTGACACACGCGAGTATCTGCCACTGATTCACGAGATCGGTATAGCGACGCAACGGGGAGGTGCTCCATGCGTACTGATCAACACCCAAACCCTGATGCGGCGCGGCGTGAGTCAGCATGCGTACTTGCATGCGAGACGCCCACCCCCCGCCGCCCTGTGTGCGGTAGATGCCCGGCACACCGTGCTCGTGCATTAGCCCACCCCAGCGGCTGTTGGCAAAGATCATCAGTTCGGCCACGATCTTGTCGAGCGGCGCACCACGCTTGCGGCGGGTGATAGTGACCACCTCATTCTCGACATAAAAGTTGAAATCGACGCGATTATTCTGCTCGGGTCGCAGGCCAAAACTCTCGCGCTTAGCCATACGAGCTTGCTCAAGTACCTTTGCCCATTGCCACAAGAGCGCGATCTCCTGCTTGTGCGGATAATCACCGGCTCCTGTCGCGAGATTGTCCTCGGTCACGATCGCATCCAGGTCGTTATGACGAAGATTGGCCGCAATAGGCACGGATTCGGCGATGGTCTCGGTGGCGACAACCGACCAGTTGCTGACATCAAGTGTCGCATACAGGGAGAGCGCGGGACGCACGCCCCCTTCGGCCAGGGTGAAGGCCGCCACTAGTTCATCGGGCAGCATGGTGATCTTGTCACCCGGCATGTACACGGTGCTCATGCGCGAACGCGCCACCACATCAAATGCATCATCGCGCGCAATGCCCAGCCCTGGCGCTGCGATGTGAATGCCTACCCTGACTTTGCCATCATCAAGCACCCGCACAGAAAACGCGTCGTCAATCTCGGTAGTGGTGACATCATCAATGGAGAAGGCCCGGACATCAGCCTGCGGCAGCTGCGGCATGGCCGGTAGACCGAGTGCAGGAAAACCGGTGCCCTTGGGGAAATGCTCAAACAGGAACCGCTGATCATGCAACGCCCTCGGTGATGGCAGCGCGCCAACCGAGAGCATCAGCCGCGCCGGTGTGGTCTGCAGCTGAGCACACGCAGCCTCCATGGCCTTGTATTCAATGCTGTTCTTATCCGGTTTGAACACGAGCTGACTCACCATCGACGCCATTGCAGCAGGCAACCTGCCCGAGGCGAGCTCTTCTGTCTGTGCAGCTTGTATCTGGGCTTGTTGTTTTTTCTTTTCCAGCCCCGCCAGCGCCGCCTGCAGCGTTTCCGGTGGCGCCGCTCTGTAGCGACCTTTGCCTTTTTTGTGAAAATAAATGGGTGACCCTGCCAGAGCCAGCAGCAATCCCGCCGCCTCCTCGGGTCTAGGCGGATGCCCGAAATATTCGGTGCCCAGCTCGGTGACGCCGAATTCTTCCCCACCGGCGACCTCCCACAGAAAGCTGATATCCACCTCACCTGAGAGCGCACTGGCTTTTTCCATCAACTCGGTAGGCGATGGCGCATCGAACTGCAGTAGCACATCGCGCGCGCGCACTTTGGTGCGCTTTCCCGAGGGGGTCTCTACCTGGAAGGCCTCTCCCTGCTGACCGAGCACAGCACCCACCTTGAAATCGCCGGATTCTTCAAAAAACAAATTCATTCAATTCACTCGGCGAAAAATTTCAACAGGCCGTCCACTGCAGCACCCTGGTCAGGGTGTACAAAAATGGACGACCTCCTCCATGTACTGCGCAAAATCGGACAAGCCATGATCGCTACCTTCGATGACCTTTTGTCGCGCACCAGGATAATGAGCCACCATCTGCCGCCAGTCCAGCACCTCATCACCCTTAGCAGCAATGAGAAAGTAACGCTCGGGTCGGGTAATACGACTGCAGGTGATCGGCGAGAGCTCATCGACATGCTCGACATTAAACTCGAACTGCTCATCCGAATGCCACGCGCGCTGGATACCAACGTGTCTGCGCAAATCCAGTGCCGGCGTAATCGCCGGGTTGAGCAGCACTGCTCGACAGCCAAACTCTTCCGCGAGTGCAGTCGCATAAAATCCGCCCAGTGAGGACCCTATGAGGGCAAGCGCGTCAGCCGGCACGGACTGACAGATCCTGCGTGCTGATTCCATCGCTGCTCTCGGTGATACTGGCAACTGCGGACAGTGAAACCTTTCCGGCTCGCCTAACGACAAAAAATACGCGTCCAGCAGACGCGCCTTGAATGACTGGGGCGACGAACGAAAACCGTGCAGATAGAGAATCATCCGTCAGCGAGCGTGAAGAGCGGAGGACGCTGCCTCCAAGGCATCCAGCAACTTCTGATGCACACCACCAAAACCCCCGTTACTCATCACGAGTATCGAGTCTCCGGGCCTTGCGGCCGCTGTGACCGCCTTCACCAGTGTCGAGAGATCGTCGAATGCGCGCGCCTTGTCTCCAAGCGGCGACAAGGCAGCGCCGAGATCCCAGCCCAGCGCCTCCTTGCCGTCGCCTTTGGCACCGTAGCCGAACACGAGATCTGCGCCAGAGAGGCTGCCTGGCAGCGCGTCTTTCATTGTGCCAAGCTTCATCGTGTTCGAGCGCGGCTCGAGCACGGCAAGTATGCGCGAGGATCCTAACTTACGCCGCAGCCCGTCAACGGTGGTAGCAATCGCGGTGGGATGATGCGCAAAATCATCAATGACCGTGATGTTATTGGCTATGCCGCGCACTTCCATCCTACGCTTGACGTTCTGGAAACTGGACAGCGAATCGATGGCCTGCGCTGGCGGCACGCCCGTGTGACGTGCAGCAGCAATGGCGGCAACGGCATTCCAGCGGTTGTGCGCTCCGGTGAGGTCCCAGCTCACGGTACCCTGTCGCTGGCCATCGAGATACACGTCGAAACGACCATCGGCGTACTCGACCATGCGCCAGTGATCATCGGCTTCGCCGTTGAACCATTCGACCTCGCTCCAACAGCCGCGCTTGATCACCCGACGCAATGACTCCTCGCTACCATTGACAATGATCCGCCCGATCGCGGGAATCGTTCGCACCAAATGGTGAAACTGTGTCTCGATGGCAGTCAGGTCAGGAAAGATATCCGCGTGATCATATTCAAGGTTGTTGAGTATCACGGTGCGCGGCCGGTAGTGCACGAACTTGCTGCGCTTGTCGAAGAACGCCGTGTCGTACTCATCGGCTTCGATCACAAAAAATGGCGCTTGCGCTGCCTCGCCACCCAGTCTTGCTGATACGCCGAAATTCAACGGCACGCCACCGATCAGGAAACCTGGCTCGTAACCGGCCTGTTCGAGAATCCACGCCAGCATCGATGATGTGGTGGTCTTGCCGTGCGTGCCAGCGACAGCAAGCACCCATTTGTCATGAAGGATGTACTCGCCCATCCACTGGGGACCCGACATGTACGGCAAGCCACGGTTCATAATGGTCTCCATCAGCGGATTGCCGCGCGAGACGACATTGCCAATGATGTACATGTCCGGCTGCAGACTGAGCTGATGCTGACCATAACCCTCGATGAGCTCAATACCCTGCTCGCGCAGCTGAGTGCTCATCGGAGGATAGACGTTGGCATCGCAACCCGTGACTTTATGGCCAGCTTCTTTCGCGAGCACCGCCAGGCCGCCCATGAAAGTGCCGCAGATGCCGAGAATGTGAATATGCATGGATGATCAGCTCAAGGTAATCTACGGATTTTACCCGAGCCGGCACAGCCGGAAATGCCTGTGAACACGGGTTATTTGAGCAACTGGGCCGCTTGGTCTTTTGCGATCGCCACCGAACGCCACCGAACCCCGAAACGCATGAAGATGACATACCCAAGCGATGCCGAAGCGCTACACGCTGAAATAGCGGCGGCGGCCGCGCGGATGATTGCCGAGGATGGCGCCGACTACGGCACGGCGAAACGCAAGGCAGCCAGACAGATTCTCGGCAACCAGAAAGTCCGCGGAGATATCCTGCCCGACAATGCCCAGATAGAAGACGAGGTGCGAGAGTATCAGGCCCTCTTTTTTGGCGAGACGCATGCCGAACGACTGCGCCACTTGCGCCAGCTGGCCCTGGCGCTGATGCGGGAGCTGTCGGATTTCAGACCTTACCTGACGGGCGCTGTACTCAATGGCACGGCAGGCGAGCATTCGGACATTCACTTGCAATTGTTCGCCGAGAGCAGCAAGGAGGTTGCGGTATTTCTGCTCAATCAGAACGTCAACTACGAAGTCTCGGAAGCGCCACATTGTCGTCATCCGGCTCGCACAGTCGAAGTGCTGTCCTTTTTCTGGCAAGGCGAGGCGGTGCATCTGGCGCTCTATGAACACGACGACTTGCGAGACGTCGGCAAAGCTGCGTCGCACAAACGCCGGGAGCGCGCAGACATTGCCGCCGTACAGCAGCTACTGAACACGGAAAATCACGAATGAACAAGAAAACGTCTTTATTCATTGCCATCGCCCTCCTGTCATCGGCTGTTGGCATTTATGTTGGTACCCAAGTACTCGCACCAACCATGCCAGCCGATCCGGCCGTGGCCAGACTGATGCAGACCCGGCTGCCAGATGCGGAAAACCAGCTTCATCAACTATCGGATTGGAAAGGCAAGGTGCTTCTTGTGAATTTCTGGGCACCTTGGTGCCCCCCCTGCGTAGCCGAAATGCCCGAGCTCGTCGAACTTCAGAAGGAAATGGCACAGAAAAATCTCCAAATTGTCGGCGTCGGCATTGATTCGCCCTCCAACATCAAACAATTTTCAGAAAAACATCACATCAGCTTCCCTCTGCTGATCGCCGGTATGCAAGGCACCGAACTCTCCCGCGAGCTGGGCAATCAGGCCGGTGGACTGCCGTTCACCGTATTGCTGGATGCTGCGGGGCAGGTGAGGCGAACCTATCTGGGCAAACTGAATATGGACCAACTGCGATCCGACCTTGCAGCGCTGTGAGCAGCGATCATCCCGGCAATCCCCTGCGCTGCGGAACTGCAGACTGCGCGGGGCCGCGCGTATTCAAGACACAAACCATACAAAGCCGATAAGAGTTTCTGCTTGCCATCTTGCGTCAATTGGCAGCAAAATGCCGTCTTCCTCGCCAAATCAAGACCAAAAAAATGGCAACCAACATTTTGCTGCTAAACGGCCCCAACCTGAACCTGCTGGGCAGCCGTGAGCCTGACGTGTATGGATCGGCGACCTTGTCCGACATCGAGGCTGAGGCCGTGCGCATGGCCGCTGCCGCAGGCGCTCACTTATCCTGCTACCAGAGCAACCATGAAGGCGCTTTGATCGACCGGATTCATGCAGCGAAAGCCGAAGGCATTGATGCCATCGTGATAAATCCCGGCGGTCTTACGCACACCAGCGTTGCCTTGCGCGATGCGCTGGCCGGCGTCGGACTGCCTGTGGTCGAGGTACACATCTCGAATATCCACCGGCGCGAGCCCTTTAGGCATCACTCCTACATCTCGGGCATCGCCACCGGCGTAATCTGTGGTCTTGGTGTGGATGGCTACCGGGCCGCCATCGAATTTGTCACTAAAAAGCTATAATTAGCGTATAACGCGCTTCATTTTTCCCGATCTGGCAAATCTACCAGTACGCTGGCCGGGCATCCCCAACCCCCACGAGTGAACACACCATGGATTTACGAAAGCTCAAGACCCTGATCGATCTCGTCGCCGAGTCGGATATCTCGGAACTCGAAGTGACCGAGGGCGAGAGCAAGGTCAGGATCGTCAAAGGCGCTGCCGCCAGTCACAGCCAGGTCGTCATGATGCCAGCGCCGGCAGCAGCGCCGGTTGCGGCAGCGCCGGCTGCGGCGGCTCCCGTCACGGCTGCAGCGCCTGTGGAAGCACCGGCAGCGGCACCCGCTGGCCATATTGTGAAGTCCCCCATGGTCGGCACCTTCTACCGAGCCTCCGCTCCTGGGGCGGCTCCCTTTGTCGAGGTTGGGACGAGTGTGAAGCAGGGAGAGACGATTTGCATCATTGAGGCCATGAAACTCCTCAACGAGATCGAAGCTGATGCCTCTGGTGTGATCAAGGAAATCCTCGTCGAGAATGGCCAGCCGGTAGAGTTTGGTCAGCCCCTGTTCCTTATCGGCTGACACCATGTTTGAAAAAATTCTCATTGCCAATCGCGGTGAAATTGCCCTGCGCGTCCAGCGCGCGTGTCGCGAAATGGGCATCAAGACCGTCGTTGTGCATTCCGAGGCTGATCGCGAAGCCAAATATGTCAAGCTGGCCGATGAATCCGTCTGCATTGGTCCAGCACCCTCGGCGCAGAGTTATCTGTCCATGCCGGCCATCATCAGCGCGGCCGAAGTCACCGATGCCGAAGCGATTCATCCGGGCTATGGTTTCCTGTCCGAGAACGCTGATTTTGCGGAGCGCGTCGAGCAATCGGGCTTTGTTTTCATTGGCCCGCGCCCGGAATCCATCCGCATCATGGGTGACAAGGTATCGGCCAAGCAAGCGATGATCAAGGCCGGTGTGCCATGCGTGCCCGGCTCGGAGGGTGCTCTCCCGGACGATCCCAAACTCATCATCCAGACTGCCCGTCGGATTGGCTACCCGGTGATCATCAAGGCCGCTGGCGGAGGCGGCGGACGCGGAATGCGTGTCGTGCATACCGAGGCCGCATTACTCAATGCCGTTACCATGACCAAGACCGAAGCAGGCGCCGCCTTTGGCAACCCCGAGGTCTACATGGAGAAATACCTCGAGAACCCGCGCCATGTGGAGATTCAGGTACTGGCTGACGAATTCAAAAATGCGATCTGGCTCGGTGAACGTGACTGCTCAATGCAGCGCCGCCACCAAAAAGTGATCGAAGAAGCACCTGCACCGGGCATCCCGCGCAAGCTGATCGAGAAAATCGGTGACCGCTGTGCAGAAGCCTGTCGCAAGATAGGCTACCGCGGGGCTGGCACCTTCGAATTTCTGTACGAAGCGGGGGAGTTCTACTTTATCGAAATGAACACCCGCATTCAGGTTGAACATCCGGTAACTGAAATGATCACGGGTGTCGACCTTGTGCAGGAGCAGATACGCATCGCTGCTGGCGAGAAACTGCGCTTCAAACAACGCGACATTGTGCTCCAGGGCCATGCGATCGAGTGCCGCATCAATGCAGAAGATCCATTCAAGTTCACACCCTCGCCGGGACGCATCCAGGCCTGGCACGCGCCCGGCGGTCCGGGCATACGCGTGGATTCGCATGCCTACGCCGGTTACTTCGTGCCGCCCAATTATGATTCCATGGTGGGCAAGGTCATCTCTTATGGCACGACTCGGGATCAGGCGATCCGCCGGATGCAGATTGCTTTGTCGGAGATGGTGGTTGAAGGCATACTCACCAACATACCGCTGCACCGCGATCTGATGGTCGATGCGCGTTTTGCCGAAGGTGGCACCAATATCCACTACCTGGAACAAAAGCTCGCCAACAAGAAGTGAGGTCCGATGAGCTGGACTGAGATTGTTCTGGAAGTGGCTCGCGATCAGGCTGAACGCCTCTCTGACGCCCTGATCGAATCGGGTGCGCTTTCGGTATCCGTGGAAGATGCGGATGAGGGCACGGACGCGGAACGACCGCTGTTTGGCGAACCCGGCATGGAGCCCGAACAGCACGCCTGGGAACGCAGCCGAGTCGTGGCGCTGGCCGATGCAGGGTCCGATCTTGCGGCGCTGGTCGGCCAGGCGTGCGCCCTGTGCGACTTGCATCCCTCGCCTTCCTTTACCTCGAGAAGTGTGGCAGATCAAGACTGGGTACGACTGACCCAATCGCAATTCGAGCCCATCCACATCGGAGAGCGCATCTGGGTCGTGCCTAGCTGGCACCAAGCCCCCGATACCGAGGCCATTGTGCTTGAACTCGACCCCGGGCTGGCCTTCGGCACGGGCAGCCATCCGACCACCCGACTGTGCATGGAGTGGATGGAAGCAAATCTTGGAGGCCCTAACACGGCCAGCGGCAGTTTGATGGGGCCTCTTACAGAGCGAGTGTCACTGCTCGACTATGGCTGTGGCTCGGGCATTCTGGCGATGCTGGGCGATAAGCTCGGCGCGCACCCAGTGGATGGGGTCGATATCGACCCGCAGGCGATCGTCTCTGCCCGGGATAACAGCGTGCGCAATGACTGCGATATCAGCTACTTCCTCCCCGAGGCGTTCGCCGCAGAGCGAAAGGATGTCCGTTATGCGCTGGTGGTCGCGAACATCCTCTCCGGTCCTTTGAAGGTCATGGCGCCCATGCTCTGTGGTCGTATCGCGCCGGGTGGCCGCCTGCTTCTGTCAGGCGTGCTTGCGCGACAAGCCGATGAGGTCATCGCTGCCTACGCTAGTGTCCTCAAGCTCAGCGTCTGGAATGAACGCGAAGGGTGGATAGCGCTCGCCGGGCAGCTGGACTAGCTTGCAATCGATTAATATAACCAGCCATGCTTGCCTCACGCTGCCCCCACTGCAAGACACGTTTTCGTGTCACTCCCGCCCAACTCGAGCTTCGCGCCGGGCTCGTGCGTTGCGGCGCGTGCCGTGAGATTTTCAATGGTCGCGAGCATTTGCTTGGCAATGCAGAGCCGCTCGAAGCGCTGGCGAGCACTGCGGATGATGCTGATGGGCGAATGACCCTGATTGACTTTGGCTCGCTTCGCGCCAGTCAACCAGCCGTCACCTCCAAAATGCAGGAAGAGCTGGACGAGTTGTCCAAGGCTATCGCCGATCTGCAAGCAAAACCTTGGCGCGACACCTCCCGGCATGAGCTGGCAGCGGAGCCCCAAGCAGCAACGGAGGCATCCGCCAGCGAGGCATCTGCTGTAGCAACACCCGATTTCATTGCGCAAGCCCGCAAGCACCGCCAGAGCGCTGGTCAGTGGAAGCCGCTGCTGTGGCTGGGCATACCGCTGCTATTAACGACGCTTGCCCTGCAGCTTGCCTACCTGTTCCGAGCCGACATCGCTGCCTACTCGCCCCAAGCGGGCCGTTACGTCCGTGCTGCATGCGCGCGACTAGGGTGTCAGGTGAAGCTGCCGCAGCACATTGATCTGCTGTCGCTGGAATCGAGCCATCTTCAGGAAGTGCCCGGACAACAGGCGCAGTACACCCTGACAGCGCTATTGCGCAATCAAGCGGATACAGCGCAAGCGTGGCCATCACTGGATCTTCAGCTCAAGTCGGACACCAGTCAGCCGCTGGTGCGCAAAGTACTCGAGCCGGTGAATTATCTGAGTACTGCTGATCTCAAAAAAGGCATCGCCGCCCACGCTGAGCACGAGATACAGATCAGCTTCGAGCTCACTGGCGAACATCCCGGAGGATTCAGCATCGCGCTGTTCTATCACTGAATTTCCACTTCGCGTGATGTCGCGTTTAGTCCCGCCAAGTCGGGAGTCCACTGTCACCCGATCAACTCACTTCCTCTCACAAAGACCTGACCATGACTTCTCTGATCTGCGGCTCCATGGCGTTCGACACTATCATGTCTTTTCATGGCCGCTTCTCCGAAGCCTTGCTAGCTGATCAGCTGCACAAGATTAATGTCGCCTTTCTGGTGCCCGGGATACGCAGAGAATTCGGGGGCTGCGCAGGAAACATCGCGTACAACCTGAAAATGCTCAATGGCGATCCGCTGATCATGGCCACCATCGGCATGGATGGCACGCCCTATGCGGAGCGCCTCGACAAGCTGGGCATCACCCGCCGCTGCATTCGCACCATCCATGACGCCTACACCGCGCAGGCCTTCATTACAACCGATGCAGACAACAACCAGATCACGGCCTTTCATCCAGGCGCAATGGGTAGCTCGCATATCAACAAGATCGCTGATGCGGGCCAGGTCAAACTGGCAATCGTCGCGCCTGACGGCCGGGACGGCATGGTCGAGCATGCACGCGATTGCGCTGAGCAAGGCATCCCCTTTATTTTCGATCCGGGCCAAGGACTGCCGATGTTCAGCGGCGAAGAACTCATCCGTTTCATCGAAATGGCAACCTACGTGGCGGTGAACGATTACGAGGCCGAGCTGCTCACCGAGCGCACCGGACTCTCGCTCGACCAGGTGTCCGAGCGGGTGTCAGCGCTGGTGGTCACCCGTGGTGAGCAGGGCGCCGAAATCTACACCAGCAAAGAGCGGTATGACATTCCGGTGGTACGCGTGGATCATGTTGTCGACCCCACGGGCTGCGGCGATGCTTTCCGCGCCGGCATGCTGTACGGTCTGACGAATGATATGGACTGGATGACCATCGGCCGGCTGTCCTCACTGATGGGCGCGATAAAAATAACCAGCCAGGGTGGCCAGAACCATGTGCTGACGCGCGAGGCCATCGAGCAGCGTTTCGAGAAAGAATTCGGCTACCGTTTTTAGACAACACCCAATCGGAAGCAGCGGCTCAGGCCAGCAGTCGAATCCTGACTTCGTCGGTCTCCAGATCTGTCTGCAGCGCCAGCAATTTATGGCGACTGGTATGTCCATGAGCCACACTGACTGCGCGGCGCGCGAGGCCCAGCCTTTCGGCAATGAAGCGCTCTAATGCTTCGTTTGCCTTACCATCCACCGGGGGGGCGTGTAACCTGATTTTCAACGCCCCATCAATTTCCCCTGCGACTTCGGAACGCGAGGCATTTGGCTGCACATGAACGGCGATTCGCAGCTCGTCGCCATGCCGGCTGCACCAGGGACGGGGCATCAGAGAATCAGATTGACCAGCAGATTATCTGCAGCGAAGAGCAGTATCCTCAGCAAAAGGAACGCTGCAATGGGGGATAAATCGATGCCAGCGATGGGCGGTATCAGTCGACGCAACGGCCGCATCAACGGATCATTCAGCGCACGCACCAGAGGCGCCAGAGGCGCATCGGGATTGACCCAGCTGAAAATTACTTCAATCACGATCAGGCCAATGAACCCGTACGCCACCCAGTGAATCAGTGTCAGCAGAGATACCAGCAACCAGGTCTCGGGCATAAATGCCGAACGTACGCCTAGTTCGATCGCCACTGATAGCATCGCGACCAATATCGCGCCCAGCAAGCTCGCCCAGTCAAGACCACCCCAACCCGGTAGCATGCGCCGCAGGGGCAGCACAAGCCAGTCTGTCAGCTTGAAAATAAACTGGCCCAGTGAAAACGGGGGTCTCACGCGCACCGCCTGGGTCCAGAAACGCAGCAGCAGCAACGATGCCAGCAGCGTGGCAACGGTGTCGATGATCAGGTTAACTATGCTATAGAGCACGTTCGCTCCGTTAATTCACGCAGGTACGGACGATGAATAGCACGACCCAAAAAAATCCCGCTACAGACGAAGTCGTCTGCAGCGGGGATTGTGCCTGAACACGCAAGAGGCCCCAAGCAACGCTCAGGGACGCAGACCAGTCGGAAATGGCCAGGCGGCTGCAGGGCTGAGCACCGTCTTGATCGCGGTGGCGGGCGCGGATGCCACCGGTGCGACTGTCGGCTTGGCTGCAGGTTTTTTCGGCACTGGCTTTTTGGGTGCGGCGGCTTGCGGCGTAGCTTTCTTGGGAGCGGCCTTCTTTGGCACCGGCTTTTTAGCGGCGGCCTTCTTGGCAGCGGGCTTTTTGGCTACGCTCTTTTTCACTACTTTCTTGGCTGCGGACTTCTTGGCTACAGCTTTCTTCGCAACTTTCTTGACTGCCTTCTTGACGGCTTTCTTGGCTGCAGGCTTCTTGGCCACGGCTTTCTTAACGGCTTTTTTGACTGCCTTCTTCACCGCTTTCTTCGCGACCGGCTTCTTCGCTACCGCCTTTTTCGCCACTACTTTCTTCTTTGCTGCGGCCTTCTTGGCGACCGGCTTTTTCTTCACTGCCGGCTTTTTCTTCGCCGCAGTTTTCTTCTTTGCTGTTGCCATTGCTTTCTCCTTCACGTGATCACGCATCACAAGGTACATAAGGGAAACCCGTCTGGACCTGAAGGGCCAAGCGGATTATTCATCGGCGCACACCAGTCTCGGGTTTGCGCTAATGAATTCGGCACCCGCCAAACTGCGACGCCTGCTCGAGGATGCCGCGGTTCAGCACGCCGCCGGGCGCGATCTGACGCTCTTGCTTTTGCCCGGCCAAAAAAACGCCGGCAACGAAGCCGGCGGGGGTGTGCTTTTGCAGAAAGATCCAGTCATCTTCCGGAGAATACGGTGCCAAGCCCGACATGATCGGGAGAGAACGTGGTTTAACATGCGTCTGAAACGGCCCGGTACTGTCCATCAAGTCAGGTGATCACCTTTCCGCTGATAGTCTTTCTGCTTGAGCGGCCCGGGTGACTGCCACCCCGGACCAGCACTTGTACGATACATGCGGTGTTGTTCGGTCTTTTCAGCTTCCGCCCGCGCTCGGCCGCTGCTTACTCCCAGCTCAGCGCGCCGCCGGTCTGGTACTCGATAACGCGTGTCTCGAAGAAGTTGCGTTCTTTCTTCAGGTCGATCATCTCGCTCATCCACGGGAAGGGATTCTCCTCCTGGGGGAACAGCGTATCAAGGCCGATCTGCTGCGCACGACGGTTGGCGATGAATCGCAGATAGCCTTTGAACATTGCCGCGTTCAAGCCGAGCACGCCACGCGGCATTGTATCTTCAGCGTAGCGATATTCCAACTCCACAGCCTGTAAAAACAAGGCTTTTATCTCTTCCTTGAACGTCGCTGTCCAGAGATGCGGATTCTCCAGCTTGATCGTATTGATCAGGTCGATACCGAAGTTGCAGTGCATGGATTCGTCGCGCAGGATGTACTGATACTGCTCGGCGGCACCCATCATCTTGTTCTGGCGCCCGAGCGCAAGGATCTGGGTAAACCCGACATAGAAGAACAGACCCTCCATGAGGCAGGCAAAGACGATCAAGGACTTCAGGAGCTTCTGGTCACGCTCGATGGTGCCGGTCGTTAACGCCGGGTCGGTCAGCGTCTCGATGAAGGGGATCAGGAACTCATCCTTGTCTCGGATGGAGGCAACCTCGTGATAGGCGTTGAAGATCTCGCCTTCATCCAGACCCAGCGACTCGACAATGTATTGATAGGCATGGGTGTGGATCGCTTCCTCGAACGCCTGACGAAGCAAGTACTGACGGCACTCGGGCGCCGTGATGTGGCGGTAAGTGCCGAGCACAATATTGTTGGCTGCGAGCGAGTCTGCCGTGACGAAAAATCCGAGATTACGCTTGACCAGCCGGCGCTCGTCCTCAGTCAGGCCATTCGGGTTTTTCCACAGCTCGATATCGCGCTGCATGTTGATTTCCTGTGGCATCCAGTGATTCGCACAGCCTGCCAGATATTTGTCCCAAGCCCACTTGTACTTGAACGGCACGAGCTGATTAACGTCAGTCTGGCCATTGATGATGCGCTTGTCGACTGCCTTGACGCGTCCTTCGGTATCGGGATTGGGCTCGGGGCGCGCAAGAATGCCGGGGTCGAGTGCAGCATCCGCATAGCTCGTGAACTGCGACACGGCAGGAACAGCGTGAAGCTGCGTCCGGGCTTGGGCTGCCGGGCGGGGAACGGATACGGATTCGTCATCCCAGGAGAGCATGTTGGTGTCCTTTGTTGCTTTGGTCAGTAATCAATCGTGGATAGTTCAGTCAGTTCAATGAGATTAGGCGCTGGCTTGACCGGCATCCTGCACGGTCAGGCCAGCCTTGCGCTATCTCTTACTGGCAGGCCTCGCACTCTTCGAAACCAGGATCACCCGGACGCAGGTAGCAGGCGGTGCCGTCGGCATTGACCGCTGCTGTCGGCGCTGCAGAGGCCGACGCTATCGATGATGCCGCCGAAATGTCTGCCGACACCGCATTGAGCGCGCCAGCCTTGGTGGTCGACTTTTCTGCGTGGGTCGCGCCAATCGTGCGCAGGTAATACGTGGTCTTCAGACCGCGCAGCCAGGCCAGCTTGTAGGTCTCGTCAAGCTTCTTGCCGGAAGCGCCTGCCATATAGATATTGAGTGACTGCGCCTGATCAATCCATTTCTGGCGGCGCGATGCAGCCTCGACCAGCCAGCTGGGATCAACCTCGAACGCTGTCGCATACAACTCGCGCAGGTCCTGAGGTATGCGGTCAATTCGCGACAGACTGCCGTCGAAATACTTCAGATCGGCGACCATCACCTCATCCCAGAGGCCACGGGTCTTGAGGTCACGAACGAGATACTCGTTGATCTCGGTGAATTCGCCCGACAGATTCGATTTGACATACAGATTCTGATAGGTCGGCTCGATACAAGCGGACACACCGATGATGTTCGAGATCGTCGCCGTTGGCGCAATCGCCACGCAGTTGGAGTTGCGCATGCCGTGACGCTTGATGCGATCGCGCAGCCGCTGCCAATCCATGGACTCAGTGGTATCAACCTCGAGATAGCCCCCGCGCTCCTCAGCCAGCAGCTTGAGTGAATCCTGCGGAAGAATGCCGCGATCCCACAAGGACCCGCGATAGGAGCTGTACGTGCCACGCTCCTCGGCCAGCTCGGTCGATGCTAAGTAAGCGTGATAGCAGACCGCCTCCATCGACCTGTCGGCAAACTCGATCGCCTCTTTCGACGCATACGGAACGCGCATGATGTGCAGGCAGTCCTGAAAGCCCATGATGCCCAAGCCAACCGGACGGTGACGCAGATTGGAATCGCGCGCTTTTTTCACTGCGTAGTAATTGATATCAATCACGTTGTCGAGCATGCGCATCGCCGTGCGGATGGTCTTCTGCAATTTGTCGTGATCCAGTTTACCGTCCTTCATGTGAGCCGGCAGGTTCACCGATCCGAGGTTGCAGACCGCAATCTCAGTATCGTTCGTGTTCAGCGTAATCTCGGTGCACAGGTTGGAACTATGAACGACGCCTACGTGCTGCTGCGGCGAGCGGATATTGCACGGGTCTTTGAATGTAATCCATGGATGACCCGTCTCGAAGAGCATCGACAACATCTTGCGCCATAAATCCAACGCCTGAACCTTCTTGAACAGCTTCATCTCGCCGGACGCGCACTTGGCTTCATAGCCGAGGTAGGCCTGCTCGAATTCCCTACCGAACTTATCGTGGAGATCTTTCACGTCGGAGGGCGAGAACAATGTCCATTCACCCTTTTCCATGACACGCTTCATGAACAGGTCGGGAATCCAGTTCGCGGTGTTCATGTCATGCGTGCGGCGGCGATCGTCCCCGGTGTTCTTGCGCAACTCGAGGAATTCCTCGATGTCCATGTGCCAGGTCTCAAGGTAGGCACACACAGCGCCCTTGCGTTTCCCCCCCTGATTGACCGCGACAGCCGTGTCGTTGACCACCTTCAGGAAAGGCACCACGCCCTGCGACTTGCCATTCGTGCCCTTGATGTGGGCGCCGAGTGCCCGGACTGGCGTCCAGTCGTTGCCCAGACCTCCAGCGTACTTCGCCAGCAACGCATTTTCCTTGATCGCCTCGTAGATGCCGTCGAGATCGTCCGACACCGTGGTCAAATAGCAGGAAGAGAGCTGCGAACGCTGCATGCCCGAGTTGAACAAGGTGGGCGTCGAGCTCATGAAGTCAAAGGTCGAGAGCAAGTGATAGAACTCGATCGCCCGCGCCTCGCGGTCAATCTCGTTCAACGCCAACCCCATTGCTACGCGCATATAAAACGCTTGCGGCATCTCGATGCGGGCGCCGTGGATATGCAGGAAGTAGCGGTCATACAGCGTCTGCAGGCCCAGATAGCCGAACTGCAAGTCGCGATCCGGCACTAGCGCCTGCGACAGCTTCTTGAGGTCGAACTGGCCGAGCTTGGCATCCAGCAGTTCGGCATCGATGCCCTTCTTGATGAATTTCGGGAAATAATCGACATAGTGCGTGCCGGCGTCGGCCTGGGCGACCTCAGTGCCGAATACTTCCTTGCGAATGGTGTGCATCAGCAGGCGCGCGGTCACCTGACTGTACGCCGGGTCTTTTTCCATTAGCGCGCGCGCGGCCAGAATAGCTGACTTGTAGAGCTCTTCAACTGGCACGCCGTCGTACAGGTTGCGCACGGTTTCGTGAAGAATCGCGTCTGCGTCAACGTGGTTCTCTAGCCCAATGCAGGCCGAAGTAATCATCGTTCTGAGCTTGTCCTGGTCTAGCGGCACGCGCTGACCGTCGAACAGAATATGAAGCTCATGATGCGGCTCGGCGGAGGACTTGGCTGCTTGCTGCTGCGCGCGCTCTTCCTGACGCTTGGCTCGATAGAGCACATAAGCGCGTGCGACGTCATGCTCACCGGAGCGCATCAATGCCAGCTCAACCTGATCCTGCACGTCCTCGATATGGAAAGTGCCCCCGGCCGGCTGGCGGCGCATCAGTACCGACACCACACCGGCAGTGAGTTGCTCGACCAACTCTCTCACGCGCGCGGATGCCGCTCCCTGTCCGCCGTTCACCGCCAGGAAGGCCTTGGTCATCGCGATGGAAATCTTCGACGGCTCAAAACCTACCACGGCACCATTGCGGCGAATGATCTTGTAATCGGCAAGGGTGGCGACGGTGCTGGCCGATGAAGGGGCGAGCGCCGATACCTTGGGCACGGCGGCGAATTCGCTACCGGACTTGACTGATGTTTCCTGACTGGTCTGCACTACGCCTCCCCAAATGGTGATGCTGGCGGCATTACTGCCCCATTACTTTGAAATGCCGGGCATCGCCTGACACATGTTTTGTTTGTTTTCTTCCCAGCTGGCGTGCCGCACGCGTAGTCGGTGGGCACGCGCTGAAAAATTTGCTTAACACTGATGGGCCCTGGCCAAGCCCCACATTCCTCGGGACGCCGGGGGCGTCCAAAAAACGCTTCGTACTACGTTACTTGGTCAGTTCAATTGATTGGTTGAGCTGTTCAGTATGCCACTAGATCTAGTGGATCCAGAGGCTGTATGCACTAATTCTAGTGCCCACTTGAACAACTTGCAACCGCTTTTTCAATCAGGAAATCGCAATAATCGAGAAGATTTCGCGCGTGATAACTCACTTTCAGTTAGCGCAGCAAATTCCGAGGAAAACCGTGGCCAGTCAAACATAGGGCCTGGATCAGTCTTGCGACCGGGCGCGATGTGCTGATGTCCGACCACATCCGTGAGCGGATGGCGAAGCATCAACTTGCGTGTCAGAACAGCAAGGGTTAGGTATTGTGCATCGCAAAAAACCTCGGTATCCGAGCCCTCGAGCTCAATGCCGATCGAAAAATCATTGCAGCGTTGTCTACCCTGAAATTCAGATACGCCCGCATGCCAGGCGCGGGCGAGTGTTGACACGAATTGCCGAACGCTGCCGTCTCGGCGGATCAGAAAGTGCGACGATACGCGCAAGCCGCGCAGCTGGTCGAAATAGGGATGCGCATCGCAATCCAGGGTGTTGGCGAACAATGCCTCGATGTATCCGCCGCCGAATTCACCGGGCGGCAGGCTGATGTTGTGTATCACCAGCAGACTGATCTCGGCATCTGCGGGACGCGCATCAAAATTGCTGCACGCCGAACGCGGCAGCCCATCGCACCAGCCATCCGGGCCGATCGGGCCGATCACCAGCGAAACGTCAGTCGGGTTCATGAATGTCAAGACGCTGCATACGGTAGCGGAGTTGGCGCAAGCTTATCCCAAGATGTTCAGCGGCGCGCGTTCTGCGAAAGCGGGCCTTGCTCAAGGCATCGATGATCAGCTTCCGCTCAAAGGCACGAACTCGCGCCGTCAGCGATGCTGTCCCTGCTGCCACCGCTTGTTGATCCCCCTCGCCAAAGTCTGACTCTTGCGCGGCATCAGGCAAGGGAAAGGCCAGCGAAGACCCCAGTTGCAAATCGCTCACGTCGATCAGGCCATTGCTGGCGAAGGCGGCGGCGCGCTCCAGGATATTCCCCAGTTCTCGCACATTGCCGGGAAAATCATATGCCTGCAGTGCCGCCAGTGCCGCCGCGTTCAGCCTGGACAAACCGCCGTGTTTTGCCTGCCGTCCCAACAAGGCGTCGCACAGCAAAGGAATATCTTCACGGCGCTCTCGCAGCGGTGGCAAACTCAATTCGATCACGTTCAGCCGGTAAAAGAGGTCCTGCCTGAAACCCCGATCCTGCACCGCCTGCGCCAGCGGACGGTGCGTCGCGCACAAGATGCGAACATCGACAGGCTCCTCGCGTGCCGATCCCAGCTTGCGCACCTTCCCCTCCTGAATGACGCGCAGCAGTTTCACCTGCATCGCCAACGGAAGGTCGGCGATTTCATCAAGGAATAAGGTGCCTTGGTGCGCAGCCTGGAAAAACCCGACACGATCTTCCGTGGCGCCGGTGAATGCTCCACGCCGCACACCGAAAAATTCCGACTCCATCAAGTTATCAGGAACGGCGCCACAATTGACGGCCACGAAGGCTTCTTTTGATCGCGCACTCAGCGCATGGATATCGCGTGCGGCGAGCTCCTTGCCACTACCGGACTCGCCATGAATTGCCACGGGCACCGCGCTTCGTGCCAGCTTGCTGATCTGCGCGCGCACGGACTGCATGGCCGGCGAATTACCCAGCAAGGAAAATACCGGAGCCACCGCATCAGAGGCAAACGCTATCGGGACGTTGGCAGCAGTTGAATTCATCGCGCGCAGACAAAAGAAGCGCGAAGCTTAATGCATGCAGGGAAAGAGAGGTTCCTGCTCGGGGCGTGCTGCTGGAAAAACGCAACAACACCCGCCTCAACCTGTTGTTTACGCCAAGCGCAGTCAATCAGTGACTTTGCCGTTTGTCTCTGTGCGCTTCGCTGCAAAAAAACCGCTCAGCAGTACCCGGCAGTGCTTCGGACAAAGGGAAATGCACGCCGCATTCGGCACATTCGATCATGCGCTCGGCACCCGATCCGGGCGAGGCATGGGGCGCAGCGTCGTCATTACTGCGCCGCCTGCTCTGCCGATCGCCTGAAGCCGAGAACCAGCGCCACGCGAGATACAGCAACAAAGCCCAGAGCAGATATTTCAAACGCTCCCCCTGTGGAGCACCACTTCGAGCACGAATCGACTACCCACATAGGCCAGCAGCAGTGTTGCAAAACCGCTGAGCGTGAATGTCAGTGCCGTTCTGCCGCGCCAGCCGCGCCAGTGGCGGCCCAGCAGCAGCACACCGAACAATAGCCACGAGAGCAGCGTGAATACCGTCTTGTGCTCCCAGCGGAATGGCTTGCCGAACAACTGCTCGGAGAAAAATACGCCGGAAGCCACCGTCAGCGTGAGCAGTAAAAAACCGAAACTGATCATCCGGAAAAGAAGGCGCTCCATCGTGAGCAGTGGCGGCAAGTTGTCAATAGCCAGAGAAAGCCAGCCGCGGCGCCCCACTGCGGCAGGGAGCGCATGAAGGCGCGACTCCTGCATTGCCATGAGCACTGCATGAAAAGCGGCAATCGTGAGCGAACCGTAGGCCAGCGTGGAGAGCGCGATGTGCCATGAAAACAGCGGCGGCTTGCCAGAGAGCGAAACTTCCGTTCCGGGAAAGATCATCGGCAGCACAATGGCCAGCGCGGCGCTGGGCAAAACCATACGACGCAAGCCATCGACGGACAGGTTGCGGTTCTCCAGCCAATAGGCGCCCACCGACATCCACAACGCTGCGGATAACATGACCGCAAAACCCAGACGCAGATGATCTGGCGTGATCACTGCAGTGGCAAGCGAGGCCGCGTGCAGCGCCCAAGCGAGCAAAGTGCCGACAGCCACTGCCGTGCGTCGCTGCTCCGGCAATAGTGCGCAGATGATGTAGAGAAGCCCTGCGGCATGAATGAGAAGGAGTTGCATCGATCAAGTGTACACCATGTATCTCACTGCAAAGCCGAGGCATGATCAGGCTTACGGTAGAATCCTCTTGTCTGTCGTGCGCCCCTGTTTTGCGCTTATGTTTCGCGATGGTGTTGTGCTCTTGCGCTGCGCTATCGCGCTTGGGTTCTGCACAATCTGCACAGTCGCCACGCTCAGCCAAGCCCCTTTCCTCCGACGATAAAACTACCCCCCAATTCCCATGCTTAACAACCTGACCCAACGCCTGTCCAAAGTCGTCAAGACCATGCGTGGCGAGGCTCGATTGACCGAATCGAACACCGCCGACATGCTCCGTGAAGTCAGAATGGCGCTGCTCGAAGCCGATGTCGCATTGCCCGCTGTTCGGGATTTCGTCGCCCGGGTAAAGGAGAAAGCGCTCGGAGAGCAGGTCATCGGCTCGCTTACGCCCGGGCAGGCCCTGGTCGGTGTGGTTCATGATGAGCTGGCGGCACTGATGGGGGCTGACCTCGGCCCTGAAGCCAGCCAGCTCTCCTTTGCGACACAGCCTCCGGCAATCATCCTGATGGCAGGCCTGCAGGGGGCCGGTAAAACCACGACCGTCGGCAAGCTGGCGAAATTCCTAAAAGAGCAGAAAAAGAAAAAAGTCCTCACCGTTTCAGCCGACGTCTACCGACCCGCGGCGATAGGTCAGCTAGAGACAGTGATCTCGCAGGTCGGCGCCGACTTCTTTCCGTCCCAAGCCTCTCAACCACCGGTCGATATCGCGCTGGCTGCGGTGGACTATGCAAAGAAGCACCACCACGACGTACTGATTATTGACACTGCCGGTCGTCTCGGCATCGACGAAGCGATGATGCAAGAGATCAGCAGCCTTCACGCGGCAGTAAAACCCATCGAGACATTGTTTGTGGTCGATGCCATGCTCGGTCAGGATGCGGTCAACACGGCGCGTGCGTTCAATGAAGCGCTGCCCCTGACAGGCATTGTGCTCACCAAGCTTGATGGTGACGCGCGTGGCGGTGCGGCGCTGTCAGTGCGGCATGTGACCGGCAAACCTATCAAATTTGCCGGCGTGGCAGAGAAACTGGATGGCCTTGAGCCCTTCGATCCCGAGCGCATGGCCAACCGCGTGCTGGGCATGGGCGACATCCTGGCACTGGTCGAAGAAGCAAAAAAAGGCGTCGACATCGCCGCCGCCACCGACCTGGCCAACAAAATCAAGGGAGGCGGCAAGTTCGACCTGAATGACTTCAAGGCGCAGCTCTCCCAGATGAAAAAAATGGGAGGGCTATCCGGCCTGATGGACAAGCTGCCCGCACAGTTTCAACAGGCGGCCTCGGGCACCCGAGTGGATCAAGCCGAGCGTCAGGTGCGCCGGATGGAGGGCATCATCAATTCGATGACCCTGCAAGAGCGCGCCAAGCCCGAACTGATCAAGGCTTCTCGCAAGCGCCGCATTGCCGCAGGCGCGGGGGTGCAGGTGCAGGAGGTCAATCGCATGCTGTCTCAGTTCGAGCAAATGCAGTCGATGATGAAAAAATTCAAGGGCGGCGGCATGATGAAAATGATGCGGAGTATGAAGGGCATGATGCCCGGCATGCGGTAACC
>OMID01000077.1 GCA_900299005.1 Oxalobacteraceae bacterium
AAATCGATGTCGAGGCATGGGAGCTAGTCGCATACACCGGCAGGTGCGCACCGGCGATCACTGTCCTGAGATCCGCGTGCTCGACGATGTCTAAGACAAAATGCGCCCCCATCGCAGCACGTAGTACTTTCGGCGACCATGCCGCCGCCGTGCCACGACCGCAGATGACCTGACCCACACCTGCCGCCGCCGCACTTCGGAGGATGGAGCCAAGATTACCGGGATCCTGCACGCCATCGAGCAGCACGGCCAAGCCGTTGATGACGGGTGGGCGCTGGGATTGAGGCACTTCGACAACAAATAACAGGGCCGGGCCGTGCTCCACCTGACTCAGAGAAGCAAACATTGCATCCGGCAGCGCAAGGCAGCTTGTGCCCAGTGAAACGCATCGCGTCACGATGCTAGTTACCTCGGGATGGCCGCGCATGGCCTCGCTTATCACGCACAGCGTGGGAGTACCGCGATGATCAAGCCAAGCCTCGCACAAGTGCACGCCATCAAGCAAGGTTTGGCCCAGCTTGCGCCGCGCCTGTGCGCTGCTCGCTAGCTGTTTCAGCGCCTTGTACTGCGCATTATCACGAGAGCTGATGGCTTTGACGCTCATGACAGACCACCCTCTTGCAGGAGCTTGCGGACCGGGGCATAAGATCGGCGATGCAACGGCGACACGCCATGCTGGCGCAGACGCTCCAGATGCAAAGCCGTTGGATAACCCTTATGCTGATCAAAGGCATACTGAGGATACTGACGGTGCATGTCGAGCAGCGCCGCATCCCGCGCTGTCTTGGCAAGTATTGAAGCGGCCGATATCTCTGCAACCTTGTCATCCCCTTTGACAACCGCCTCAGTGCGGATCTGACATACCGGACAGCGATTGCCATCAATGAGCGCCAGCGTGGGCGTCAGCGCCAATCCTTCAATCGCCCGACGCATCGCCAGCATGGTCGCCTGCAGGATATTGAGTGCATCGATCTCGCCCTCGGAACACTGCGCTATGGCCCAGGCCAGCGCATCGCGCCGGATAACGAGAGCCAGCTCGTCACGCTTTGCCGGGCTGAGTTTCTTGGAATCGCGCAGCCCCGCGATAGGGCGAGAGGGATCGAGGATTACCGCAGCGGCGAACACCGGACCCGCGAGCGGTCCACGCCCAGCCTCGTCCACGCCGCAGATGCGCTCGCCACGGGTGTCAAACAGGGAAAGACTGGGGGAAGAACCCGGTTTCACGATCAAAGTTTGCCGCTTCGCGATAGCAATTCCATGACCGCATGAGCGCTCTGAGAAGCAGTATTGCGCATCAGATCATGATGCAGATCGACGAAACGACGCCGCAAGCGCTGACGGTTCTGGTCATTTGAAATCTGCGCCCATAGCGCACTGGCGAGACTGGAGGGTGTTGCGCGGTCTTGCAGCAACTCGGGAACCAGAAATTCGCGTGCCATGATATTTGGAAGACCCACCCATGGCTGGTAGGCCATCAAGCGCAGCACATGCCAGCTGGCTGGATTCATGCGGTAGCTGATCACCATGGGTTTTTTGAACAATGCAACCTCTAGCGTGGCAGTGCCGCTCGCCACCAGCGCCGCATCGCATGCGGCAATCGCGGTATGCGAATTTCCCGTCGTAATAGTTAATGGCAGTGTTTTTAATTCAGGACGATCGATTAGCTGCTCGAAATACGCACGCTGGAGTTCACCCGCCATGGGAATGATGAAGCGTATCCCCGGATCACGCTTGACCAGTTGCGCCGCTGTCTCGACAAATATACGGGCGTTGTATTTCAGCTCCGACATGCGACTGCCAGGGAGAATGGTGACGACCCTCCCCGCGCGATCCAGGCCCAGCGCATCGCGGGCGGCATCCTGCTCCGGGTCCATCGGTATGACTTCAGCGAGCGGATGGCCGACGTAGGTGACGGGAATGCCGGCTTTCTTGTAGATCGCCTCCTCGAAAGGAAAGATCACCAGCATGTGATCGACCGCACGCGCAATTTTCTTGATGCGCCCCCGGCGCCAGGCCCAGATGGACGGGCTGACAAAATGCATCGTTGGTATGCCCGCCTGTTTGAGTGCGAGCTCGAGATCAAGATTGAAATCCGGCGCATCCACGCCGATGAACACGGCTGGTTTTTCTTCCAGCAGCTGGTCGCGCAATTCATCGCGAAAGTGTTTTAACTCGCGATAATATGAGATCACTTCGAACAATCCACGCACGGCGAGCTTGTCCATCGGATAGTCGGAGACAAAACCATGCTCTGCCATCGCCGGGCCGCCGATGCCGTGGATGCGCGCTTCGGCGAGCATCAGTCGCAAGCCCGAAAGCATTTGGCCAGCAAGCAAGTCGCCAGAGGCCTCGCCGGCCACCATGGCCAGAGTAAGGTCAGCGGACGATGCCACGAGTGCTGGCCTCCAGGAATTCGCGAAGCAGACGGATATGCGAGGCATGCTCTGGTTGTGACTGTTCTTCAGTCATCAATGCTGCCTTCGATTCTTCCAGCGTGTAGCCGGACTTATACAGCAATTTGTAGGCATGGCGTAGGGCCTGTATGGCCTCCTTGGAGAAACCACGACGCTTGAGACCTTCGCTGTTGATTCCATGCGCCGCGGCCGGGTTGCCATTGAGGATGACATAAGGCGGAACATCCTGGGTAAGGCTGGTAAACATGCCCAGCATGGCATGCGCCCCTATCTTGCAGAACTGGTGCACACCCGAGTGGCCGCCGAGTATCGCCCAGTCATCCACCTGCACATGACCGGCCAGCTGGGCATTGTTGGCGAAAATCGTGTGATTACCAACGACGCAGTCATGCGCCAGATGCACATAGGCCATGATCCAGTTGTCGTTCCCCAGTCGGGTAAGCCCACGATCCTGGGTAGTGCCGCGATTGAATGTACAAAATTCACGTATGGTGTTGCGATCACCGATTTGAAGACCCGTTGGCTCGCCTGCGTATTTTTTGTCTTGCGGTGCTGCGCCGATGGATGAGAACTGATAAAAAACATTGTCCTCTCCTATCGTGGTCTTACCATCAATCACGACATGCGCACCGATACGGGTACGCGCGCCTATCGTGACATCCGGACCAATGATGCTGTAGGGACCGATCTCGACCGTCGGATGAAGCTCTGCGCCCGGCTCGACGATCGCGGTAGGATGAATCTTCGCCATGATCCCTATCCTGCGGCCGGTACATCGGCGATGCTGCGCATCGTGCACATCAACTCGGCCTCAACCACCAACTGCTCGTCCACGGTGGCACGCGCTTGAAACTTCCAGATGCCCCGCGACTGACGGAGTATCTCAACTTCCATACGCAGTTGATCGCCCGGCTCCACTGGACGCTTGAAGCGTGCGCCATCAATACCGACAAAATACACGACGGCATTGTCGTCAGGCTTTTGACCGATGCTCATGAAAGCCAGCAGGGCCGCTGTCTGCGCCAGCGCTTCGATAGTCAGCACACCGGGCATAACTGGCTTGTGGGGAAAATGCCCATTGAAGAATTCTTCGTTGATAGTAACGTTCTTGATCGCAGTAATGCGCTTGCCGGATTCCCAGTCGAGCACACGATCGACCAGCAGCAGTGGATAACGGTGGGGCAGATATTCCTTGATCTGATTGATGTCGAGGCTTTTCATTGTGATAGGTGCCTGTTCTCAGGATGATGATGAATGCTTGTCGGTGAGCTGGCGAACGAACTTTTCCAGTTCGCGAATGCGATCGCGCATGGTATCAAGCTGACGCACTACCGCTGCTGTCTTTTCCCAGTCCGCATTCTTTGCCAGAGGATAAAAGCCGGTGTACTGTCCAGGCTCGGCAATCGAGCGCGATACCAGGCTGCCCGAGGAGATGTGAACATTGTCAGCGATCGTGAGATGTCCGAGTACCATCGCCGCTCCGCCAAAAGTACAGTTGCGACCTATCTTTGCGCTGCCGGCAACGCCAACACAGCCGGCCATGGCGGTGTTTTCGCCGATCACGCAGTTATGCGCAATCTGAATCTGATTGTCGAGCTTGACGCCGTGCTCGATCACGGTATCGTCAAGGGCACCGCGATCGATTGTCGTGTTCGCACCGATCTCCACATCGTCGCCAATACGTACGCCCCCGGTCTGGGGAATCTTGATCCAACGGCCTTTGTCGTTGGCGAAGCCAAATCCGTCGCCACCGATCACCGCGCCGGATTGTATGATGCCTCGCGCACCGATATGGCAAGCGGCGAGAAAGCTCACGTTCGGATGCAAAACCGTGCGCTCACCCAGACTGGCGCCTTGTCCAACCACACAGCCCGCACCGATGACGCAATGCTCGCCCACGATGGCACCGGCTTCGATAGTCACATGAGGTCCAATGGTGGCAGAGGCCGCCACCAATGCCTGTGGATGCACGACGGCGCTGGGGTGAATACCGGGCAACTGCGGGACACTGCTGCGGGCCAGAAAAAATTGCGCAGCACGCGCATAGTACGCATACGGATTGTCAGTCAGGACGAGCGCCCCGGTGTAGGAGGCTCCGATGGCTGTCCGCTCTTGGGCTGACAGGATCAGCGCCGATGCGCCAGTGGTGGCCGCCGTTGCGCGCAAACGCGGATTGGACAGAAAGGTGATGTGCGATGCAGTAGCGGCATCCAGCGGGGCGATACCGGTAATGATAACGTCCGGATCGCCGATCAACTCCCCGCCCAGGCTTTCGACCAAGTCGCCCAGTCGAGTGCTCATGGCGAAGGTCCTGTTTTATTTGTTCAGTGCCTTGAGCACTTTATCGGTGATATCAATGCGGGGACTGAAGTAAACGGCTTCCTGAAAAACGATATCGTATTTCTCGGCATCCGCGATCTGCTTGATGACTTTGTTGGCGCGTTCCAGAACGACTGCCAGTTCTTCGTTGCGGCGCTGGTTGAGGTCTTCACGGAATTCACGCTGACGACGCTGGAAATCCTTGTCCATTTCGGCCAGTTCGCGTTGTCGCTTGCCACGCTCCGCATCATTGAGTACTGGCGCATCCTTGTCGAGTTTTTCGGCCGATGACTTCAGTTTTGCTGCGAGTTCCTGAAGATCTTTTTCTCGCTTGGAGAACTCTTGCTCCAGCTTCGCTGTGGCAGCTTTGGCGGGGGCGGCATCGCGGAAAATACGCTCGGTGCTGACGAATCCGACCTTCAGATCCTGCTGAGCGAGCGCGCACAAAGGCAACGAGAACGCCATGCCACCGACGAGAAGCGCAGCTATTGCATTTTTAGTTACAGATTTCAATTCAGTCTCCGCAATACGGGATCAGACAGGTGCGTCACGGCGCCAGTCAACCACGCAAAAGCCCGTCCAACGCCAATTTCGCCCGCTATTATGCCATCCGGGGATCAGAAGCCGGTACCCAGCTGGAATTGGAAACGCTGGGTTCGGTCGAATGACTTGGGATTCATCGGATAGCCCAGCGAGAGCTTGAGTGGTCCCACCGGCGAAATCCAGCTGATCCCCAAGCCCGTGCTGTATCTCAGGTCGCCGATGTTAATACTTTCGCCATCCTGCGGGTTGAAAACCTGCCCGGCATCGAGGAAGGTAAACCAGCGCAGGCTGCGGTCCACGCCGGTGCCGGGGAAAGGCATCTGCAGTTCGACATTGGCGAGCAGCCGAGCCTGGCCACCAATGGGCAAGCGGAACATGCTGGTGTTGTCCCCGTAGTTATTGCCTGCCACCGACAGCGAGCCTGCCTGGTAGCCACGCACCGTGCCAATCCCGCCCGCATAGAAGTTCTTAAAGATCGGATACGGATCGCCACCCAGGCCAGCGCCGTAATTAACCTCACCATTCACCGCCAGCGTAGCCGTGTTGGCGAGATTCAGCGGGAAGTAATACTGATCCTGATAAGACGTACGGTAATACCGGGCCGACCCCCCGGGCGACACTTCAAGGTTCGCTCGGCGGTAGCGCCCTTTGGTGGGTATCAAGGCACTGTCACGATTGTCGCGCTGCCATGCAATGGTGAGCGGGATGGCGGTGGCGTGGGCACTGCCAACGCCATTGGCATCCAGAGTGCCAAAGTCCCTGACGTAATCCACGTAACGCGCAGGGCTCTTGTCGGAGCCATACACATCCACCGTCGTGTCTTCCACACCAATACCAAAGAACACCCGATCAAATTCGGTGAAAGGCACACCAAAACTGACGTTGCCGCCCTTGGTAACGACCCGATAATCGATGTTGTTCAGATAGAGCGGTGGGCGCGCTGTGCGCAAAAAGACTTCGGTCGTTCGACTCACGCCGTCTTCAGTGAAATACGGGTTCGTGTGGGACAACGCGATGGTTCTGAACACCTTGCTGGTGTTGACGTTGATGCCGATGTTGTTACCCGTTCCGAAAGCATTGGCCTGATTGATCGAGCCAGTCAGGGTCAGTTTCTCGCTGCTAGAAAAACCTGCACCGATCATGATGTTGCCAGTTGGCTTTTCTGTCACCTTGACATCCAGATCCACTTGATCAGGCGCGCCCGGCACTTCCAGCGTATCGACGTTCGTATCCAGGAAGAAGCCCAGACGACCTAGACGATCACGAGACAAGCGGATCTTGTCGCCGTCATACCAGGAGCTTTCGTATTGACGGAATTCGCGACGGATGACTTCATCGCGGGTGCGATCATTCCCGGCTACGTTGATGCGGCGAACGTACACTCGCTTGCCCGGATCCACGAAGATGGTGAAGCTGACTTCATTCTTCTCGCGGTTGATATCAGGCACGGCGTTCACATTCGCGAAAGCGTAGCCGAACACGCCCATCCGCTCGGTGATTTTTTTGGTGGTATCGTTCATTCGCTCACCAGAGTACGCATCACCCTGCTTCAGGCTTACGAGCGCGGCAAGCTCATCTTCCCGCCCCAGCAGGTCACCCTCGAGTTTGATGCCAGATACCGTAAACTTCTCGCCTTCCTTGATGTTAATCGTGATGTAAATGTCTTTTTTATCTGCCGAAATCGACACTTGCGTAGACTCGACCTGCATCTCAAGGTAGCCGCGGTTGAGGTAGAAAGAACGCAGCGCCTCGATATCACCGGCGAGCTTCTGCTTCGAATACTGATCGGATTTGCTGTACCAGGTAAACCAGCCCGGGGTGGAGAGCTTGATCTGATTGAGCAAATCGCTGTCCTTGAAGGCTTTGTTGCCCACGATGTTGATCTGCCTGATTTTCGATACTTCTCCCTCATCGACGGCGAATGTGACATTCACGCGGTTACGCTCGATGGGGGTGACAGTGGTCGTGATCTGAACGCCATAGAGCCCGCGCGAGAGGTACTGACGCTTGAGTTCCTGCTCTGCACGATCGACGAGCGCCTTGTCAAGAATTCGGGATTCACCCAGACCGAGATCTTTCAACGATTTGGTCAGCTGAGCCTTGTCAAATTCCTTTACGCCGGTGAAGTCAACGCTGGCAATCGCCGGACGCTCCTCGACCATCACGACCAACACATTGCCATCGGCCTCGATGCGAACATCCTTGAAGAATCCGGTCGCGTACAGGGCCTTGATCGATGCAGCCGCCTTCTCGTCATTGAAAGTATCACCGACTCGTACCGGGAGGTAGCTAAATACCGTACCTGCTTCCGTGCGTTGTATGCCCTCGACCCTGATGTCTCTGACGGTGAATGGCTCGATCGCAAACGCCTGAGCTGCGCACAGGGAGAAAGCCGCTGCCGCAATCAGTCGGGGGATAAAAGGCAATGCAAGGCGATCGGGATGTGGTGTCATTGATCTCAGATGAAAGAATTTAGCCAGCGCGCGCAGGGGCTGTTTGACTCTCCCCCGGCAACTTACAAGACCAGACGCACGATATCGTTGAAGAGTGCGACGGCCATCAGCGCCATCAGGATGCCCATACCCGCGCGCTGAGCGATTTCTCCAACGCGTTCGGGTAGTGGACGCCCCGAAAAAAGTTCCAGCGAATAATACAACAAATGCCCTCCATCAAGCACTGGAATGGGTAGTAGATTCATCACACCCAGACTGATGCTGATGAAGGCCATAAAGGAGATAAAACTGACGATACCTATGCGCGCAGTTTGTCCTGCATAGTCGGCGATCGTCAGTGGCCCGGTGATGTTTTTCAGTGAGGCTTCGCCGGTTAGCATCTTGCCAAGCATACTCAGCGTCATCGTGCTGGTATCCCACACTTTTCTGACCGCTTTGCTCAACGATTCAACAGGGCCTGAGCTGACGATCACCGAAGCGCCGGACAAATCCATGTGGGCCATGATGCGACCAATGGTCTGGTCGCCTGAGCGCTCTAGTGCCGGCGTGACGTCGAGCGCGATAGGCTGACCGTGTCGCATCAATTCGAGCCGGATCGCGCGACCGGGAGATGATCGCATCAACTCGACGAACGCCAACGCGTCTGGTACGGCCCGGTCGTCTGCGGTAAGCAGAATATCGCCCGTCTGAAGCCCGGCCTTGCTGGCGGGCCCGCCGGGAATGATTTCTCCCAGACGCGCCGGTGGTCGCCAGGGCTGCAGGCCAAGATGGCTCATCACATCCTGATCCGGTTCGCCCGAGACCAAGCCACGAAATTCCATGACTGCCAGGCGCGTGGACTTGTCGCTCCGCGAATTTTCAGACGTGAGTGCGAGTTCGATGCGCTCGTTTCCCATCGCTGCCTGCAGCAAACGCCAGCGCAGATCGGACCAGGTCTGCACCGTCACACCGTTGATGGCGGTGACGGTATCGCCAGATCGCACACCCGCGCGCTCAGCTACGCTGTCTGGCGCAACATTCACCGTCGATATCGCCTCAGGCACGCCATGCAGGTAGAGGCCGGCGAATAGGGCTATCGCAAGAAGAAAATTTGCCAGCGGCCCGGCAGCGACAATGGCAATCCGTTTCCATACCGACTGACGCGTGAACTCTCGTGCCAGGTCAGACTCGGGAATCTCGCCAGCATCATCGGCGCGAGCATCAAGCATCTTTACGTAGCCGCCAAGTGGCACCGCAGAGATCGCCCACTCGGTCTGATCGGGTCCCGAACGACGTGACCAGATTACTTTACCCAAACCTACCGAAAACTTGAGCACTTTCACGCCGCACCAACGAGCGACGAGATAATGACCAAACTCGTGAATCGTGACGAGTACGCCAATGACGACAACAAACGCCAGTAAGGTTTGCAGGAGTTCCATTCGATATCTCTAACTATCAGGCGTCGATCATGGCGCGCGCCATCTCGCGCGCAGCGCTGTCTTTTGCGAGCACGCCATCGAGATCGCAAACAGGTTCAATCGGGATACGATTCATGATGGTCTCAATCAAGCCCGGAATTTTACGAAACCCCAACCGGCAATCGAGAAAAGCGTCAACGGCAATTTCATTGGCAGCGTTCAGCACTGCTGCCGCACTGCCGCCCACCCGCAGCGCATCGAAGGCTAGCCGCAGACAGGGGAAGCGCTCATAATCCGGCTTGCGGAAATCCAGGTGCGCCACCTGGGCGAGATCAATGCTATCGACACCAGACTCAATACGGTCCGGGTATGCAAGAGCATGCGCAATCGGCGTTCGCATATCTGGAGTACCCAGCTGCGCAAGTACCGAACCATCGGTATACGAGACCATGGAGTGAATCACGCTTTGCGGGTGAATCACAACATCAATCTGCTCCGGCGTCGCGCCGAAGAGCCAGTGAGCCTCGATCACTTCGAGCCCTTTGTTCATCATGGTTGCCGAATCTACGGAAATCTTGCGGCCCATGCGCCAGTTCGGGTGCGCAATTGCCTGCTCGGGCGTCACATGGTCGAGGGAAGCTACGTCGCGATCAAGAAAAGGCCCGCCAGAGGCCGTGAGCAGGATCTTGCGTATTCCGTGATGCACCGGATCTCGTTGGTAACCCAGCGGCAGGCACTGAAAAATCGCATTGTGTTCACTATCAATAGGCAGCAACGTGGCGCCACTACCCGCGATGGCGTCCATGAATAACTGGCCGGAGATGACGAGAGCCTCCTTGTTAGCCAGCAGTACCTTTTTACCAGCGCGTGCCGCTGCGATGCTCGGCGCAAGACCTGCCGCACCCACAATAGCGGCCATGACGGTCGTGCAGGCCGGCGCGCTCGCCACCTCGCACAGAGCCGCCTCGCCATAGCTCACTTGCGTTGCCACACCTGCCCCACGCAAGCGCACCGAGAGTGCTTGAGCCGCCTCTGCACTGCCCACCACAGCCACTTCAGGACGGAAAAGCCGGCATTGTTCAGCCAGCGCTTCGATCTTGCTGTGCGCGGTCAGCGCAAATACCCGATAACGATCGGGATGACGCGCGACGACATCGAGCGTTGAAACGCCGATCGAACCTGTAGCACCGAGTATCGTGATTGACTGCATAAAAAATTTTTCGTTGGATATCAGCTCTGGCCCGACAGCAACAAGACCAGTGGCATCACCGGCACGAGCGCATCAATCCGGTCAAGAACACCACCATGTCCGGGAAGCAGTTGGCTGCTGTCCTTCATGCCGGCGCGCCGTTTCATCAGGGATTCAAACAAGTCACCCACCACACTCGCAGCGACCAGCAATGTCATCAGTGCCGCCCACAGCGGCCAGCCATACTGCCGCTGCAGATGCGCCTCAAAGCTGGTATCCATGAAAGGGCTGATGGTCGATGCCACACCCAGCACCATGACTGCTAACCAGCCTCCCAACACACCCTCCCAGCTTTTGCCGGGTGAGATGTTTGGCGCCAGTTTACGCTTGCCGAAAGCGCGGCCCGCAAAATAGGCGCCGATATCGGCGGCCCAGACGATGGCCATCGCCGAGAGGAGAAATACGGAGGAACGCCGCAGCAGCTCGGCCATGGAGATGAAACAACCCAGCAAGGCAATAAAAAAAATCGTTGCAAACAGTAAGCCACGCAAACCTTCTTCGCTTGGCAATCCGAATTTTAGTGCGGGCGCAAAACGAAGCGCCCAGATCAGCACGCACAGCAGGGCCAGCGAGCTCCAGTCACGCGCTGGCCCTGCCAGCATCAGCAACAGCAACATACCGCCAACCAGACCGAGCGGCAAGGCGCGTCTAACTCTCAACAGACGAAAGCTTTCCCAGCAGGCAGCTCCAAAGAAAACTGCCAAAGTCAGACGGAAGGCCATTACAGAGTGGGAGCCAAGCACGACTGCCAGCAGCGCCAATAATGCCACTGCTGTCAGCACGCGCTGCTTGAGCATCAAGATGCCTTTCTGACTTCAATCAGCTGTGCACTGGTCCGGCCAAATCGCCGTTCGCGCTGCTGGTACGAGAGGATGGCCTGATCCAGCGATGCCGCATTGAAGTCAGGCCAATAGGTGTCGGTGAAATACAGTTCGGTGTAGGCCAGCTGCCAAAGTAAGAAGTTGGAGATGCGCTGCTCGCCTCCGGTGCGTATGAACAGATCCGGCTCCGGCGCATGCGCCATGGCCAGATGGGGCGCAAGATCCTGCTCGGTGAATTCCGTGCTACCCGGACGCGTTGCTGCGGCCTTGTTCATGGCCTGTAACATATCCCAGCGTCCCCCATAGTTGGCGCAGATGGTCAGCGTCAATCGCTCATTGTCAGCGGTGCGCACCTCGGCATCCGCAATCTGCTGCTGCAAGACGGGATCAAAACGGCTCAGGTCGCCCACGATACGAAGCCGAACACCGTTGGCGTGCATTCGACTCACCTCGCGCTCCAGTGCAGTGGAGAATAGACGCATGAGCAGCGACACTTCCTCCGGGGGGCGACGCCAGTTCTCCGAGCTAAAGGCGAACAGCGTGAGGTAGGCCACACCGCGGGCAACGCAAGCCTTGACGATACCGCGCACTGCCTCGACTCCTTTGGCATGACCCGCAACACGCGGCAGGTAGCGCGTGGTCGCCCAGCGGCCATTCCCGTCCATGATGATGGCAACATGGGTCGGGACCAGCGAAGCCTCGGGTATGTCCTGCGTGGAGCTGGGTCGTGTCATGGGGATGCGAAGAAGAGGGGAAGAAACCCGGCCACGCCGGGACGGGTGGATCAGACTGTCAGGATTTCTTTTTCTTTTTCTGCGACCAGCTTATCGACTTCGGCCACAAATTTGTCAGTGAGTTTTTGTACATCGTCTTGCGCCCGACGCTCGTCATCTTCCGAGATGGTCTTGTCTTTCAACAGTTTTTTCAGCGCCTCGTTGGCGTCACGACGAATATTACGGACCGCAATTTTGCCGTCTTCGGCCTCGCTCTTGACGAGCTTGACCATCTCCTTGCGGCGTTCTTCGTTCAGCGGTGGCGTGGGAACCCGAATGAGATCGCCCTGCGTCGCTGGGTTCAAACCCAGATCCGATTCGCGGATCGCCTTCTCGACTACGGCCAGCATCTTCTTCTCCCAGGGCTGCACGCCCAGCGTGCGCGCATCGAGCAGCGTCACGTTGGCGACTCCGGTGATCGGGGTCGGCGTGCCGTAGTAATCCACCTGGAGATGATCAAGCATGCCGGGATGGGCACGACCGGTGCGCACCTTGGCCAAATTGTTCTTAAGTGTTTCGATGGACTTCTGCATCTTCTGTTCGGTATTCTTCTTGACGTCAGCGACGGTCATGCTGCTCTCCTGTGATTCTGTATGGCGAGTGGTTTGCGAGGGATTTATCTTTGCGCGCGTTTATACATGAACGAGGGTGCCTTCATCCTCGCCCTGCACCGCGCGCTTGAGTGCGCCAGGCTTCGTGATCGAGAATACCCGGATCGGCAGCTTCTGGTCGCGGCACAGCGCAAAAGCTGTCGCATCCATCACTTGCAAATGCTTGGCAATGGCTTCATCGAAGGTGATCGTTGCATAGCGGGTGGCGGTAGCATCTTTTTTGGGATCAGCGCTGTAAACACCATCGACCTTGGTCGCCTTGAGCACGACCTCGGCACCAATCTCGGCTCCCCTCAATGCAGCAGCCGTATCAGTGGTGAAAAAAGGATTGCCCGTGCCTGCTGCAAAAACGACGATTTTTCCTTCTTCAAGATACTGCAGGGCCTTGGGACGCACATAGGGCTCGACGACTTGCTCGATACCGATCGCGGACATTACCCGCGCCGTCATTCCTGCCTGGCGCATTGCGTCGGCCAGCGCCAGAGAGTTCATCACCGTGGCCAGCATGCCCATGTAATCTGCGGTCGCGCGATCCATCCCTTGGGCACCGGGAGCCACACCCCGAAAGATATTGCCACCACCGATGACGATGGCGACTTCGATACCCATCTTCGCCACCTCCGATACGTCGGCCACCATGCGCTCGATCGTCGCTCGGTTAATGCCGTAGGCATCGTCGCCCATCAGGGCTTCGCCGGAGAGTTTCAAAAGGACGCGCTTGTAGGCCAGTACGGTCATGGGCAGTGCTCCCTGGTGATGCGGTTTTCTTGTAAATCCCTCGGAAACAAGCTGTATTTTAACGGCTGCTCACGCTTGTCTCCATGGCTGGATAACGCCTTAAAAAAACGGGCCTTTCGGCCCGTTGTGTAGAAGATCAGCCCTGCTTGGCGGCGGCCACCTGCGCCGCCACTTCTGCTGCAAAGTCATCCTGCTTCTTCTCGATGCCCTCGCCCACTACAAACATGGTGAAGGACTTCACGCTGGTGGCAGCTGCCTTGAGCATCTGCTGCACGGTCTGCTTGTCGTTTTTGACGAAGGCCTGATCGAACAATGAAACTTCCTTCAGATACTTCTGCACCGAACCTTCGACCATCTTTGCGGCGATATCGGCTGGTTTGCCCGACTCTTCAGCCTTGAGCTTGGCAACCGAACGCTCTTTCTCGATCAGGTCAGCGGGCACCTGGTCCGATGACAGGGCGACAGGTTTCATGGCCGCGATGTGCATGGCGACGTCCTTGCCAACCTGCTCGTCGTTGCCATCGAAATCGACCATCACACCAATGCGGGTTCCATGCAGATACGAGGTCAGCTTGGCCGAGGTTTCGAAACGCTTGAGCGCCTGATCGACATGTTCTCGCCAATCTTGCCCACGAGCGCTGTGCGAATCTCTTCGACAGTCTTGCCATCCAGCGGCAATGCGGACAGTGCCGCCACATCGGCCGGGTTCTTTTCGGCGACCAGCTTGGCGATGTCAGCGGAGAATTTCAGGAAGTCGTCATTCTTCGATACGAAATCGGTTTCGCAATTGACTTCAACCAGGGCACCAACGCCACCCGCGATGTGCGATGCAACTACGCCCTCGGCGGTGATTCGCGACGCCGCCTTGGATGCCTTGCTTCCGAGTTTGACCCGCAGAATCTCTTCTGCGCGGGCCATGTCGCCATCCGCCTCGGTCAGCGCCTTTTTGCACTCCATCATGGGTGCATCGGTCTTCGCACGAAGCTCACCCACCATTGCTGCGGTAATTGCTGCCATTCTTCTCTCCTAAACTGTAGATGACGATGCCGCCACCCGATATTCAAATCCCGAAAAAAAGGGGCGAACCACCGTTGCCCCAGTTTTTCCGCCCCGTTGCAACGGGGCTGACGTGGAAGCGATCAGGCCTGATCAACCTCGACGAATTCATCGACACCCCCCTTGGCCGACTCGACGATCTCCTTGACGGAGTTCGAGCGACCTTCGAGGATCGCATCGGCCACGCCGCGCGCGTACAAGGTGATCGCCTTGGAGGAATCATCATTGCCGGGGATGACGTAGGTCACGCCGTTGGGCGAATGGTTGGTATCGACCACGCCAATCACGGGAATGCCCAGTTTGGCAGCCTCGGTGATTGCGCCTTTGTGGTAACCCACGTCAATCACGAAAATTGCATCCGGTATGCCGTTCATCTCTTTGATGCCGCCGATTGCCTTTTGCAGCTTGTCCAGTTCGCGATGAAACATCAGACCTTCTTTTTTGGTCATTTTTTCAACCGAGCCGTCAGCCACCGCCGCTTCCATTTCTTTCAGACGCTTGATGGATGTCTTGATCGTCTTGAAATTGGTCAGCGTGCCACCTAACCAGCGCTGATCGACGAACGGAACACCGGCACGCTGAGCCTCGGCCGCGATGATGTCGCGGGCCTGACGCTTGGTGCCCACCATCAGGATGGTGCCGCGGTTGGCGGAAAGCTGGCGAATGTATTTGGTGGCTTCCTGGAACATGACCATGGTCTTTTCCAGGTTGACAATATGAATCTTGTTGCGATGACCGAAAATGTACTGGGCCATCTTGGGGTTCCAGAAGCGCGTCTGGTGGCCAAAATGGACACCGGCTTCGAGCATTTCACGCATGGTGACTGACATGTAGAGCTCTCCAGGGTTGGTTCTGGAGCCTGCGCAGCGACCCCGCCAACGCATGGCAGCAGGCACCCTTGTACGCACAGGCTCGCGATTTACAAAAAAGATAAGCTTGACCAAAAAACCGCCGTGTTTGGCGAAAAGCCAGCACGCGCTCCCGGTCAACCCAAGATTTTAACCGAATTCGCGCGTCTTTTACAAACCCGGCAAGCTGACCCGACCCCGGAGGCGCCCTCGACTATAATCAGAGTTTCGAGTCAGACTCGGCGCGAGCATCGCGCCTACCGAGATTTTTCACATGGGCTCCATCTCTATTAAAACCCCTGACGATATCGAGGGCATGCGCCTCGCTGGCCGGCTGGCAGCTGAAGTCCTTGATTTCGTCGCCCCTTATGTGAAGGCCGGCATCAGCACGGGCGAGCTTGACCGCCTTTGTCACGACTACATCGTTCAGGTCCAGCAATCGATACCGGCCCCCCTGAACTACTGCCCTCCGGGCTACACGCCCTACCCAAAATCCATTTGCACCTCGGTCAATGATGTCGTTTGCCATGGCATCCCCGGTGGCAAGGTGCTGAAAAACGGCGACGTCATCAATATCGACATCACCGTCATCAAGGATGGCTACCATGGCGACACCAGCCGGATGTTCTTCGTCGGTGAACCCTCGATTCTTGCAAAACGACTCACCGACATCACCTACGACTGCATGTGGCTGGGCATCTCCAAGATACGCCCGGGTGCTCATCTGGGCGATATCGGCCACGTGATACAACACCATGCTGAGAGCGCCGGGTTTTCGGTCGTGCGCGAGTTCTGCGGACATGGCATCGGCAAGGTATTCCACGAAGAGCCGCAGGTGCTGCATTACGGCCGTCCCGGCACGCTGGCGAAGCTGGAAGCCGGCATGATCTTCACTGTCGAGCCGATGATCAACGCGGGCCGTCGCGAGATCCGCGAAATGACTGACGGCTGGACGATCAAGACGCGTGACCGCAGCCTTTCCGCACAGTGGGAGCATACCGTGCTGGTCACCGAGACTGGCTTTGAAGTACTCACCGTCTCGCCGGGAATGCCGGCACCGCCCTCGTTTATCAGAGAGCACCATGCCGGCAGCATTGCGGCCCTCGCATAATCCAGTTTCGCTCGCCGGTACCCTGCGCGAGCAGCTGCGCGAAGGCCGGCGTTCCATCATCACCGACTACCAGCAAGACCGCCGGCCTGAGCGGCTGCTCAAGCGCTTGCGGCAGCTGACCGATCAGGTGATGACCGTGGCCTGGAAAAACTTCGACATGCCCTCCGATACTGCGCTGGTGGCCGTCGGTGGCTACGGTCGGGGAGAGTTGTTCCCGCACTCCGATGTCGACTTGTTGATTCTGCTGCCCGCAGCGCCCGGGAGCGAGTTGCGCGCCAAGCTTGAAGCATTGGTGCAATTGCTCTGGGACCTCGGTCTTGAGATCGGGCACAGCATACGCACCATCGACGAATGCCTGACCGAATCTGCCGCAGACATCACGGTACAGACCAGCCTTCTTGAAGCCAGACTGATTTGTGGTAACCGCAGACAGTTTGACAGGTTGCGCCACCGCTCTACAGAGGCGATGGATGCACGGGCGTTTTTTCAGGCCAAGGTACTCGAGTTGCGCCAGCGGCATGTGAAGTACGAAAACACGCCTTACAGCTTGGAGCCAAATTGCAAGGAAAGTCCGGGCGGGCTGCGCGACCTTCAAGTGATTCTGTGGGTGGCCAAGGCAGCAGGATTGGGCAACTCGTGGCGCGAACTGGCAGCGAACGACATGATCACGCCAACCGAAGCACGCCAGCTCGCCGAGAAGGAACGCGCCTTCAAGGACATACGCATACGTCTGCACCTTCACACCAATCGGCGCGAAGACCGACTGGTTTTCGACGTGCAAAATCCGGTCGCCGAGACTTTCGGTTTCCAGACCACCGAGGCACGGCGCGCCAGCGAAGTACTCATGCAGCGCTACTACTGGGCCGCGAAGGCAGTCACGCAGCTCAACACCATTCTGCTGCAAAACATCGAAGCACGCCTCTTCCCGCAGCCCAGCGTGTCGCGCCCGGTGAATGAGCGGTTCAATGAGGTCAATGGCATGATCGACATTGCCCATGACCAGGTGTTCGAGGAAACGCCGTCGGCCATTCTGGAGATTTTTCTGCTGCTCGAGCAGCATGGAGAATTAAAAGGCATGACAGCCCGCACCCAGAGGGCGCTATGGCATGCACGTTTTGGCATCGATGCCAGCTTCCGCCGCAACCCCAACAATCGCGACCTGTTCCTGCAGATACTCAAAGCGCCGAAGGGCATCACGCATGCGTTGCGGAACATGAACCAGCTCTCGATACTGGGGCGCTATTTACCTGCGTTCCGTCGCATCATCGGACAGATGCAGCATGATCTGTTTCATGTGTATACCGTCGATCAGCACATCCTGATGGTGCTGCGTAATGTGCGCCGTTTTGCGATACCTGAGCATGCTCATGAGTATCCGTTCTGCAGCCAGCTGATGGCTAATTTCCCTCAGCCCTGGCTCATCTGCATCGCTGCCCTCTTCCACGACATCGCCAAAGGACGAGGTGGCGACCATTCCGAACTTGGCAAGCAAGATGCCCGCCGCTTCTGTCGCGATCATGGACTCTCCAAGGAAGATACCGACCTCATCGTATTCCTTGTCGAACATCATTTGCAGATGTCGCATGTGGCTCAAAAGCAGGATCTGTCCGACCCGGATGTGATTCGTGCTTTCGTCAAAGTGGTGAAAGATGAGCGCAGGCTGACAGCGCTGTACCTGCTGACGGTGGCCGACATACGCGGCACCAGTCCCAAGGTCTGGAATACATGGAAGGGCAAGCTGCTGGAGGATTTGTACCGGATGAGTCTGCGGGTGCTGGGCGGCGAAACCCCCTCGCCCGATCGCGAGCTGCAGAAGCGACAGCAGGAAGCCATCGCCAGTCTGCGGCTTCATGGTCTGCCAGCCGATGCCCATGAGGCATTGTGGAAAACACTGGATGTCGGTTATTTCCTGCGTCACGACACGTCTGAGATTGCATGGCAAACGCGTGTGTTGTGCGACCATGTATCCAGTGATCAGCCGGTCGTTCGCTGCCGACTTGGTCCGGTCGGAGAAGGCCTTCAGGTGGTGGTGTACTTGCGCGACCGGCTTGATCTTTTTGCCCGCATCTGCAGTTATTTCGATCGAAAAAATTTCAGCATTCTCGATGCCAAGGTGCAGACAACCCATACGGGCTACGCGCTGGACACCTTTCTTGTGAGCGAACCCACCTTCGCCGATAATTATCGCGAGCTGATCACGCTAATAGAACACGAACTAAAACTATGGCTGGCATCAGATGATGCATTGCCACCCCCTGCCAAAGCCCGGCTGTCGCGGCTATCGCGCACCTTCCCGATCACGCCCACCGTGCATCTGCAACCGGATGAGCGTGGAAATTACCATTTGCTGTCGGTATCGGCCAGCGATCGAACCGGACTGCTTTATTCGATCGCCAGCGTGCTCGTACGCTACAAGGTGAACCTGCACACGGCGAAGATCACCACACTGGGTGAACGTGTCGAGGATGTATTTCTGGTCGATGGTGCCGTGCTCTCCCACGCACGCAGTCAGATTGCGCTTGAGTCCGATCTGCTGGATGCATTGCGCGTCTGATGTGCAGCTGATGTACTTCTGATTCATCTCCATGAGTGAACCGATCCGTCTTTCCAAGCGCATGTCCGAGCTTGGTCTGTGCTCGCGCCGCGAAGCAGATGAATGGATCGCCAAAGGCTGGGTGCGCGTTGATGGCCAGGTAATCTCCGAGCTGGGCTCCAAGGTGTTACCTCACCAAAAAATCACCGTCGAGCAGCAGGCCCGGGCACAGCAGGCACGCAAGGTGACGGTGCTAATTAACAAGCCCATGGGTGTCGTCAGTGGACAAGCAGAAGACGGTTACAAACCGGCAGTGACGCTGGTACGCCCCGAGAACCGTTGGTCGCTGGATAGCTCGCCCCTGCAGTTTTCGCCCATACAACTCAAGAGTCTGGTACCAGCGGGTCGACTGGACATCGATTCGGTCGGCTTGCTGATACTTACTCAAGACGGCCGAATTGCGAGGCAGCTTATTGGCGAAGATAGCGACATCGAAAAAGAGTATCTGGTGCGGGTGCGGTACACCAAACCGGGACGATTGCCCGATCAGGATCTCAAGCGCTTAAATCACGGTTTATCGCTTGATGGCCACGCGCTGCGACCGGCCAACGTGTACTGGCAAAATGATGATCAACTATGCTTCGTGCTACGCGAGGGAAAAAAACGGCAGATACGACGCATGTGCGAACTGGTTGGATTGAAAGTGCTTGGTTTGAAGCGCGTTCGCATTGGTCGGGTGAAGCTCGGCAAGCTACCTACCGGTCAATGGCGCTACCTGGCTGATGACGAGCAGTTCTGACTAGCCCACACGCATTGATCACCCGTTTCATGAGGTGGATAACAAGGTGGCAGCATCAGACGCGGTCCAACGCGAGGCAAGCGACCGTCACCGCCGTCACACAGCAATGCTGGCTCACCATCACATGGGGCTTGCTTTAGCGTGTCCCTAATCTTCCGCACCCGCATCCATGCCGGGGAATAGCACGTCGGTGTATCCAAATCGACTGAAATCTTTGATGCGCATCGGATAGAGCACACCGATCAAGTGATCGCATTCATGCTGCACCACACGCGCATGGAATCCCTCCACCTCACGATCAATAGGCTGGCCGTATGGGTCAAGCCCCGAATAGCGCATTCGTGTGTAACGCGGCACCACGCCTCGCAGGCCGGGCACCGACAGACAACCCTCCCAGCCATCCTCCATCTCGTCAGCCAGCGGGGTCAGCACCGGGTTGAGCAAGACGGTCTCGGGCACGGGTGGCGCCTCCGGATAGCGGCTATTGCTGCCAAAACCAAAGATCACCAGTTGCAGGTTCACGCCGATCTGAGGCGCTGCCAATCCCGCGCCGTTGGCGGCGTGCATGGTGTCGAACATGTCCGCGATGAGCACGTGAAGCTCGGGCGTGTTGAATGCGGTGATCAGCTCTGCCTGGCGCAATAGACGCGGGTCACCCATTTTGATTATCTCGCGCACAGGCATCGTGACTCTCCTGTCAGGCAGATTGCCGGTTTGAGAGCCACTTAGCGAACGCGGCTCCGGTTTCAGCATGCTGCAAGCCGATCTCGACCGAGGCCTGCAAGTAACCCAGCTTGGAGCCGCAGTCAAAGCGACGACCCTGGTAGCGGTAGGAGAGTACGGTCTCATATTGCATCAGTGCCTCGATACCATCCGTGAGTTGTATCTCGCCGCCGGCGCCTGTGCCGAGTTTTTCCAGGCACCCGAAGATGCGATTCGTCAGCACATACCTGCCCACCACGGCCAGCGTGGAGGGCGCTTTCTCGGGCATGGGCTTCTCAACGATGCCTTTGACTTTTTCAAGGCGATCGGCAAACGCCTCGGTACTGACAATACCGTACTGACGCGTATGCTCGCGTGGCACATCTTGCACGGCCAGCAAGCTGGCCTGCTCGCGCTCGAACGCCGAGGTCATTTGTGCCATCACGCCTGGACCATTACGCTCGCCCTGCATGAAATCATCTGCCAGCAGTACGGCAAACGGATCGCTGCCGACGATGGGACGCGCGCACAGCACGGCGTGTCCCAGGCCCAGCGCCTGTGGCTGGCGTATGTACATGCAATTCACCTGCTTCGGTATCACGCCGCGCACCATGCGTAAAAGCTCGTCCTTTCCGGCCGCTTCGAGCTCTGCCTCCAATTCATAGGCTTTATCAAAATGATCCTCGATCGCCCGCTTGTTACGACCGGTGATGAAAATCATCTCGGTAATGCCCGCCTCAACCGCTTCCTCAACCGCGTACTGAATCAGAGGTTGGTCGACGATAGGCAGCATCTCTTTAGGCTGGGCTTTGGTAGCGGGTAAAAACCGGCTGCCAAGACCCGCGACGGGAAACACCGCTTTCGTGATTTTGGTCATTCAGGCGACTCCAGCAATGTCAGAAATTCTGTCTCATCAAGTATCGGAATACCCAGTTCTTGGGCCTTAGCGAGCTTGCTGCCAGCATCATCGCCCGCGACAACATAGCTGGTTTTCTTCGACACCGAGCCGGTTACTTTACCTCCTGCGGCTTCTACCATGGCTGCCGCCTCGTCGCGCTTGAGGGTGGGCAAAGTACCTGTCAGTACGATGGTCTTGCCCGCCAGCGCCTGATTTCCGCGCTCTGGCACGTTTTCTTCCCAGTGGACGCCAGAGGCACGCAATTGCTCGATCAGCTCGCGGTTGAGCGGGTCGGAGAGAAAGCTGAGAATCGAATGCGCGACGACAGGACCGATGTCATCGACCGCAAGTACCTCGGCTTCGCTGGCCTCGAGCATTGCATCCAGCATGCCGAAATGCCTTGCCAGTGCCTTGGCCGTGGACTCGCCGACATGCCGTATCCCCAATGCATAGATAAACCGCGCCAGGGTTGTCGATTTGGATTTTTCGATCGCCTTGAGCACGTTCTGCGCCGATTTTTCTGCCATCCGATCCAGCTCGGAGAGCATCACCAGACCGAGCTTGTAGAAATCGGCAGGTGTCGTCACCAGCCCGCGATCGACCAACTGTTCTACCAGTTGCTCGCCAAGGCCTTCAATATCCATGGCACGACGCGATACGAAATGCAGCAGTCCGCCCTTGCGCTGCGCAGCGCACTTGATCCAGCCACCCGAGCAGCGAGCGACCGCCTCCTCCTCAGGCCGCGTGATCGGCGATCCGCAGACCGGACACGCCACGGGCATTTCGAACTGACGTACGTCGGGCGGCCGCCGCTCGGGCACCACGGCCACCACTTCAGGTATCACGTCGCCCGCGCGACGAACGATAACGTTGTCTCCAATCCGGACATCCTTGCGGCGAACTTCATCTTCATTGTGCAGCGTCGCGTTGGTGACCGTCACACCGCCGACCGACACCGGGGCGAGTCGGGCCACCGGTGTCAGCGCGCCCGTGCGTCCCACCTGCACACCGATGTCGAGAACCGTTGTCGTTGCCTCCTCTGCGGGGAATTTGTGCGCGAGTGCGAAGCGCGGTGCGCGAGAGACAAAACCAAGCGCCTGTTGCTGTGCCACGCGGTCCACCTTGTAGACCACACCATCAATCTCGTAAGGCAATGCGGTGCGCCTGCGGCCAATATCAGCAAAAAAACCCAGCACGCCAGCCGCGCCTCGGGCAACGGCGCGCTCGTCACAAACAGGGATGCCCAGCGCGCGGTACCAGTCGAGCAACGCTGAGTGACGCGGCGGGAAATCACCCCCCTCCAGACGCCCGATGCCATAGGCAAAAAAGCGCAAATGCCGCTGCGCCGTGATGCGTGAATCAAGCTGACGCAGGCTGCCTGCAGCCGCATTGCGCGGATTAGCAAATTCCTTGTGCCCCACTTCGCGCTGACGCTGGTTCAGCCGCGCAAAATCTGCTTTGAACATTAGCACTTCACCACGAACATCGATCAGCAGAGGCGGATCATTCGTCTGCAGCCTCAAGGGGATCGACCGCACCGTGCGAATGTTCGCGGTGACGTCCTCGCCCGTGGTGCCATCACCGCGGGTCGCCGCCTGCACCAGCACCCCGCGTTCGTAGCGCAGGTTGATCGCCAGGCCATCAAACTTCAGTTCACACGCATACTCGACAGCAGAATCACTGCCCAGCCCTTCTCGCACGCGGCGATCGAAGCTCTCGATGTCCTCCTCGGAGAAGCCATTGTTAATCGACAGCATGGGGACATCGTGCTGAACCTGCCTGAACTCAGGCAGCGGGGTGCCACCGACGCGCTGCGTGGGTGAATCGGCTGATGCCAGCTCAGGATGCTCGGACTCCAGTGCTTGCAGTTCCGCGAACAGGGCATCGTATTCGGCGTCGGGAATCGTCGGCTGATCGAGCACATAGTAGGCATGCGCATGGCGGTTCAGCTCACTGCGCAGCCATTCGGCCCGCCCGCGCCAATCCGAGGCGCCCGGCGCTTGTTGACCGAGCTTTGTGAACAACGCGTCCCGGGACATCAGGCAAACAGTCGCTGCGCCCGGGGCGAACCCGGAGAAATACCCGTCTGCTCCATGGCACCGTAAAACGATCGAATCTGCTGGGCGATCGCCGCCAACGACTCATCAGAGAGCGGATGTCCTTCATCGTCCACGATGGTTCCCGACAAGCGGCTGGCCAGCGAACGCGCAAAGGCCGTCATGGATCTGAAGCCTTCGCGCTCGGGAGCCACCGTTGCCACAGGTAATAGCAGCGTCATCAGGCTGCTGGTGTCATCCGCAGGATTGGCGTTGGTCAGTACCCAGTACAAGACGCTCCCCTCGCCATCCTGCATCACCATGCGTCCGTCAGGACGAATCTCCAGACCCTGTCGTTGCAGCGCTGGTCGCAGGGTGGCCAGAGACCAGGGCCCTTCTTTTGCCCGCACATTGATGGACAACTGAATATCGAATTCGTGGATCAGCTGGTAAAGCCGCTTGGCAAGGCTCATCACTTCGGTCATCTCGGGCAGTTCAGGCGTGGCACCAAGCTCATCGGACAACTGGTCAAGACCGGTGACGAGTTCAGAGTACTCCAGTTCGGACAAAGGTCCGTGCCGGTTGGCCAGTTGAACGCCGACCTGAAGCGCATGATAGGCGCCCGCCACTGCCACCTTCTCCCAATCACCGGACTCGGTTTCTCCAATCACTTCGACGTGCTTGTTGCCGACCAGCCGGAGTTTCTGAAAAGCGGCGGTGATTTTTTCTCCGCGTAACGGCATCTCGAGCGCGACTGGTATCACGCAATCGATAAACGTATCCAGAGGAAAGGGTTTGGGCGCGGTCTCGACAAACGGCACGGAGCCGTCTGCATGCACGGCCTCATCATCCGGCTCACCACCGTGGCCCAACGAGCGATCCAAGGTCTGCGAATCATCCTCACGACCGACGGCGCCAACCGGTCCCAGCACGGGCTCCTGGCGCTCGCCACCCCCCTTGGGTCCCATCAACACATCTTCTTCGAGCGGAGAAAACGCGTTTTCCACCGAGCGTCGCGCGCGCCACTCCTGCCATTTGTTGTACGACACAACGCCCACCACGATGGCACCACCAATAGCGATCAGGCTGGCCTGCAACTCAGTCATTGCGGGTTCTCCGACGTTCGTTCAAAAAATTCGATCAAGGCGCCGGGCTTTACCGGAACTACACCGCCAGTCGACATTGTAAGAGATGGACATTGCTTGATCGCCGGACTTTCTGCCATCAGCGACCCAAGCGCGCGACGATTGCCCAATCGCATTGTTGATAGATGTCAAAATCGTGAGATTTTATTGTCACTAAGATAACAGCACGTTCACTGCCTGGGAGGCGATCTGTGCATGACACTACCGATATGAAACTGCAGGCTCTGACCATGCTGTCGCTCAAGCCCTTGCTGGGTCGTTTGCGCCGGTGGTGGCTCGGGCGGATAGAAGAACATTACCTGATGTGTGCAGCGGTCGAACACGCGCGTGCTCGCGAAGCCGAAGAGAACGAGGCGTATTACCAAAAGCGCGCCGCCCTGATCCGGTCGTCACTGCAGTGGGATTGAGCCGCCCGGGCCGCATCGGGGCTTTTGCCCCCACGCGGCGGGTCAGGCCGCCTGCACTTCGGAAGCAAGATTGGCGGCCGCTTCCATGTCAACGGCCACAATGCGAGACACCCCTTGCTCCTGCATGGTGACACCGATCAGCTGCTGGGCCATCTCCATGGCGATCTTGTTATGCGAGATGAACAGGAACTGCGTCTGCGCGGTCATGCGCTTGACCATGGTGCAAAAACGCTCGGTGTTGGAATCATCCAGCGGCGCATCCACCTCATCGAGAAGACAAAACGGTGCGGGGTTCAGCTGGAAAATCGAGAACACCAGCGCTGTCGCGGTCAGCGCTTTTTCTCCACCTGAGAGCAAGTGAATGGTGGCGTTCTTCTTGCCCGGTGGCTGGGCCATCACCTGCACGCCGGAGTCGAGGATCTCCTCGCCCGTCATCACCAGCCTGGCATTGCCGCCGCCGAAGAGCTCAGGAAACAGCTGACCGAAATGATGGTTGACCTTGTCGAAGGTCCCCTGCAGTAAGTCACGCGTTTCCCGGTCGATCTTCTGAATCGCATCTTCCAGTGTGGTGATGGCTTCCGTCAGATCGGCATTTTGCGCATCCAGAAAATTCTTACGCTCCGAGGCTTGTGCGAGTTCGTCCAGCGCCGCCATGTTCACCGGCCCGAGCGCATTAATCTGATTGGTCAGGCGCGTCACCTCGCCCTGCAGGTAAGAAGGACGCATATCCTCGGTGAGCTTGTCAGCAAGTGCGGCCTCGTCTGCCTCGGCCTCGGCAAGCTGCTGGGCGAACTGCTCCTGATTGAGTCTTGCTGCCTGCTCTTTCAACTGCAGCTCGACGATGCGGTCGCGCATCGGCTGCTGTGCCCGCTCGGCAGCCATCTTGGCTTCCTCCTGGCCGCGCATGCGTTGGGTCAGCTGATCGAGTTCATGGCGAGCATTGGCCAGTGCGACTTCCTGTTCACTGCGACGCTCCAGCAAACTCTGCAACCCCGCCTGGGCAGCCTGATCGTCCAATGACTCAAGCTCCAGCTGGCCCTGCTCCATGCTGGCAAACAACTGAGCAGATTGATCAAGCGCCGTGGTGATACTGCGCTTGAGCTCGTCGATGCGATTCTCATGCGAGCGCATCGCAAATTCGGCCTGCTGCGCCGCCAATTCCAGCTCGCGCAGTGCTTCCCTTGCCTGATTGAGCCGCTGTTCATGCTCAAGGTAGATGGTTTGACCATCTTCATGCTTTTCCTGCACCTCGCCAAGCGCCACGTCGAGCTGCTCGAGCGAGCTCTCGGCTTCCTGACGAATCTGGTTTTGCTCGGCTTCTTGTGCTGCGATCTCTGCGAGATCACTGGCGATCTGCGTGCTGCGCTGGCTGATACGCTCGACGACCTCGTTCTGACGCAATAAATCCATCTGCAATGCATGCAGGGAATCCGTGAGAGAAGCGACTTCCCGCGTGAGCGACTCAAGATGCTGGGCGCCCTGCGTTAGGGCAGCATCCGCCTGCACGGAAAGCTGGCGAGCCTCATCGGCAATGAGCTGCTGTGCTTTCACCTGACGGACAAGCTGGTCAATCTCGTGCTGGCGCGCGAGCATGCCATCCTGCTCGGAATCCGCTGCATAAAACCGGACCGATAGCTTGCTAATCAGGTGACCCTGCTTCGTGACAAAGCAGGCCCCGGTGGGCAGTCGCGCGCGATCCGCCATGGCAACGCTGGCATCTTCGGCGATGTACACATGATGCAGCCAGTCCTGCATGAGGGCGCGCAAACCGGGATCGTTCAAAGAGAGCAATGAGAGCAAGGGCGTGAGACCAGCCGCGGCCCCCTGATCGCCTGAGGCCGTGCCTGACAAAGAGAACAAGGACAGCTTCGCAGGAGGCGCATCGCTGAAAAACGCCTTGGCCCACTCCAGGTTCGACACTTCCAAAGCGCCCGTGCGCTCGCGCAGCACCGACTCCAGCGCGGTTTCCCAGCCAGTTTCAATAGCGAGTTTTTGCCAGAGCCGTGGCAAGCTGCCCAGCTCGTGCTTCTCCAGCCAGGGCGCGACCTTGCCTTCTGTCTGCAAGTTGTCCTGCAGTTGCTTCAAGGTCGACAGTCGGGATTCGAGCTGAGCGTGTGCGGCGTTCTCTTTTGTCGCCCGCTCCTGCGCATCACGGCGGCCCTGCTCCAGCTGGGGCTGCCGTCGCCGCACCTCCTCCAGCATTGCGTTTGCGCTGTCGAGCTGAACCCGCTTTTCCTCGACCTGCGCCTTGAGTTCCGAGAGATGACCGCTATCGGGCAAAGACATACCGCCTTTTTCTTGCTGCAGTCGCTCCCGGCGCTGTGCGAGGCCGGCAAGGATATTCGATGCATTCCGCTGGTTGGCGGATTCCAGCTCGATTCGCTGCTGCACCTGCATGATGCGCGAGCGTGACTCGGTACTGGCCAGCTGCGCCGAACGCCAGGCCTCTTCCAGCGCCGGCATGTCGCTTTCCTGATGCTCGACCCGCTGCCGGGCTTCGGCGACGCGGCCTGCATGCGCCTCAAGCTCAGCCTCTGCCTGAGACAATTCATCCTGAAACTGGGTCCCCTGACGCTGCCACTGGTCACGCTGGGCTGACAACGAGTTCAACTGGGTCTGCAAACGAGAGCGCGATTCGATCACGAACTTGATCTGTGCTTCCAGACTGCCGATCTCGGAATTCGTCTGGTACAGCGCCCCCTGAGCCTGATGCATGCGGTCGCCCGATGCATAGTGAGCCTGCCGCATATGCTCCAGCTCGGTCTCGATATGGCGCAATTTTGCGGTTTGCTCTTCCAGATCGGTCTGCGCCTTTTCGATCTCGCGTATGAATTTTTCCTGTTCGCCCTTGGCCTCGTTACGTCGCAGCAGCCACAACAGCTTTTGCTTCTCGTCCTGCTCTGCATGCAGGGTGTGGTACCTCGAGGCGACCTCGGCCTGGGCTTCCAGCTTGCCGAGGTTGGCGTTCAGCTCACGCAAGATGTCTTCCACCCGCTGCAGGTTTTCGCGGGTGTCCTGCAGACGGTTCTCGGTCTCGCGGCGGCGCTCTTTGTACTTGGAGACGCCTGCCGCTTCTTCAAGGAATATGCGCAACTCTTCGGGGCGCGCCTCGATGATGCGTGAAATCATGCCTTGCCCGATGATGGCATAGGCACGCGGACCCAAACCGGTGCCAAGGAAGATGTCCTGCACATCGCGACGACGCACCGCCTGATTGTTGATGTAATAGGTCGAGGTGCCATCGCGCGTGAGCGTGCGCTTGACTGAAATTTCAGCGAAGCTGCTCCACTGGCCAGCGGCCTTGCCTGCACTGTTGTCAAACAAGAGCTCGACCGAAGCTCGGCCGGCCGGCTTGCGACTGGTCGTGCCGTTGAAGATCACGTCCTGCATGGACTCGCCGCGCAATTCGGAGGCCTTGGATTCCCCCAGTACCCATCGCACAGCATCAATGATGTTAGATTTGCCGCAGCCATTTGGACCGACAACGCCCACCAGCTGACCGGGCACCTGGAAATTGGTCGGATCGACGAAAGACTTGAAGCCGGAAAGTTTTATCGAAGTTAACCGCACGTTATCGATTTTTCAGCATGAATGACTATTCGGGAACCGGTATCGCGAACGATGCCGGCTTAAAAAAAGACAAACCGGACAAGATTGTCCGGCGAGTGTCGTTAGGCCGCCCAATCATAACACCCCGACTGCGACATTCTGCGATTTCTCCGCAGGGCAAATTCAGCTACTGCAAGAAAGTCGCTGGCAGATCAGGGGCTTACGAAAAAATCCGAGAAAAGACCGACCTGTCGAATGCCGACCGAATGATGTCCGACCTCCCTGGCTTTGTCAGAAAGGTATTAGCTCAACCCTGAGAATTTCGTTGCGGCTGTCCTGCTGCCCAGAGACCACAGCGGAGTTTTTTATTAAGAGCCCATCTCGTTAGGTCGCTGGCGGCGTTGCCAATGCCTTGCCGTTCATCTTTACGCTCACCCGTATTGTCGCCTTGCCATCAACCTAGCGAGACCGCCTCAACTCGGCTCTATCAAAATGAGCGCGGCGAAGCAGCGCGTTCGCTGGCAAGGCGGGGACGCCGCAGACAGTTAAGAGGTACAGCAAGGCGCCCCCAACGCGGCCAGCGGCATTTTGATGGCGCCCCTAAATCTCTGCGAGCGCTTACCAGCCAGCCAGCGATCAACCAACTCACCCGGACGGTATAATCCGGCCGCGCAGGCATCCTGCCTGACCGCCGAGAAAGAGCCTTGCACCGTGAATCCCTTACTGGAAAAACTGCAGCCCTATCCATTTGAAAAACTCCGACGCCTGTTCGCCGACGTCACGCCAGATCGCGGCCATCGTCCCATCAGTCTGGGCATCGGGGAACCCAAACATCCCACGCCGGCCTTCATTCAACAAGCGCTCGCTGATCACCTCTCGGGTCTGGCCACCTACCCAACGACTGCGGGCAGCGACGCCTTGCGCGCCGCGATCTGCGCCTGGTTGGAGCAACGCTACCGCCTGCCAAGACTCGATCCCTCATGCGAAGTCCTGCCCGTGAATGGCTCGCGCGAGGCCTTGTTTGCGCTGGCGCAGGCCATCATTGATCCCTATGCGAAAGCGGTGGTGGTCTGTCCGAACCCGTTCTATCAGATCTATGAGGGTGCGGCATTCCTGGCAGGTGCCGAACCTTTCTTCGTAAATTCGGACCCGGCGCGAAATTTCGCGCCGAATTTTTCCTCCGTGCCTGCCGACGTCTGGCCCCGCGTGCAATTACTCTACATCTGCACCCCCGGCAATCCGACCGGCGCCGTCCTGACACTGGAAGAATGGAAAGAGCTCTTTGCACTCTCCGACCAGCATGGTTTCGTCATCGCGTCTGATGAATGCTATTCAGAGATTTATTTCGGTAATGAGCGTCCCTTGGGCGGTCTGGAAGCCGCGCACAAATTGGGACGCAAGTATGACCGCCTAATCTCATTCTCCAGCCTCTCCAAGCGCTCGAATGTGCCGGGGATGCGCTCGGGCTTCGTGGCCGGCGATGCAGCAATACTGCAGAAATTCCTGCTCTACCGTACCTATCATGGCAGTGCCATGAGCCCCTCGGTTCAGGCCGCATCCATCGCCGCCTGGAATGACGAAACTCATGTGGAAGGCAACCGCGCGAAATATCTCCAAAAATTCAGTCAGGTGACTCCCATGCTCGCGGAGGTGCTTGACGTGGCGCTGCCGGATGCCGGTTTTTACCTTTGGGCGAGGGTCGACAAGCTAGGGAAGATCAACGATACCGAATTCGCGAGGCGGCTATACGCCGAATATAATGTGACGGTGCTGCCCGGCAGCTACGTTGCCCGCGAGGCGCACGGCATCAACCCTGGGGCGAACCGGGTACGCATGGCACTCGTCGCTGAAGTCGATGAATGCGTAGAAGCAGCGCAGCGCATTGTCGAATTCACCCGCAAACTCGCCGCATAAGCTACTCGGTTTCCTTACCCCACGATTCAATCAACCAAGAACCATCATGAGCCAATCACTACAGACCCTGATCGACGCCGCCTGGGAAGAGCGCACGAATTTTTCCCCTAAATCCGCGCCTGCGGATGTGCGCACTGCCGTTGCTGACGTCCTCGAGCAACTCAATCAGGGCACACTGCGCGTCGCGCAAAAAGACAGCGGACACTGGGTAGTCAACCAGTGGGTGAAAAAGGCCGTGCTGCTGTCCTTCCGACTTGAAGACAACCTGCCTATCCCCGGTGGCAATGGCATGCAGTTCTATGACAAAGTACCCACCAAGTTCGCAAACTACTCGGCTGATGATTTTGCCAAAGGTGGTTTCCGTGTCGTGCCACCGGCAGTCGCCCGTCGTGGCAGCTTCATCGGCAAGAACGTGGTGCTGATGCCCTCATACGTGAACATCGGCGCTTACGTCGATGAGGGCACCATGGTCGACACCTGGGCAACCGTGGGTTCCTGCGCACAGATCGGCAAAAACGTGCACCTGTCCGGCGGCGTCGGTATCGGGGGCGTGCTCGAACCCATGCAGGCCAACCCCACTATCATTGAAGACAACTGCTTCATCGGCGCGCGCTCTGAAGTGGTGGAAGGCGTGATCGTCGAGGCAAACAGCGTCATTTCCATGGGTGTCTACATCGGACAGTCAACCAAGATCTATCACCGCGACACCGGTGAAATCACTTACGGACGCATACCAGAAGGCTCGGTGGTTGTCTCTGGCAATCTGCCGTCGGCGGATGGCAAGTACAGCCTGTACTGCGCCGTAATCGTCAAGCGCGTGGACGAAAAAACCCGCGCCAAGACCTCGATCAACGAATTACTGCGGGATTAATCCATCCAGACACGGGATTTAGTCTGTGCCGGAGGCTTGACAGCAAAGCCAGCGGACCGTCATGCCATCATGCCGGTGCAGTCCGTGATATCGCAAACGCCAATCACCGATCATGATCACTCTCTACGGTATCCCCAACTGCAGCAGCGTGAAAAAAGCGCGCGACTGGCTCGACCAGCAAGGGATCAGTTATGCCTTCCACGACGTCAAAAAACTCGGCATTGATCAACACACTATCGCGCAATGGATGAAGCAGGTCTCCTGGGAAATCCTGGTGAACAAAAAAGGCACGACCTGGCGTGGTCTGACTGATGCGGCTCGAGCCTCCGTGACGAGTGCAGCCGGCGCCACGGCACTGATGATCAAACATCCCAGCGTGATCAAGCGTCCTGTGCTCTGCAAGGACAAGACTGTGCTGGTCGGCTTCGATGCCAACACGTATGAAGACCACCTTGCCTGATAACCCTCGCCCAATGAGCAAGACACTCGCCCTCACCGAAGAACTCATCACCTTGCGCTCGGTCACACCGGCGGACGGCGGCTGCCAGCAGAAGATGGCCGAGCGTCTAGCCCCGCAGGGCTTCGCTTGCGAGACTATTGCCTCGGGTGATGTCACCAATCTGTGGGCCCGGCGAGGCAGCGCGCCACCTCTGCTGGTGTTTGCCGGACATACCGACGTGGTGCCGACCGGTCCGCTGGAGCAATGGACCTCTGATCCTTTTACACCGACGCACCGCGAAGGCAAGCTGTATGGTCGCGGCGCAGCCGACATGAAGACCTCACTGGCGGCAATGGTGGTGGCGGTCGAAGAATTCGTTGCAGCTCATCCCGATCACAAAGGCTCCATCGGCTTTCTGATTACCAGCGATGAAGAGGGTCCGGCCGTCGACGGTACGGTTATTGTGTGCAATCAGCTCAAAGAACGAGGTGAAAAGCTTGATTACTGTATCGTAGGCGAACCCACGTCAGTCAAACGTGTGGGCGACATGATCAAGAACGGCCGTCGCGGAACGATGTCCGGCCGTCTCGTCATCAAAGGCGTGCAAGGCCACATCGCCTATCCTCATATGGCGAAGAATCCGATTCATCTGGCCATGCCCGCGCTGGCTGAAATGGCATCGATCGAATGGGACAAAGGCAATGACTACTACCTGCCGACCTCCTGGCAAATGTCAAATATTCATGCAGGCACGGGAGCCTCGAATGTGATTCCCGGCGAATGCATTATCGATTTCAATTTTCGCTTCTCGACGGCCAGCACGGTGGACGGCTTGCAGCGGCGTGTGCATGCCACGCTGGATAAGCATGGGCTCGATTACGATCTGCAATGGACGGTGGGTGGCCTCCCCTTCCTCACACCACGCGGGCACTTGAGCAACGCACTCAGCTTGGCAATCAAAGAAGAAACCGGTATTGATACCGAACTATCGACCACGGGTGGCACCTCAGATGGCCGATTTATCGCGCAGATCTGCCCGCAGGTAGTGGAATTCGGTCCGACCAATGCGAGCATTCATAAAATCGATGAGCATGTTGCCGTAGCCGAGATCGAACCACTGAAAAACATTTATCGGCGCACACTGGAAAACCTGCTGCTTTGATCCGGCATCGCATAACGTTGCCGCGACCCTGAGGCGGTCAATCGTAATTTGACGGTGACACCCCCTGCCGGATTACCGACTACCCGGCGCAATCCGGTATCCTTGCCGCTTTAAAACCAAGATGTGCCTGCCCTGTCGAGATTGCCGCAATGTACTCCCCTTTTCTAACGCTGCGTGACTTGCTTCGCCACGCCACTACCCGCTTCAACACCGAGGGTCTGTATTTTGGCCACGGCAGTAGTAACGCCTATGACGAAGCCGCCTACCTGCTACTGCACGCGCTGAAACTACCGCTCGACAGGCTCGATCCCTTTCTGGACGCTCGTCTGATGGCCGACGAAATCGCCGCATTGATGGCGCTGATCGAGCGTCGCTGCTCAGAGCGAGTGCCAGCAGCCTATCTCACCAATGAGGCCTTCCTTGGTGACTACCGCTTCTTTGTTGACGAGCGCGTCATCGTTCCGCGTTCTTTCATCGCTGAGCTGATTCCCGAGCAATGCCAGCCCTGGGTCGCCGACCCGTGGGCGGTCATGAACATACTCGACCTGTGCACGGGGTCAGGCTGTCTGTCAATCATGTTGGCCGATGCCTTCCCCCATGCTCATATCGACGCCGTGGATCTCTCGAGCGCAGCACTTGAAGTCGCGCATCGCAATGTCGATGATTACCAGTTGCAGGACCGTGTGTCCTTGTTCGAATCTGATCTTTACGCCAACCTGCCGGGTAACACCTATGACCTGATTATCAGTAACCCACCGTATGTGAATACTCAGTCGATGAAATCTCTGCCGGCAGAATATCGCGCTGAGCCCGCCATCGCATTGGCCGGTGGAAAAGACGGAATGGATATTGTCCGTCGCATCGTGGCTGGCGCAAAGTCACGTCTGAGGCCCCGGGGCGTGTTGATCATCGAGATCGGCAACGAATTTGCGCATGCGCAAGAGGCCTTCCCGGATCTGGAGCTGACCTGGCTATCAACTAGCGCCGGCGACCGCTCGGTATTTTTACTCACTGCAGAGCAGCTTTGATGCGCTCAACAGTGATCGAAAGACTGTCAAACGATAAATTGACGCTGCCCGGCAGCAGTTGTCACAGCACCCTGAGTTTTTTCAGATGAGCGACTATGAGCTCCATACCCGCCGGCCATTGACCACCGTGCTGCCCTCCGCGCTGCCCACCGCATGATCCGCTTACAAGAACTCAGCCTGATGCGCGGCACCAAGCCGCTCTTCGAGAGTGCCGACCTGGCGCTGAATCCCGGCGAAAAAATCGGTCTGATCGGCTCGAATGGTTCGGGCAAATCGACCCTGTTTGCCATGCTGCGCGATGAACTGCATCCGGATCAGGGCAGTCTGGATTTTCCGCGCAGCTGGCGCATAGCGCACGTCGCGCAAGAAACGCCAGCACTTGACCGTCCCGCCGTGGAATATGCGATCGACGGCGATATCATGCTCCGCAAACTGGAGATGCAGCTTGCAGCTATCGCAGGCGGTGACGCCGATGGACAGCACATTGGCGAACTGCATGCGCAACTGGCCGATGCCGGGATCTACACGGTACGTTCACGCGCTGAACAATTACTCACTGGGCTGGGTTTCACACAGCAACAGATGGACCTGCCCGTGTCGAGTTTTTCCGGGGGTTGGCGAATGCGACTGAACCTCGCGCAAGCACTGATTTGCCCCTCCGATTTGCTGCTGCTGGATGAACCCACCAATCACCTCGATCTGGATGCCATTCTTTGGCTGGAGGACTGGCTCAAACGCTACCGCGGCACCCTGATTGTCATTTCGCATGACCGCGATTTTCTCGATGGTGTAACGAATGCGATTGTGCACATTGATGAGCGCAAGCTGCGGCGCTACAGCGGCAACTACAGTGCCTTCGAGCGCCAGCGCGCAGCACAGCTCGAACTGGCCCACGCAATGCTCGAGAAGCAGCAACGCAAGCGAGCCCATTTGCAATCGTTCATTGATCGTTTCAAGGCCAAGGCAAGCAAAGCGAAGCAGGCGCAGAGCCGTATCAAGGCACTGTCACGCATGGAAGCACTGGCACCGCTACGCGCAGCTGCCGAGTTCTCTTTTGAGTTTCGCGAGCCTGATCGCGCACCCAATCCACTGCTGGTGCTCGACAAGGTGGATGCTGGCTATCGCAGCAAAAGTGGTGAAAAAAATTGCATCGTCTCTGGCATCGAGTTCTCGCTGACTTCAGGCCAGCGCATCGGCCTGCTTGGGGCCAACGGCGCAGGCAAATCAACGCTGATCAAGACCATTGCCGGCGATCTCGCCCCACTTCACGGCGTTGCACGACTAGGCAAAGGTCTGATAATCGGCTACTTCGCACAGCAACAACTAGACATGTTGAGACCGGATGACAGCCCCTTGATGCACCTGAGCCGCCTGGCGCCAGACGTGCGCGAGCAGGAATTGCGGGATTTTCTTGGCAGCTTCAATTTTCCCGGCGAGAGGGTGAAGCAGCCGATCGCACCTTTTTCCGGCGGAGAAAAGGCGCGTCTGGCGCTGGCCTTGATCGTCTGGCAGCGCCCCAACCTGCTCCTGCTTGATGAGCCTACCAACCACCTGGATCTGGAAACACGCGAGGCACTGACCGAGGCGCTGGCACAATTCGAGGGCACAGTGCTGCTGGTCTCGCATGATCGACATCTGCTGCGTGCAACGGCGGATGAATTCATGATTGTCTCTGATGGCAAGCTGCTCCCCTTTGAGGGTGATCTCGATGATTACAAGGAGTGGCTCTTCCAGATGCGGCTCTCGGCAAATCTGCACAAGTCGGACACCGCATCACTTTCGACGGACAATACACTGATTGATCGTCGCGAACAAAGACGACAAGAAGCCCAACAGCGCCAGCGTGTATCAGGACTGAAAAAACCCATAGAAGCACGGCTGCGCAAGCTCGAAGAGCAGATGACCCCACTCAGCGCCCGACTCGCCACTCTGGAAAAAACGCTGGCAGATAGCGCAATCTATGAAGCAGAGCGCAAAAACGATCTCCGACAACTGCTGGAAGAACAGGTATCTTGCAAAAAAACGCTGGAACAACTCGAGGCTGAATGGCTGGAACAGCAAGACAGGCTGGAAAAGCTCCTTGCCAGTGAATAGCCAAGCTAGCGCCCCACCAAACCGGAAACGCACCGCCACGTCCAACTCCCACGGATTCGCCATGCACTCTGATAGCGATGCACAAAAACCGCTCAAGGGCATCACCGTCCTTGACCTGACCCGTCTCCTGCCCGGCCCCATGGCGACACTGCACCTGGCCGACATGGGCGCCACCGTCATCAAGATCGAGGACAAAGGTGTCGGTGATTACGCACGCACCATGAGCCATGTCCGCAAGGAGTTGTCCCAATTATTTATTGCGGTCAATCGCGGCAAAGAGATACTCGCGCTCGATCTGAAAAACAAAGATGATCATGCCCGCTTTCTGTCAATGGTCGAGACTGCCGATGTCGTGATTGAAAGCTTTCGTCCCGGCGTGATGGACCGGCTCGGTCTGGGTTGGGCGGTGCTCAAATCACGCAATCCACGACTGGTCATGTGCGCCATCAGTGGTTATGGCCAGACTGGGCCCTTGGCCCTGAGCGCAGGCCATGACATCAACTATGTGGGCTACGCAGGCGTGCTGGCGCAGACCACCGACGACACGGGTCGGCCGGTGCTACCGAATTTTCAGATCGGCGATCTGCTGGGTGGATCGCAATCGGCAGTTCAGGGCATACTCGCTGCGCTGTTGGCAGTCAAAATGGGAGGTCCCGGGCGCTTTGTTGATGTGTCCATGACAGATGCGGTGTTTGCCCACCATGTGATGCCCCTGCTTGCTTACAACTACTATGGCAAGACTGCGGCACCCGCACGCGATTTTCTAACCGGCGGCGTCCCCTGCTACAACATCTATCGCACAAAAGACGGTCGCTACATGGCGGTCGGCGCCCTAGAACTGAAGTTCTGGGAGCAGTGCTGCGATGTCATCGGCCGACCCGATCTGAAAACGCGCCATTGGTCGCTGGGCCAGGAGATCGGGGGCGACGACGCCATGCAAGTCACAGCAGAACTGGAACACCTTTTTCAAACGCGAACCCAACAAGCCTGGACCGAGGCATTCGCTCAGACCGATTGCTGCGTTTCTCCCATACTTGCGACAGAAGAAGCCCTGCAACATCCGCAATTTGTGGCACGCGCCATGAGTACCATTGCGACGCACCCCACCGAGGGCGATTACCTGAAGACACGCGCCTCTGTCCTGTTCTCGATCTGATCATCATGCAGGGCGCCAGCCTCTGCACTTCGAACACCCAGGCAGTGATCCAAGGGGGAGAGGCGGAGGGAGCGCCACCCATTAAGCCTCCGAAATCCTGGGTAGTCTGCTTGCAGGTTGATGCTGGCGCGCGAGGATGGATCCTGACTTTCGTCAGGATGACGGGTTTGTGGGGCTGTCTGCTGGCAGGTTGATGCGGGTGCGCAGCGATGGATCCTGACTTTCGTCAGGATGACGGGTTTGTGGGGCTGTCTGCTGGCAGGTTGATGCGGGTGCGCAGCGATGGATCCTGACTTTCG
>OMID01000078.1 GCA_900299005.1 Oxalobacteraceae bacterium
GCCGGTAGGACCGGAAACCCACATCAGCTGCATGACGTTCCCCCCTGTTATTCGTGGATTGCTGTTGCGTTCTGGCAATCTTTTAGGAACTGGCCATTATAGAGTTTTCTGGCAAATTTTCACCAAAAACATGCAATAAACGATAGAGACGATAGCTAATTAACATGAATAATTATTTATCGAATAATTTTCTTGGCCAATCATGCTGTGGGGAGGTTGATCCATGGGGCCGCCCTCGGTCTGGTCACGCCGGGGAAGTGCGTGGTTGTAGACAATGACGAATCGTAGTCCGCGCTGTGGTCGTGGTGACGTCGGTGTCGCCACGTGAGGGAAGAAGTGAAGGCGGGCGGCGATGCTCTTCTTTGAAATAGTTGCGTCAGGTCGCTGATGACACGAGCGACGCAGTGAGCATGCTGCCCGGTGAGCTCTGCCTGCTGTTGCCGCCGCATTGAGAGCTTGAAGGTTCAGTGTGACGCTACCTTCATACGATGGTCGGGGCGGCGGGATTCGAACTCGCGACCCCTTGCACCCCATGCAAGTGCGCTACCAGGCTGCGCTACGCCCCGACAAGCCTTCAATTATAACAGAGTCAGCTTCGCTACTGATGGGACTCTGGCATTCTCTAAAAACAATGGCGGACTTCATCGGTGCCAGTGAGATTCGCCAACTACAAAAAGAGAGCATGTTAATGTAAATGACCGCTGTTCTGCCCAGAATCCTCCGGCATCTCCGCATGCACCATGTCATCGGAGGCATCACAAAATAATGGCGCACCGCAGTCTTCACAAAACTCAGGTGAAAAAACGGTTTCGCTGTTTTGAATGCGCGTGACACCCGCTTCTCGCAGAGCGGTAACGATCTGCTGCAAGGGCGACAGTGGCGATGACTGGCCCGGGCGACGAGGCAGGTCGCTCAGTTCGTCATCTGCACTCTCTTCGTCATACAGGGGCCAGACAACCCCGTAATAGACATCGGTCTGAGTGCCGGAACTGAAACTGATGCGATATTCATCGACCCGCATTCCATTGGCCGGGTCGCCAATGGCTGCAATAATCGCAGCGAGTTGATTGGCCTCGACACCAAGACTGTTGGTCAGGTAGTGAGCTGCCGCGCGCAACGAGACGTTTCGCACGGCCTTATCGGCCTCGCGACAGGCGACGTAGTAGGCATCGGGAAGCAATAGCTCGACACCACAGCCGGGAAGCATGGGTTGCACGTTCGGGCCCGCCTGCGCTTGCCATTGATCGAGCACGGCGCGTCGGCCTGCGGTGGCATTCATGCCGGCCTCTTCTTCTTCCCAGCGCAGCAAAGGCCGCTTGGATTCCGCAACAACGGCCATCAACAGGTAACGGGTGTCGGCTAGGAAGGGTACGGTCTCCGGGAGCTCTGCCGGCAATTGCAGGGATTTGCCGGTCAGGGCAGCATCGACCATCCGGCGGGTCAGCAGAAAAGTGTCGCAGTAGCTGCGCGGCAGCTGATCTATCGACAGCATGGCAGGTGCGAGTACGGCACGTGCGTCTTTCGCCAGGACATGGCCGTGCAGGTGAGCAAACAGGGTGCTCATCTGATCGGCAGAGATCGATCCGGAAGGAATGGAGAAGCGGGTCCAAGCGATGACCGGGACGGCAATGAGCAACCCGTCGTAGTCTCTGCCCTCATGTTCCACCGTGCAGCTGGAGCTAGCGGTCTCGACGCCATCTAGCAGCACGTCATAGCCAGTCAGGTCGGTGTGGAACAGGTGGTCCAATGCACTGTCAATGGCCTGCTGCTGGTGGTTGCCCAGCATTTTTTGCAAGGACTGGTCAAGCCGCCGTTCCCAGTGGCGTCGTTCGAGACGGCTGCCGGACTGGGCGAGCGACTGCGCGAGTGAGGCCAGATTCTGGCTGTCGGCGGTGAACTTGCGCGTGGGGTTTTTGAGATGGCGGCGCATGGGGAAGCACAACGAAGAAAAGACCGAGCATTGTAAAGTAAAGCAGCCCCGGTCCGCCCTGCAGAAGTCATAAAAAAGCGCGACCTGGGTCGCGCTTTCGGGGTGGTGTTACCTCTGGGGGCAACCCTCGAGGGGTCGGGATGCCGGTTCAAGGCTGTGGACTGTCGACTGTGAACAGCCAACAGTGAACCGTGAGCTCGGCACGGTGTCGTCTCGCCTTGGGGCTGCTATTTCTTCTCTTCAGCCGGTGCAGCCGCCGGCGCTGCCGACGCGGCGTTGTCGCCAGCGGTGGTAGCTGCTGGAGGCGTTGTAGATGCGGGCTTGTGTTCCTCTGCATGGCCAGCTGTCTCGCCGGCCAAATCGGCCTTGTCCCCCATCTTGAACACCACGGTGAGCGCGATTACGGCAAATATGATGAATGCGACGAGCATTTTCCACATAGGGATCTCCGGTTGACAACAAGCGGGTCATTGCCGGTTGCGGAGGCCCGGGCATGCGCCCGGGCCTCATTGGTTCGGCAACGTCATGCCTAAAGTGCTGCTACGCTGCCAGCAGCTGTCGCAGCACGAAGGGGAGGATGCCGCCGTGGCGATAGTAATCCACCTCAATTGGGGTGTCGATCCGGAGCAGCAGCTTCACTTGCTGGCTCGCACCGTGGGTGCGCTTGATCACCAGCGTGACTTCCTGCTGGGGCTTGATGTCATGCTCAAGACCCAGCAGGTCGAAGCTCTCGTCGCCCGTGATGTTGAGCGACTGCACGCTGTCGTTCCCGATAAACTGCAGTGGCAATACACCCATGCCGACCAAGTTGGAGCGATGGATGCGCTCGAACGAACGGGCGACGACGGCCTTGACGCCGAGCAGCTGTGTCCCTTTTGCGGCCCAGTCGCGCGACGAGCCGGTGCCATACTCTTCGCCGGCAAAGATCATGGTGGGCACATCGCTGTCGATGTACTTCATTGCAGCATCGTAGATGGACATTTCTTCGCCACTGGGCTGATGTATCGTAATGCCGCCCTCAACGCGTGAACCATCAGGCTTTGCCGGGATCATCAGGTTCTTGATCCGCACATTGGCAAAGGTGCCACGCATCATGATTTCGTGATTGCCGCGACGCGAGCCGTAGGAATTAAAATCGGCTTTCAGTACCCCGTTTTCTTGTAACCACTTGCCTGCGGGGCTGGATTCCTTGATCGAGCCAGCGGGCGAAATGTGGTCAGTCGTGATCGAATCACCGAACACACCGAGGGCACGAGCGCCCGAGATACCGGTGGCTGCTGCTTTGGGCTGCATGGCAAAGTCTTCGAAGAATGGTGGTTCCGCGATGTAGGTCGATTTTGGCCAGTTGTAGACTTGGCCTTGCGCGACGCCACGGATGTCTTCCCACAGCTTGCCGGGTGCGCCCTTGACGTCGGCGTAGTTGGCTTTGAAGGTCTTCGCGTTCATGGCATGCTTCATCAGTTTATTGATCTCGGCGCTGGTCGGCCAGATATCGCCAATGAAAACATCGCGCCCTTTTTTGTCTTTGCCGATGGGCTGTGTCATCAAATCGATGGTCACATTGCCTGCGATCGCATAGGCAACGACCAGGGGGGGCGAGGCGAGGAAGTTTGCACGGATGTTCGGATGAATGCGCGCCTCGAAATTGCGGTTGCCCGACAATACAGCGGCTGCCACGACATCGTTCTTCACGATGGCCTCATTCATCGATGGCGTCAGATCACCGGCGTTGCCGATACAGGTGGTGCAGCCATACGCGGTGATGCCAAAGCCGAGCTCTTCCAGATAGGGCAACAGTCCGGCGGCTTCAAGGTATTTGGTGACAACCCGCGATCCCGGCGCCAGCGAAGTCTTGATGTGTGCGGGCACAGAGAGGCCGAGTGCCACGGCCTTTTTTGCCAGCAGACCCGCTGCCAGCAGCACACTGGGGTTTGATGTGTTGGTGCACGAGGTGATTGCGGCAATCAGCACGTCGCCGTTGTGAAGCTTCACACCGTCCGAGGTGGTGTATTCGGCGTCGAGGTCGTCGGCCTTCTTGTTGAAACCATTCTCTGCGACCGGCTTGGCAAAGAGCTCTTTGAAGGTGTTCTTCACATGACCGATTTCGATTCTGTCTTGCGGACGCTTTGGTCCGGCAAGTGACGGTGCCACCGTGGAGAGGTCGAGCTTCAGTACCTTGGTGTAGTCGATCTCGCCGGCCTTCGGAATGCCGAACAGGCCTTGCGCCTTGAAGTAAGACTCGAATGCATCGATTTCGGCCTTGGTGCGGCCGGTGCCATGAAAGTAGTCAATGGTGGCGTCGTCGACCGGGAAGAAGCCCATGGTGGCGCCGTACTCGGGCGCCATGTTGGCGATCGTGGCACGGTCGGTGAGAGACAGGGTCTCGGTGCCTTCACCAAAGAATTCGACAAATTTGCCGACGACTTTTTCCTTGCGCAGCATCTCGGTGATGGTCAGCACGAGATCGGTTGCGGTGACGCCCTCGCGAAGTACGCCGGTCAGGTTGACGCCGACGACGTCAGGCGTCAGGAAGTACACTGGCTGACCCAGCATGCCGGCTTCAGCTTCGATGCCGCCCACGCCCCAGCCGACAACGCCGATGCCGTTGATCATGGTGGTGTGCGAATCCGTACCCACCAGTGTGTCGGGGTAGTAGACGCCGCCGCGCTCGTGCACACCGCGCGCGAGATATTCCAGATTCACTTGATGCACGATGCCAAAGCCCGGAGGCACGACGCCGAAGGTATCGAAGGCCTGCATGCCCCATTTCATGAACTGATACCGCTCGTTGTTGCGCTGGAATTCCAGTTTCATGTTCAGGTCGAGGGCGTTCTTGTCTCTAAAGTGATCGATCTGCACCGAGTGATCAACGACCAGATCAACCGGCACCAGCGGCTCGATGTTCTTGGGGTCTTTGCCCATCTTGGACGCTATGCCCCGCATCGCGGCGAGGTCGGCCAGCAGAGGTACGCCGGTGAAGTCCTGCAGCACCACGCGTGCTACCACAAAAGGAATTTCATCGGTGCGAGCCGCTTTCGGCTTCCAGTTAGCCAATTGACGCACATGTGCCTCGGTGACTTTCTTGCCATCGCAGTTGCGCAAAACGGATTCGAGCACGATGCGAATCGACACCGGCAGACGATCGATCTTTGCGCCCAGTGTTTTTTGCAGCGCAGGCAGCGAATAGAATTGGCCTTTCCTGGTGCCGGAGATCTTGAATTCCTTGAGCGTATTGAGCGTGTTGTGCGACATGGGTTCTCCTTGCTTGTTTTCCTGGCGTGTTATTCAAACTCAAAAAAATTTTCCTTGGCAGACCTTGCGATCTGCGCTCTGGTGAGCTGCCGGATCAGCGCCGCAGCCCTGGCGCGCTGGCCACCTTGCAGTCGTTGACGACAGGCGCTCCGCGCCGGGCATCAAGTAGCATGGCTTTGGCAGGTATGCTGATCCAGATAAGCCCACTTTGTTGGTCTTCAAACCGATGCGCGCCTGTCGAAGTGCGCACCCTTTCCATCGTGTAGGCTCGTCCGCGCCAGATCACTTCGATCACATTGTCGAGACGGTGATCTCCGCCAATCGACATCGGCTGTCCAAATTCGCAGACCATGTCGGTTCTGGCGGCCAGTGTCTCTCGGCCCGACAGGGAGAGCATCACGACGAGGATTGACATCAGTATGCGCATACGGCCTCCTTCAGCTCATCAATGACTAGAGCAAGCCGTCCGCCTCCTTTGGCAGCGCCTGCCCGGTTTGCCTTGCTCGTTGCAACACGGTCCAGTAGTAGCGGTAGCTGGCCCGGTCATGCAGCGTGTTTTTGTGCTGTATCGGTCCCCAATCCTTGTCGCTTGCAGCGCGCAGGATCGCTGCCGCGTCCTCTATCTCGCTCGCCTCAGGCGCGAATGCCGCCAGAATGTGTCTGATCTGGTCCGGATGGATACTCCACATCCGCTGGTATCCGAACTGTTTGCTGGCCAGCCTTGCGTCGCTGGCCACCACTGACCCATCGCGAATTTCTGTGCACACATTATGCGACGGTACTTTGCCATTGGCATGGCATGCAGCAGCAATTTCTAGTTTGGCACGAGATATCAGCGGGTGACTGAACTGCGCCGGGCTGCGCATGGCCTCGCCGGGAATCGCTCCATAGTGGGCAGAGACAAAATCCATGATCCCGAAAGAGAGGCACTCGACGGCGGGCTGTGCCGCGATGTCCCAGACCTCGCGCAGCGCACCATGGGTCTCGATCAGCACATGCACTGGCAGATCAGGACGGCCGGCAGCACTGGCGTGGCGCGATATCAGTGCTGCCGCTTGCTCGAGCTGCCTGCTGCCGTGGATCTTGGGGATGACCAGATAGGCGAGGCGTTCTGCAGCCAGCGCGCAGATCGTGGCCACGTCCTGCTCAAAATCAGGATGATCGACATCATGCACCCTTGCGCCAATGCGACCGAAGCGATTCTCGTCGCTGGCAATGAGTTGGCCAACCAGCTGCGCATGGGCCAGTTCATCGCCAGCGGCGGCGCCATCTTCGCAATCGAAGGTGATATCAAACACGGGCCCCAGCGCTAGTTGCAGCGCTAGCGACTTTCGCATCAGTTTTTCGGAGCCAGCGTAGTGGTCACAGACGGGCAGCGTGACTGGCTGGCGCGCGTCTTGAAACAGGACGTCAGAAGGATGCATGAATCACGGCGAGGGTGAGGCAAGACAAAAGACAACGGGCTGGCCATTAGCCAGCCCGCTTCGGTCGGCAATTACGGCAGCAGATGCTTGACGCCGTCGCGCTCTTCGTTGAGCTCCTTGAGTGTGATGTTGATGCGCTCCTGCGAGAAGGCGTCGATCTCCAGACCCTCAACGATCTTGTACTCACCGTTCTCGGTGGTGACCGGGAAACCGAACATCACCTCCTTGGGAATGCCGTACGAGCCATCTGAAGGGATGCCCATCGTGGTCCATTTACCGTGGGTGCCCAGCACCCAGTCGCGGACATGATCGATTGCTGCATTCGCCGCCGATGCTGCGGAAGACAACCCACGCGCCTCGATGATGGCAGCGCCGCGCTTGCCCACGGTGGGTAGGAAGGTATCGCGGTTCCAGGCATCGTCATTAATCATGCTCTTGACCGACTGGCCATCAACAGTTGCGAAGCGATAGTCAGCGTACATCGTGGGCGAGTGGTTGCCCCACACGCAGAGCTTTTCGATCGATGCCACTGGCTTGCCAGTCTTGGCAGCGATCTGCGACAGCGCGCGATTATGATCCAGCCGCAGCATCGCGGTGAAGTTTTTTGCGGGCAGGCTGGGAGCGGATTTCATGGCGATGTAGGCGTTGGTGTTGGCCGGATTGCCGACCACCAGCACCTTCACATGGCGCGAAGCGACGGCATCCAGCGCTTTGCCCTGCACCGTGAATATCTGGGCATTTGCTTCTAGCAGATCCTTGCGTTCCATGCCTGGGCCGCGCGGGCGCGCACCCACCAGCAGCGCGACGTCGGCGTCTTTGAATGCGGTCATGGGGTCAGCATGCGCGGTCATGCCAGCCAGCAGCGGAAACGCGCAATCGTCGATTTCCATCATCACGCCCTTGAGCGCCTTCTGGGCTTTTTCGTCAGGGATTTCGAGTAGTTGTAGGATCACTGGCTGGTCTTTGCCCAGCATGTCGCCATTGGCGATGCGGAACAGCAGTGAATAACCGATCTGGCCTGCGGCGCCAGTGACAGCAACGCGCATGGGGGCTTTAGCCATGTTGAATCTCCAATAAGGTCGTGAAATCTGCGGGGGATCTGGCGGCTTTGCCGTGGGCCTCGCTGCGGGCCTTGCCGTGGGCGAAAGGGCCAAAAACATTGCTCGCGAGTTTAGGCGCGACGTGCAGGTCTGTCAATGCGTATCTTATATCTTATATAAGACATATTACACGAACAATTTTCTGGACGTTAAGGCCGGATCGTGGTGAAATTGCGCGCCATGAGTCAGACCGTCTCTCCTCCTGTAGTTCCCGGTCAGGCCGCCGCTGGCGGCACGGGAACGGCTTCGCCGACCTTCAGCCCGCTCTACCAGCAAATCAAGGCGCTGATCATGCAGAGCCTGCAGTCGGGCGAGTGGAAGCCGGGCGAATTGATCCCCAGCGAGGTCGAGCTGGCCTATCGTTACAAAGTTAGTCAGGGCACGGTCCGCAAGGCCATTGACGAGCTCTCTGCTGATAATCTGGTGGTTCGCCGCCAAGGTAAAGGGACTTTCGTGGCGACTCACCACGAGGCGCGGGTGCAGTTCCGCTTTTTGCGCCTCATGCCCGATGCGGGTGAGGCGCGTCAGCCCGACAATCACATTCTGGAGGTCAAGCGCTTGCGCAGCCCTGCGGAAGTTGCCCGCGTGCTCGATATCAAGGCGGGCGATTCCGTCGTATTCATCCGGCGACTCCAGTATTTCGATGCCGTACCCACCATCCTCGAAGAGATTTGGCTGCCCGGCGCGATCTTCAAAGGCCTCACGGCCGAGCGCCTGGCCGAGTATAAGGGCCCGATGTATGGTCTATTCGAGACCGAGTTCGGCACCCCCATGATCCGTGCTTCCGAGCGGCTCAAGGCGGTGTCTGCCGATGAACTCGCGGTTGAATTGCTGAAGGTGCAATCCGGCGCCCCGCTGCTAAGTGTGGAGCGCGTCGCTTACACCTACGGCGACCGGCCGGTCGAATTGCGACGCGCCCTCTACGTAACGACTGGCCATCACTATCACAATGAGCTGATTTGAAATCACCGGGACTACCTCGAAAAATTTGTCATAAAAATATTCAATCCAGACTGCGAATCATGCACTGAACAGAAGAGCTCAAGCAGATAGAATCGGGAAACAGCCTAACCAGACAAAGCGAACCGGGCATAGCGAGCCAGACAAAGCCTCAACGTTGGAGTTACAAACCCATGTCAGAAACGACACCTCACGCCAGCAGCAGAAAGCGCTTCACCAATATTCACGTCACCGACATCCTGCGCTACCGTTTGCCGGCAGCCGGTTTTGTGTCCATCCTTCACCGGATCAGCGGTGCGATGATATTTTTGCTCCTGCCTTTCATTTTGTATTTGTTCGATCTCTCCATTACCTCCGAGATCTCGTTTGCCTATCTGGCGGGTTTCGCGAGTCATTGGTTCGTGAAGCTGCTGATACTCGCAGTATCGTGGGCGTACTTGCATCACTTTTGCGCCGGTGTTCGCCATCTGGTCATGGACATGCACATGGGATTGTCAAAAGAGAGCGCTGCCAAATCTGCGCGTTCAGTCCTCTTTGTTAGCGTGCCGCTGACGGTGCTGGTTGCGCTCAAACTGTTCGGAGGTTGATGAGATGGATAACAATATCGGACCGAAGCGTCTGGTCGTCGGCGCTCATTACGGACTGCGCGACTGGCTCGCGCAGCGTATTACAGCCATCGTGATGGCCGTATTCACTTTGGTCACTCTCGTTTTATTCCTTGGTGCCTCCGAGTTCAGCTATGAGGGCTGGGCGGGCTTGTATGCGCAGCAGTGGTTCAAGCTGCTTGCTTTCGTCACGTTCATGTCCCTGTACTACCACGCGTGGGTCGGTGTGCGCGACATCTGGATGGACTATGTAAAACCGGTCGCGGTGCGCCTGCTGCTGCAGGTGCTCACGATTCTATGGCTGGTGGGTTGTGCCGGCTGGACAGTACAGATTCTCTGGAGAGTGTAAACGTGGCATCTATCAAATCCTCCATTCCCTCCCGCCGTTTTGATGCAGTGATTGTCGGCGCGGGTGGCTCCGGCATGCGGGCTGCGCTGCAGCTGGCCGAAGCCGGGCTGAACGTCGCCGTTCTGTCGAAAGTGTTCCCTACGCGGTCGCACACCGTGGCAGCCCAGGGCGGTATCGGTGCATCGCTAGGCAATATGTCAGAAGATAACTGGTACTGGCATATGTTCGATACCGTCAAAGGCAGTGATTATCTTGGCGACCAGGATGCGATCGAATTCATGTGCCGTGAAGCGCCCAAGGTCGTTTATGAGCTCGAGCACTTCGGCATGCCTTTTGACCGCAATCCCGACGGCACAATTTATCAGCGTCCTTTCGGTGGTCACACGGCCAACTTTGGCGAGAAGCCCGTTCAGCGCGCGTGCGCCGCTGCAGATCGTACCGGTCATGCCATGCTCCACACGCTGTATCAGCGCAACGTGCGCGCGAAGACGCATTTCTTTGTCGAGTGGATGGCAATTGATCTGATTCGCAATCAGGATGGTGATGTGCTGGGTGTGGTCGCGCTGGAGATGGAAACTGGCGAGGTGATGGTGCTCGAAGCGAAGACCACCGTCTTCGCCACCGGCGGGGCTGGCCGCATCTGGGCGGCCTCGACCAATGCCTTTATTAACACGGGCGATGGCATGGGCATGGCGGCGCGCGCGGGGCTGCCACTGGAAGACATGGAATTCTGGCAGTTTCATCCGACGGGCGTGGCGGGGGCGGGCGTACTGATCACCGAGGGCGTTCGAGGCGAAGGTGGCATCCTGATCAACAGTAATGGCGAGCGCTTCATGGAGCGTTATGCGCCAACGCTGAAAGATCTCGCTCCGCGTGACTTTGTCTCGCGTTCGATGGATCAGGAGATCAAGGAAGGTCGCGGCTGCGGACCGAAAAAAGATCACGTTCTCCTCGATCTGCGGCACATCGGTGCCGACACCATCCGCAAGCGTTTGCCGTCAATTCTCGAGATCGGCCACAAATTTGCGAACGTGGATGCGACGAAAGAGCCGATCCCGGTAGTGCCCACGATTCACTATCAGATGGGTGGGATTCCGACCAATATTCACGGTCAGGTGGTCGCTCCGAAGAACGGTGGTCAAGAGATCGTACGCGGTCTGTATGCGATTGGTGAGTGTGCTTGCGTATCGGTGCATGGCGCGAATCGCCTAGGTACCAACTCACTGCTTGATCTGCTGGTCTTCGGACGTGCGGCCGGTAATCATATCGTCGCCAGCAAACTCAGAGAGCAAAGCCACCAGGACTTGCCCGCCGACGGTGCTGATCTCGCGCTGTCGCGCCTGGCACACCTTGAATCCTCCACAGGGTCGGAGCGCGTACAGGATGTCGCCAACGACATTCGCGCAACCATGCAGCACTACTGTGGCGTGTTTCGCACTCAGGAATTACTGGATGAGGGCGTGAGTAAAATCTTGGCGCTCGACGAGCGCCGCAAGCAGGTCTCTTTCAAGGATAAGTCCAAGGTATTTAACACCGCACGCGTTGAGGCGCTCGAGCTGGACAATCTGATCGAAACCGCCAAGGCTACTATTGTCTCGGCAGCAGCGCGCAAGGAATCGCGTGGCGCGCATGCGCATCGTGACCATGAGCATCGCGACGACGAGCACTGGATGAAGCACACGCTGTGGTTCTCCGAGGGTAATCGCCTTGATTACAAACCGGTGGTCACCAAGCCGCTGACCGTTGACACTTTCAAGCCTAAAGCACGTACCTTCTAAGCCCGGAAAACATCATGACCCGTACTGTCAAATTTCAGATCTATCGTTACGATCCGGACAAGGATGCCAAACCCTACATGCAGGATCTGACGGTCACGCTGCATGACACCGACAAGATGCTGCTGGATGCACTTCAGCGTATCAAGGCCGATGTCGACGATTCTCTGGCCCTGCGACGCTCCTGCCGAGAAGGCGTCTGCGGCTCCGACGCGATGAACGTCAACGGCAAGAATCGCTTGGCCTGCATCACCAATCTCAAGGAGTTGACAGAGCCCATCGTGCTGCGTCCCTTGCCAGGCTTGCCGGTTATCCGCGATCTGATCGTCGATATGACGAATTTCTTCAAGCAGTATCACTCGATCAAGCCGTACCTGATCAACGAGACGATTCCCCCGGAAAAAGAGCGCCTGCAGATGCCTGCCGAGCGTGAGGAGCTGGATGGCCTCTACGAGTGCATTCTGTGTGCTTGCTGCTCAACCTCCTGCCCGTCATTCTGGTGGAATCCGGACAAGTTCGTCGGACCTGCCGGTTTGCTGCAGGCCTACCGGTTTATTGCAGACAGTCGCGATGAGGCCACTGGTCAGCGTCTGGACAACCTTGAAGATCCGTATCGCCTGTTCCGCTGTCATTCCATCATGAACTGCGTCGACGTATGCCCGAAAGGCCTTAACCCGAATAAAGCAATCGGCAAGATCAAGGAACTTCTGGTCAGGCGCACGGTGTAATGGCTATGGAGTGCGCACGACATCAGGATGATCCCGCGCGCCGAGCGCGCCTCAGATGGCGCAGCCGTCGCGGTTTGCTGGAGAACGACCTGATACTCACACGCTTTCTGGATGCGCATGAGACGGAGCTCTCCGATGACGAAGTCGATGCGCTGACGCGTTTGCTCGAGCTGCCGGACAACGATTTGATGGGCTTGCTGCTCGGACAAAATGAGCCTGCGGAAGCCTTGAATCTGCCGCACGTGCTGGCGTTGCTGAGACGCTTGCGCCAGACCTGAAGGCTGGCGCCGGGAATTCGAACACAAAAGCAATAACAACGCACCGACAGCGCACTAACCATAATTTGTACGATTGATTATTCTTTCTGATTCAAAGGTGGAGCCATGACCCAATCCGACGCCAAAGCCACGCTGACTTTTTCCGATGGGTCGCCATCGATAGAGTTCCCGATCTACCAGGGCTCTATCGGCCCCGACGTCATTGACATCCGCAAGCTCTATGGCTCGACCGGCAAGTTCACGTACGACCCGGGTTTCATGTCGACGGCCGCCTGTAACTCGACCATCACCTACATTGATGGCGACAAGGGTGAACTGCTGTATCGCGGCTACCCGATCGAGCAGCTGGCCGTTAACTGCGATTTTCTCGAGACCTGCTATCTGCTGCTAAATGGCGAGCTGCCAAACGCCACGGACAAAAAGAAATTCGTTGATACCGTGACGCGTCACACCATGGTGCACGAGCAAATGCAATTCTTTTTCCGCGGTTTCCGTCGCGACGCGCATCCGATGTCAGTTCTGGTTGGCACCGTGGGCGCACTGGCATCGTTTTATCATGATTCACTCGATATCAACGATCCGCATCATCGCGAAGTCTCTGCGATTCGTCTGATTGCCAAGATGCCGACACTGGTGGCGATGGCATACAAGTATTCCGTGGGTCAGCCCTTCGTATATCCACGCAATGATCTCTCTTACAGCGCAAATTTCATGCGCATGATGTTTGCAACCCCGGCTGAAGATTACAAACCCAATGAAGTACTGGTACGCGCGCTGGATCGCATCCTGATCCTGCATGCCGACCACGAGCAGAATGCATCGACCTCAACGGTGCGGCTCTCGGGTTCGTCGGGCGCGAATCCCTTTGCCTGCATCGCGGCAGGCATCGCCTGCCTGTGGGGCCCCGCGCACGGTGGCGCGAACGAGGCCGCGCTCACCATGTTGCAGGATATTCAGCGTGAGGGTGGTATCGAGAAAATCGGTGAATTCGTCACCAAGGTGAAAGACAAGAATTCGAACGTGAAACTGATGGGCTTTGGCCACCGGGTCTACAAGAATTATGATCCGCGTGCCAAGCTCATGCGCGAAACCTGCCACGAGGTACTCAACGAACTGGGCTTGCAGAACGATCCGCTGTTCAAACTGGCGATGGCTTTGGAGAAGATTGCACTGGAAGATGACTATTTCGTTCAGCGCAAGCTCTACCCGAATGTTGACTTCTATTCCGGCATCGTACAGTCCGCACTGGGCATACCGGTGTCGCTGTTCACGGGTATCTTTGCAATGGCTCGCACCGTCGGCTGGATCGCGCAGTGGAACGAGATGATTTCGGACCCCGAGCAGAAGATCGGACGCCCGCGTCAGCTCTTCGTGGGCTCCACGCAGCGCAATGTGCCGCCGATGGCGGATCGATAAATAGGAGGCGGTCACCAAGCGGGCCCTTCGGGGCCCGTTTTTACACCGCCTAGCCAGAGCCCACGGTATCATCGGGGATGTCCTGGTGCTGGTAACAGGCAGCAAATGAGTGCAGTCCGCATATCGGAAGAACCGAGAAGTGGACGGTTATAACCCCCCAACCCTCGCGAAGCGCGAGTGAAAGGTGAGCAGCTATGATGCAACAATTCTTCTCCAATTCGTATCTGTTTGGAGGTAACGCCCCGTACGTGGAAGAACTGTATGAGGCCTATCTCCTCAATCCCGGCGCTGTCCCAGATAACTGGCGCGCTTATTTCGACGCCATGCAGCATGTGCCTGCGGTTGATGGCTCCGACCGTCCTGATGTGCCGCATGCGAGCGTGGTAGCTTCGTTTGCCGAGCGTGCCAAGCAGGGACCGATCCGTACCGTCACTGCTTCGGCGGACGTCGAGATGGGTCGCAAGCGGGTCGCTGTCACCCAGCTCATTGCTGCGTACCGCTTCCTTGGCACCCAGTGGGCCAATCTCGATCCATTGCAGCGTCAGGAGCGGCCGAATATTCCCGAGCTTGAGCCCTCGTTCTACGGCTTTACCGATGCCGATCTGGATGTCGTGTTCAATAACAGTAACACTTACTTCGGTGGTGAGACGGCCACCTTGCGCGATTTACTGCAATCGCTGCGCGACACCTACTGCCGCTCGATTGGCGCTGAGTTCCAGTACATGACCGACCCGGCACAAAAGCGCTGGATGCAGGAGCGTCTGGAATCGAGCCGCGCCACGGGTAACTTCACGCGCGAACAGAAGCAGCACATCCTTGATCGCTTGACTGCGGCAGAAGGTCTGGAGCGCTATCTTCATACCAAATACGTTGGCCAGAAGCGTTTTTCGCTGGAGGGTGGTGAGAGCTTCATTGCGTCGATCGACGAGGTGATTCAGCGTGCCGGCAGTCAAGGGGTACAAGAGATCGTCATCGGCATGGCGCACCGTGGTCGCCTGAATGTGTTGGTCAACATCCTGGGCAAGATGCCCTCTGATCTGTTTGCCGAATTCGAGGGTAAGCATGCGGATGACCTCCCGGCGGGTGACGTCAAGTACCACCAAGGCTTCTCCAGCGATATCTCCACCCCTGGCGGTCCGGTGCATTTGTCTCTCGCCTTCAACCCCTCGCACCTCGAGATCGTCAACCCGGTGGTTGAAGGTTCGGTCAAGGCCCGCATGGACCGTCGCGGCGACAAGGAAGGCAAGCAGGTCTTGCCCGTGCTGGTGCATGGGGATGCGGCGTTTGCGGGACAGGGGGTGGTCATGGAGACCCTGAACCTCGCGCAGACCCGGGGCTATGGTACAGGCGGCACCGTCCACATTGTCATCAATAACCAGATCGGCTTTACCACCTCGGATCCGCGTGATTCGCGTTCCACACTGTACTGCTCCGATGTGGTCAAGATGATCGAAGCGCCGGTCTTGCACGTTAATGGCGATGATCCCGAAGCTGTGGTGTTCGCGACCCAGATCGCGCTCGATTTCCGCATGGCTTTTCAGAAGGATGTAGTGGTCGATATCGTCTGCTTCCGCAAGCTTGGCCACAATGAGCAGGACACGCCAGCATTGACCCAACCGCTCATGTACAAAAAAATCGGTCAGCATCCCGGTACACGCAAGCTGTATGCCGACAAACTGGCCACGCAGGGAGCGATTGCCGCAGACGGTGGCGATGCCATGGTCAAGGATTTCCGGGAGGCGATGGATGCTGGCCGACGCTCTGTTGATCCGGTGATTTCGAGTTTCAAGAACAAGTATGCGGTTGACTGGATGCCCTTCCTCAATCGCAAATGGACTGATGCTGCCGATACCTCGGTGCCGGCAGCAGAGCTCAAGCGTCTGTCGGAGCGCATTACCACCGTACCTGCGGATTTCAAGGTGCATCCGCTGGTTGAGAAGGTCCTTGCCGACCGGGCCGCGATGGGCCGTGGCGAGATGAACCTCGACTGGGGCATGGGGGAGCATCTTGCCTTCGCCACCCTCGTCTCATCCGGCTATGCGGTGCGCATCACGGGTCAGGATGCCGGTCGCGGTACCTTTACGCACCGTCATTCGGTGCTGCACGATCAGAATCGTGAGAAATGGGATGCGGGCAGCTACATACCTCTGCAGCATGTATCGGATCAGCAGGCGCCGTTCACCGTCATTGATTCGGTATTGTCCGAGGAAGCTGTGCTCGGTTTCGAATACGGCTATTCCACTGCCGAGCCGAACACGCTTACTATCTGGGAAGCGCAGTTCGGTGACTTTGCCAATGGCGCTCAGGTCGTCATTGACCAGTTCATCAGTTCTGGTGAAGTCAAGTGGGGGCGCGCCTCCGGTCTGGTGATGATGCTGCCGCATGGTTATGAAGGACAGGGCCCGGAGCACTCGTCAGCGCGCATCGAGCGTTTTTTGCAGCTCTGTGCGGATAACAATATGCAGGTGGTGCAGCCAACCACAGGCGCGCAGATTTTCCATCTGCTGCGCCGTCAGATGATTCGCCTGTTCCGCAAGCCCTTGGTGATCTTCACGCCCAAATCACTGCTGCGTAATAAGGATGCTGGCTCGCCACTAGTCGATCTGGTCAAGGGCTCCTTCCAGACCGTGATTGGCGAAGTCGACAGCAGTATCGACGTAAAAAAGGTCAAGCGAGTGCTTGCCTGCTCGGGCAAGGTGTATTACGACCTCGTGAATGCGCGCAAAGAGCGCAGCGTCAGTGACACCGCGATCATTCGCATTGAGCAGTTGTATCCGTTCCCGCACAAGGCATTCGCGGCCGAGCTCAAGGCTTTCCCGAACTTTACTGAACTAGTCTGGGTGCAGGACGAACCCCAGAATCAGGGGCCGTGGTTCCAGATCCAGCACAATATTTTCGAAAACCTGAGCGAGGGCCAGAAACTGGCTTACGCAGGTCGCCCCGCAAGCGCATCGCCCGCTGTCGGCTATTACGACAAGCACTATGCCCAGCAAAAGGCGCTGATCGAAACCGCATTTTCGAAGCTCAAGGGCTTCATCCTGATCAAATAATGACTCCACGACGCGCTGGAAGCCGGCGCGTCGTGCGAACAACCCGAAACGGAGAGTGATATGGCAATTCTGGAAGTCCAGGTACCCCAGCTGTCGGAGTCCGTCGCAGAAGCGACTCTGCTGCAGTGGCATAAGAAAGTCGGCGAAGCAGTAGCACGCGATGAAAACCTGATCGATATCGAAACAGACAAAGTGGTGCTGGAACTTCCTGCACCAGCACAAGGAGTGATCGTCGAGATCATCAAGGGAGATGGCAGCACGGTCGTCGCTGGTGAAATCATCGCGCGTATCGACACCGAGGCGAGTGCATCGGCCACCGCACCGGCTGCTGCACCCGCAGCGGCGACACCCAAAGCCGCTCCCGCCCCGATGACTGCCGCTGCACCGGCCGGTGGCGCGATTGCGATGCCCGCTGCCGCCAAAATGCTGGCCGAGAACAAGTTATCTGCCGATGCGGTCACCGGTACTGGCCGCGATGGTCGCGTGACCAAAGGAGATGTGATCAATGCACTGAACAAGCCGGCAGCACCCGCAGCGGCGCCCAGGGCCTCGCTGCCCGCCGTGGCCGCGCCCGTCGGCATTGATCTGGGTGATCGCCCGGAGCAGCATGTGCCCATGAGCCGCTTGCGTGCCCGTATTGCCGAGCGGCTGCTGGAATCGCAGGCGACCAATGCCATCCTCACGACTTTCAATGAAGTCAACATGCAGCCAGTCATGGACCTGCGCAACAAATACAAGGACAAGTTCGAGAAGGAACACGGGGTGAAGTTGGGCTTCATGTCCTTCTTCGTCAAGGCCGCTGTCGCCGCCCTAAAAAAATATCCGGTGCTCAATGCGTCGATCGATGGCAATGATGTTGTCTACCACGGCTATTTTGATATCGGCATTGCCGTGGGGTCGCCGCGAGGTCTCGTGGTGCCCATCCTGCGCAACGTAGATCAGATGTCGATTGCCGAGATCGAGAAGAAAATTGGAGAATTCGGACAAAAGGCCAAAGATGGAAAGCTGACGCTCGATGAGCTGACCGGCGGTACCTTCTCCATCTCGAACGGTGGCGTATTCGGGTCGATGTTGTCAACGCCGATCATCAACCCGCCACAGTCGGCCATCCTTGGCGTGCATGCGACCAAGGATCGCGCAGTGGTCGAGAACGGCCAGATCGTGATTCGACCAATGAATTACCTGGCGATGTCCTATGACCATCGGCTCATTGACGGCCGTGAAGCAGTGCTCGGCCTGGTGGCGATGAAAGAAGCGCTGGAAGATCCGGCCCGTCTGCTGCTTGATCTGTAAGGGAGCATGCCATGGCCAATAATTTTGACGTCATCGTTATCGGCGGTGGCCCCGGGGGCTACATCGCCGCGATACGCGCAGCGCAGTTGGGTTTCTCGGTAGCGTGCATCGACGAATGGAAGAACGGGGAGGGCGGTCCGGCACCCGGCGGCACCTGCACCAATGTCGGGTGCATACCGTCGAAGGCGATGCTGCAGTCATCCGAGCATTTTGAGCACGCGAGTCATGGCTTTGCCGAGCATGGCATCGAGGTCAAAGGCGTCAAGCTGAATCTTGCGCAGATGCTGGGCCGCAAGGATAGCGTGGTTCAGCAGAACAATGATGGCATCCTCTACCTGTTCAAGAAAAACAAGGTGGCGTTTTTTCATGGACGTGGTTCGTTTGTCAAAGCCGATGAGGGCGGTTATGAGATCAAGGCCTTGGGGGTCTCTACGCAGACCTTGACGGGGCGGCATGTGATCGTTGCCACCGGTTCTAATCCGCGTGCGCTGCCCAACGTTGCCTTTGATGAAAAACTGATTCTCTCGAATACCGGTGCGCTGGCCATTGATGCAGTACCCAAAAAGCTGGGCGTGATCGGTGCCGGCGTCATTGGTCTGGAGATGGGGAGTGTCTGGCGACGACTCGGCGCCGAGGTCATGATTTTGGAAGCACTGCCCGCATTCCTCGGTGCTGCAGACGAGACCATTGCCAAAGAAGCGCACAAGCTCTTCGTCAAGCAGGGCCTGGACATTCAGATGGGGGTGAAAATCGGTGACATCAAGACCGGCAAAGAAGTCAGCGTCGAGTACACCGATGCCAAAGGCGAGTCTCACAAGGCAAGTTTCGACAAGCTGATCGTATCCATTGGTCGTGTGCCCAACACCATCGGCCTTCACCCCGAAGCCGTCGGACTGCAGCTCGATGAGCGTGGATTCATCGTCGTTGATGAACACTGCCGCACGAACCTACCCAATGTCTGGGCGGTGGGGGATGTGGTTCGTGGCCCGATGCTCGCGCACAAGGCCGAGGAAGAAGGGGTTGCGGTCGCTGAGCGCATTGCGGGACAACAAGGTCATGTGAACTTTGCGACGATTCCGTGGGTCATTTACACATCGCCCGAGATCGCCTGGGTTGGCCGCACCGAGCAGCAGCTCAAGGCCGACGGCGTCACCTACAAAGTGGGCAGTTTCCCTTTCCTGGCTAACGGCCGGGCCAGGGCGCTGGGAGATACCTCCGGCATGGTCAAGGTGATCGCGGACGCAAAGACCGATGAAATACTCGGTGTGCATATCATCGGACCGATGGCGTCTGAGCTAATCTCTGAGGCGGTGGTGGCGATGGAGTTTCGTGCGTCGGCAGAGGATATCGCGCGCATTTGTCATGCCCATCCGACACTCTCGGAAGCGACCAAGGAAGCAGCGCTGGCAGTGGACAAGCGTGCCCTGAACTTCTGAGGCTCAGCTCGCGAATGCCATCATCAGAGTCAAAGGCAAATGGGCAAGTGAGATCGTGGATCTTTCTTCCCTTGCTGCTCGCGCTGGTGTCCTGTGCAAGCATACCGCCCCCAGACGGGCGCATCGAGATACTCAGTACCGCGCGTTCTCAGCCGCTCGCAGGTGCGGTGTGCGAAGTCGAAACAGGCGCTGGCAAGTGGAATGTCACTACGCCCGGCGCAGTTGAGCTTGGTCAGCCACAGGGTGATCTCAAGGTGGTTTGCAACAAGGAGGGCTATCGTACTTCGGAGGTTGTGTTTCGCCGTGGTGGCAGCGCCTCGCCGGGAGCGACCCGTGTGGGCGTCGGTGTGGGTGGTGGCTTCGGTGGTTACAGCGGCGTTGGCATCTCGCTGGGCTTCGGATTTCCATTGTCGTCTGGCCGGGGGACGTACCCCGCCCAAGTTGTGGTTGACATGACGCCGCTGTAGCGCTGCGCCTGCTCATGAATGTCCAGGAATTCTACGAGAAGACGCTGGCTGACCGAGGCTATCAGTCAGATCCGGCCCAGCGGGCTGCGGTAGAGCGACTGCAGCAGTCTTTTGATGAGTGGCGCACCTATCTTGCGCGTCGTTCGTCGAGATTGCGGCGGATGATCATTCATCCCGACCCGCCAAAAGGCGTGTACTTGTGGGGTGGTGTGGGTCGCGGAAAGTCCTTCCTGATGGACAGCTTCTATGCTGTTATTCCCGTTAGCCGCAAAACCCGACTGCATTTCCATGAGTTCATGCGCGAGGTTCACCGCGCGCTGGATGAAGAGAAGAATGTCGAAAATCCTCTGGATGAGGTTGCGCGTAAGATTGCTCATCGCTACCGATTGATTTGCTTTGATGAGTTTCATGTGTCCGACATTGCGGACGCGATGATTCTGTATAACCTGCTCAAGGCCCTGTTTGAGCAGGGCGTCAGTTTTGTCATGACATCCAACTATCCGCCAGACGGTTTGTACCCGGATGGCCTTCATCGCGACCGCATGCTGCCTGCGATTGACTTGCTCAATGAAAAGCTGGACGTGCTGAATGTCGATGGCGGTATCGACTACCGTCGACGGGTCATGGAAAAAGTCGAGGCGTACCAGACACCACTAGGACCTGTTGCTGAAAGCGCACTGCTGCATGCGTTTGTGTCGATCGCCGAAGCCGGGGAGCAAGACCCGAAAATCAAGATAGAATCGCGGGAGCTACGGTGTGTGCGCCGGGCGGGGGGCGTGGTGTGGTTTGATTTTGCGACCCTGTGCGGTGGCCCGCGTTCGCAGAACGATTATCTCGAGATGGCCAACCGTTTCCATACGGTGATTCTCTCGGACGTGCCGCGCATGAGCGCTGACATGGCATCCGAGGCACGTCGTTTTACGTGGCTGATCGATGTGCTCTACGACCACCGCGTAAAGCTGATCATGTCAGCAGCGGTGGCGCCGGAGCTGCTGTACACCGAGGGAGTGATGTCGAATGAATTTCATCGCACCGTCTCACGTATCACGGAAATGCAGTCGCTCGAATACAAAGAGAGCGTGCGGCGGCAAGCGGCTGGATCGATGACCTGAATGCTCAGTGGATCCTTTGTCAGACTGATCGACTGATTCATTTCTTATCCTACCAATAGACATGCAATGACGAGGATTCTTGTGGTCTGTTCAATTCGGCTTTCGCCAATCTGGAGGCAGAGTCTGTTCGCTGCCGTGATGAGTCTTGCCGCGCTCATGTCGCTGGCTGTGCATGCGGAGACGTTGGCGCAGGCCTTGACCAAGCGCTATCCACCGGGTTCGATCGCTTCGGTCGACTCGGCACGGGAAGCCTTGGCGGACGTGGTGGTGGCGCGCCGCGAGGTCGAGCAGGTATTTTCTGTGGAGCGCACGCGATGTTTCGATCAATTTTTTACCTCCAGCTGCCTGTCAGATGCCAAGGATGTCAGGCGAACGGTGTTATCGAATATTCGCAAGGTTGAGGTCGAGGCCAACGCCTTCCTGCGCAAGGACAAGGCTGATGAGAGAGACCGTGTGATTGCCGAACGGCAGGGGCGGGCGGGACAGCCACTTGACGGGCCATCGATTCCGATAACCGGCGCCGCTCGCGGCAGTGGTGCCTCATCAGAAAAACCCAACGAACCGGGAAAGCCGTGATGGATGCAGAACAGGTTCGTGCGCGTGTGATCGAATTAGAGATCGAGCACCGCGATCTCGATGCGGCGATCGCTCTGCTGGCAGCCTCCCCAACGTCCAATGCGCTTCAGTTGCAGCGCCTGAAAAAGCGCAAGTTGCAATTGAAAGACTACATCATCCAACTGCAGATGCGGCTGGTACCCGATATTCCCGCGTGATGGTTTCCTTGTTTTCGGGCGGACACTCCTGATGGTGCCTGAGCCGAGCAACGACATTACCACCCCGCCAAAGCAGGGCGAACACGATGCCGAGGTGGATTCGCTCTTTTCTGACGGAGGGCCACTGGCTAGCGGCATTGAAGGGTTTCGACCGCGGCAATCGCAGACCGACATGGCGCGCGCGGTTGCGCACGCGATCTCACGGCGTGGCACCCTGTTGGCTGAAGCCGGCACCGGTACTGGCAAGACTTTTGCGTACCTGGTACCGGCCTTGCTTTGGGGCGGCAAGGTGATCATTTCCACAGGCACCAAGAACCTGCAGGACCAGCTTTTCCTGCGTGATATTCCCGTTGTGCGCAAGGCCCTCAATGCGCCAGTCACAGTCGCTTTGCTCAAGGGACGCGCCAACTATTTGTGCCATTTGCATCTTGAACGCACCCAGCAAAACGGACGACTGACGGCGCGTGAAGATGTGGGGTATCTGCGAGAGATCGCGCGTTTTGCGAAAACAAGCGCTACCGGCGACAAATCCGAACTCTCACGCGTGCCGGAAAATGCGCTCATCTGGAATCTTGTGACATCCACTCGCGATAATTGCCTTGGCGCTGAGTGCACACACTATCAAGATTGCTTCGTAATGAAAGCGCGCAAGGAGGCTCAGCAAGCAGATGTGGTGGTGGTCAATCATCATCTTTTTTTTGCCGACGTTGCGCTAAAAGATACCGGTGTCGCTGAGTTACTACCCAGTGCGAATACCGTGATCTTCGATGAGGCGCATCAGCTTCCCGATACAGCGACTTTATTTTTTGGTGACACAGTCTCTACTTCGCAAGTGATGGAGCTGTGCCGCGATGTGCTGGCGGAGGGACTCTCGCATGCACGGGATGGTGCAGATTGGGCGCTGACCATTGCACCGGTCGAGAAGGCGTTGCGAGATCTGAGACTCGCTTTTCCGGCGGAGGGCGTGAAGCTCGCGCGCGAACAGATTGCTGAGAGCAGCCCTTTTTTTCCTGCGCTGGCGCATCTCAAGGCCATGCTGACGCAGATGACCGACGTGCTGGCTTCGCAGGCCGAGCGAGCGGAAACCATAGAGCAATGCCGCGTGCGTGCTGTCGAACTCGGTGCGCGCCTTGCGGCCTGGGCGCCGTCAGATGATCCCGAGCAACGCGCTGTCAAAGTGCTGTGGGTCGATGCGTTCTCACAATCCTTGCAACTCCATCAGACGCCGCTGTCGATTGCGCCCGTGTTCAGCAAACAGCGCGAAGGCCCGCCACGCGCATGGATATTCACCTCGGCGACGCTGGCGGTAAAGAATGACTTTACGCATTACAGCGAACAATTGGGCTTGACAGGCGAGCCCGCGATGTCGTGGCCCAGCCCATTCGATTATTCGAGGCAGGCATTGCTCTATGTACCCGCTGATCTGCCCTCACCCAACTCACCGGCGTACACTGATGCGGTAGTCGCAGCAGCGTTGCCTGTGATTGAGGCGGCTGGCGGTCGTGCCTTCCTGCTGTGCACGACGCTGCGGGCTGTCAAGCGTGCTGCCGAGTTGCTGCGTGAGGTCTTTGCAGCACGCGAGCTTCCCTGGCCCTTGCTGGTACAGGGAGAGCTTGGACGCACCGAGCTGTTGTCACGATTTCGTGCTGCAGGTAATGCGGTATTGGTCGGGAGCCAGAGTTTTTGGGAAGGTGTTGATGTCAGGGGTGATGCGCTCTCGGTAGTGATCATCGACAAGCTGCCGTTTGCCCCGCCTGATGATCCGGTATTGGCAGCACGGATTGCCGATATGGAAAGACGTGGACTGAACGGCTTCATGCATCACCAGCTGCCCGAGGCCATCATCAGCTTGAAGCAAGGGGCTGGCCGCCTGATACGCAATGAGCGCGACCAAGGGGTGCTGATGATTTGTGATCCGCGACTCATCGCCAAGCCCTATGGTCGTCGCATCTGGCAGAGCTTGCCGCCGTTTGCCCGCAGCCGCGAGTTGAGCACGGTGCAGGCATTTCTGCAGCGTATGCCGCCCGATGCGGGTGACCCCGCCTGAGACTTCACCGAACTTCGAACAACTTGATATTGTTGGGCCTGCATCCGCGAAAACGCAGGGTGAACGCCACACAATCCAGCATATCGCCGCCTCGTTATTGATCGCTCTCAAAACTGAAATTTGGCGTGCCTGCGTTCGGGTAAAATCCGCTCCATGAAAATCCTTGTTAGTAATGATGATGGCTACCTCGCGCCGGGTATCCATGCGCTCGCCGATCGTCTGGCCGCAATCGCTGACATCGTGGTCGTGGCTCCAGACAGCAACCGATCCGGGTCGTCTAACTCGCTCACGCTGGATCGTCCACTGCGGGTGATGAAAGCGGCGAACGGTTTTTATTCGATCAACGGCACACCGAGCGATTGCGTGCATATTGCCCTCACAGGAATGCTCGACGAGCGACCTGATCTGGTCGTGTCCGGCATCAATCAGGGGCAGAACATGGGTGATGACACGCTGTATTCGGGTACTGTGGCGGCGGCTACCGAAGGCTTTTTGTTCGGTATTCCCGCCATCGCTTTCTCGCAGGTGGATCACGGATGGGCGCATATCGATGATGCTGCAGAGGTGGCACGTGATTTTGTGATGCGCCGGCTTGATGAGTTATCCCGTCCATTCCTGCTCAATGTGAATATTCCCAACCGTCCGTACGCCGAGCTGCAAAAAATCGTACCTACGCGTTTGGGAAAGCGGCATGAGTCCGAGCCGGTGATCAAGAGCCGCGATCCGCATGGCAACGAGATTTTCTGGATCGGCCCGGTGGGAAAAGCCAAGGAAGCCAGCGAAGGTACGGATTTTCACGCGATAGACCAGGGCTGGATTTCGGTCACGCCACTGCAGGTTGATCTGACGCACCCGGCACAACTTGAGCGTCTGAAACGGTTGCTCGCATGAGCAAGGACCACGATGTTCCCAAAAAGCGTTTTCCGCTGACGCTCGATCAGCTCACTGGGCGTTCGGAGCGCAAGCGGGCATCTGCCGCGCCTCGGCTAAACAGCCTCCAGACAGCGACGCGAAATGCGGCGTGGCATGCGTCAGAGACATCTTCGACGCCACCGATCGCCTCGGCATCGGCCGCCACGGGTCCCTCCGCACCGGTCTCGCCCAAGCCAGTGTCCCGGCCAGTGGCAGAGACACGTGCGGTCAATTCGCCGCTGGTGTCCGATGCGGTCCGTCGCGCCATGGTGCAACGCTTGTCGCAGCAGGGCATTGCGGATCCCAAGGTGCTGGCAGCGATGGAAGCCGTACCCCGACATCTGTTCGTCGAGCCAGGGCTGGCCAGTCAGGCCTACATCGATGCATCGCTGCCGATTGGTTATCACCAGACGATTTCCCAGCCGTACATCGTGGCGCGCATGATTGAGGTCATGCGTGATGGCATCGATGGTCAGATGTCGCGCGTGCTTGAAATCGGCACAGGCTGCGGCTATCAGGCGGCCGTACTGTCTCAGCTAGCTGATCAGGTGTATTCGATAGAGCGTATCCGGCCGCTGCATGAACAGGCGCGCAATAATCTCCGGGCGCTATTGATACCTAACCTGAGGTTGCACTACGGCGATGGTATGCTGGGATTTCCGCAAATTGCGCCATTCGATGGCATCATTCTGGCAGCGGCGGGCCTGGAGGTACCTCAGGCCTTGCTGGATCAAATGGCCGTTGGCGGAAGGTTGGTGGCGCCAGTCGGTGCGAAGAATCAGGTGCTCCGGCTGATCAGGCGACTCAAGCGCAATGAGTGGACCACCGAAACACTAGAGCGCTGCCACTTCGTGCCGCTGCGACCGGGTACTTTCGGGTGATGGTGCGTCGCCGGATACCTGCCGGCAACAGCAAGAAATTCCGGATACGATGCCAACCATGGATAAACAACTGATCCCCCTGCTGATGTTGCTGCTGCTCGGCGCATGCGCTGACATGTCCTCGAACGCGCCCATCGACGACCGCACGGCCACGCGTCACCAGCAAAAATCGAAAGAACAGAAAGACCAGAGTGCGCAGACTTCAGTTGCGCCTGATGCGCCCGGTTTCTATACCGTGAAAAAAGGCGATACGCTTCGAAAGATCGCGCAGCAAGTCAGCCAGACCGTGCGCGACATTACGGAGTGGAACGCGCTCTCCAACCCGAATGACATCAAGGCCGGGCAGATATTACGCATTGCGCCCCCTGAAGGATCGCAAGTAGCTTCAGTGCCAATGGATACCGGGCTCGAAACCAAGCCGCTCGATGCCAAGCCAGCGGCAGCGGCAGCCCAACCCGCATCGCCGGCAGCTTCTGCGCCGGGCATGCCCGCTCTGAAAACCGGTCCGCTGGGTAACAAGGTGGTCTATACCGATCAGGTGTGGTCGGAGATGCAGCGCGGTGATTCCCTTGCCGCCCGCTCACTGGAGATGCCCAAAAAACCCGAAGCTTCGGCAAGTGGAAAATTCATCTGGCCGACCGAGGGGCGCGTCGTCAGCAGCTTCGATCCCAGCCGAAAGGGTATCGACATTGCGGGTCAGTCCGGACAGCCGGTCGTGGCCGTGGGTGATGGCACGGTGCTCTACGCAAAAAACATGCGTGGCTACGGTAACCTTGTGATACTCGATCACGGCGAGGGGTTAGTGTCTGCCTACGCGCACAACAAAACCATCTTGGTGAAAGAAGGTCAAACAATCCTCAGGGGGCACCGCATTGCCGAGATGGGCGATACCGATGCCGATGCAGTGAAACTGCATTTTGAGATCCGGCAGTTGGGCAAGCCGGTCGATCCAGTGGGCATGCTGCCCAGCCGATAGCCAAATGAACGATTCCTTCGATCAGTCCGATGAGCCAGATGAGCGCGACAAGGACGAGATCGAGGGATTACCCGTCGATGCCTACTTGGAGAATGGTGATCTCGCGCTCGGCGACGATGCCATTCAGGAGTTTGGCGCGCTGCTCAAGACGGAGCTGTCGGGTGATGCAACCCAGCGTTACCTGACCCGAATAGGCTTACGCCCCTTGCTCACCCAAGAGCAGGAACTCCACTTTGCAACACTGGCCAAAAGGGGCGACTTCAGCGCTCGTCAGGCAATGATCGAGCACAACCTTCGGCTGGTGGTGTCGATTGCAAAGCACTACATCAATCGCGGTGTCGCGCTGCTCGACCTGATCGAGGAGGGTAATCTAGGCCTGATGCATGCAATCAGCAAGTTCGAGCCCGAGCGGGGTTTTCGGTTTTCAACCTATGCTACCTGGTGGATACGCCAGAGCATCGAGCGGGCAATCATGAATCAGGCACGCACGATCCGATTGCCGGTGCACCGCATACGCGAACTCAATCTGGTGCTGAGAGCCAAGTATCATCTCGAATCCCGGCTCCTGGATGGTCATGAGGCGCGGCTCGAGGATATCGCCCACCTCGTCGAGCGCAGCATTGATGAGGTGCGCGATACGCTGGGCATGGCTGATCACGTGACTTCACTAGACACTCCCCTGGATGGCGATCCTCATGCCAGCCTGCTCGATATGCTTGCCGATGGCGTCCAGCAGGGTCCGGAGGCTGATGCTGAGCATCATGAGATGATTGCGCTGGTGCGACGCTGGCTGGGTGCCATCCCTGCCAAGCAGAGGCAGGTGATCATGCGGCGTTTCGGCATCGATAACGATAGCCCGGCCACATTGGAAGAACTCGCAGAGGAGTTAGGCGTGACCAGAGAGAGAGTCAGACAGATTCAGCAGGATGGTCTCATCAGATTAAAACGTGCCATGCTGGCTCGTGGCATGGGTAAGGATGCATTGCTGTGATACCGGTGCTGGTATTTGACATTGAGACGATTCCCGATGTGGCCGGGTTGCGCGCGCTGGGTGGGCTGGGTGCTGAGGTCATTGATGGTGAGGTTGCTGCGCAGGCATTCTCGGCGCGAAGAGAAAAAACCGGATCCGATTTCCTGCAGCATCACCTTCACCGCGTCGCGGCGATTGCCTGCGTTTTCCGTGATGACGAGGGTTTTCGGGTTCGTTCCTTGGGCCATGTCGATGACGGTGAAGCCAAGCTGGTGCAGGATTTTTTTCGCGTGATAGACCGTTATACCCCCCAGCTGGTGTCATGGAACGGTGGTGGCTTCGACCTGCCGGTGCTGCATTATCGATCGCTCATCCATGGCATCGTCGCATCCCGCTACTGGGAGCAAGGCGATGAGGACCGCGATTTTAAATGGAATAACTACCTCTCCCGCTATCATTCACGCCATCTCGATCTGATGGATCACCTGGCCATGTACACCGGGCGCGCCAACGCACCCCTGGATGATCTTGCCAAGCTGTGCGGTTTCCCTGGCAAGATGGGTGTAGACGGCTCCCAGGTATGGACGCTCTATCAGTCGGGTCGACTCGATCAGATACGTGATTACTGCGAAACTGACGTCGTCAACACCTACTTGGTGTATTGCCGTTACCAGCTCATGCGGGGACAACTGACCCGTGCCGCCTACGATGCAGAGCTGGCACTGGTACGCAGTGCGATCGAAGGTATGGAGGCCCCTCACTGGCGGGAGTATCTGGCCGCCTGGCCCCGTGCCACCTAGGGCATCGCTGATTCATCAAACACCGCAAGATTTCTCCTTTGGGAAGTGGCGGTAAGCCTTTGATGTGGCAAGTACCCGCGTCGCACAGCGACACTGGCTCACCATACACTGTTTTTTTTCATCGTCTCCCTGGCGCAGAGTTTTTTTGCCTGCACTGTGCAGCATCAACACCCTGTCCCGCTTGTTACAATTCCGGGCTTCATCGCTCTGCTATTCATCGCCTCTTTTCTATGCAAGACATTCTTCAGATCGAGTCGCTCGACATGGAAGCGCGCGGCATTGGCCATCTCACGAATGAAGATGGCACTCCCGGCAAAGTCATCTTTGTCGAGGGCGCGTTGCCCGGCGAGCGCGTGCGTTTCAGGACTTATCGCCGCAAGCCCAAATGGGAGGCAGCTGACATGACCGAGCTGCTGCAGGAGTCGGCGCTGCGCGTCAAGCCGAAATGCGAGTTCTTCGGGCGCTGTGGTGGCTGCGCGATGCAGCATCTGGAGCCCTCGGCGCAGGTGGCGATCAAGCAGCGTGTTCTGGAAGACAATCTTCATCATCTTGGTCGGGTTCGTGCACAGACTCTGCTGCGCCCCATACAGGGACCGAACTGGGGCTACCGTTTTCGCGCGCGCTTGTCGGTGAGGTATGTACCCAAAAAAGGCGGTGTGCTGATCGGCTTTCACGAGCGTCGGTCAAGTTATGTCGCCGACATGACGAGCTGCCAGATACTTCCACCCGAAGTGTCGACCCTGATGGTGCCCATGCGCATGCTGATCGAAGGACTGTCCATTCGCGATCGATTGCCCCAGATAGAGCTGGCGGTCGGCGAGGGCGGCGAGGGTAAGCGGATCGTGATGGTGCTGCGGGTACTGGAGCCCCCGTCTGAGCAAGATCGCCAGCGATTGATTGCCTTTGCCGAGCAATGGAATATTCACTGGTGGCTGCAGCCCAAAGGACCGGATACTGCGGCCCCCTTTTATCCTGCCGACAGTTCACTCCAGTATCTGTTGCCAGAATTTGGCGTGCGTATGCCGTTTAAGCCAACCGACTTTACGCAGGTGAATCACCAGATCAACCGCGTGCTCGTTCAGCGCGCACTGCGGCTGCTGGATGTGCAGCCACAAGACCGTGTGGCCGATCTCTTCTGTGGTTTGGGCAACTTCACATTACCGCTTGCCACGCAGGCGAGTGAGGTGGTTGGCATCGAGGGGAGTGATACCTTGGTTGCACGCGCTCAGCAGAATGCGCGTGTGAATGGGCTGGATGGCAAAACCACCTTTCATAGCCGCAATCTGTTCGGTTTTACTGCAGATGATTTACGCACCTTAGGCAAGTTTGATCGCATGCTGATTGATCCACCGCGAGAAGGCGCGATCGACGTCAGTCTTGCGCTGGCCGAATTGAACGAAACGGAATCATCTTCTCTTCCGCTGCGGCTGGTCTATGTCTCATGCAATCCTGCCACGTTGGCCAGGGATGCTGGCGTTCTTGTCAGTCAGGCAGGCTACCGGCTGTCGCAGGCTGGCGTTGTCAACATGTTCCCTCATACTGCCCATGTGGAATCGATTGCCGTGTTTGACCGGATTGATTGAGCAGCTCTCAGGGAGCTCGAAGATAAAAAACGCCGACTGTTGAGGTCGGCGTTTCTTTAAGTGGCAGGGAGATTAGTCGCGCTCGCCGCCCAAAATACCGAGGAGCGACAGCAAGTGTACAAAAATATTGTACAAGTCCAGATAAATCGCTAGCGTAGCAGTGATGTAGTTCGTCTCACCGCCGTTAATAATGCGCTGTACATCGAACAGGATGTAGGCTGAGAAGATCATCACGGCAATTGCCGAGATCACAACCTGCAGCAGAGGCATTTGCAGGAAGATGTTGGCGATACCGGCTAGCAGCAGAACGATCACGCCGGCGAAGAGCCAGCTGCCGAGGCCCGAAAAATCGCGCTTGCTGGTGGTGGCGATCGAAGCCATCACCGCAAAGATGATCGCGGTGCCACCAAAAGCGGTCATGATCAGCGAGGCGCCGTTGGAGAAGTGAAGGATCTGTTCGATCAAGCGCGATAGCATCAGTCCCATGAAGAACGTGAAGCCCAGCAGCACGGCAACCCCGGTGGCGGAGTCTTTGGTTTTTTCGATCGCATAAAAGAAGCCGAACGCGATCGCCAGAAAAGCGAAAAAGCTCAGCATCGGACTGCCGGCAAATAAAGAGAATTTCAGCTGTACGCCAATCCAGGCGCCCAACACTGTCGGTATCATGGACAGCGCCAGCAGCCAGTAGGTGTTCCTCAGCACGCGATGGCGAACCGCGAAGACATCGCTGGTAGCGCCGTACATACTTTGAAGTTGCTGATCCATAAATTGAGTGCTCCTGTCTAAGGTCATGAGTCATGAAGTGGATGCTCTGACAGCCCGCGCTCGGCCGCATCGTGCTATCAAAAACATAATTTACCTGATTTCCGAGAGAGGAGTCTATCCCATATTTTCAAGCCGGGTCGCCGGAAAACCCTTGCCTCGTGGGTCATTTAGGCCTGCTTTCATGCTACAATTCGCGGTTAATCAGGATTCCCCGTAATTCCCTTAACCCCTTATTTTTATTGGAGTTTTTACAGATGGCAATCGAGCGCACCCTGTCGATCATCAAACCTGACGCCGTGGCGAAAAACGTGATTGGGCAGATTTATTCGCGGTTCGAGGGCGCTGGCCTGAAAATCATCGCTGCGCGCATGATGCAACTCTCTCGCGCCGAGGCCGAAGGTTTCTACGCAGTGCATCGGGAGCGCCCGTTTTTCAAGGATCTGGTGGACTTCATGATCTCCGGTCCGGTGATGGTCCAGGTGCTCGAGGGCGAGAATGCCATCCTGAAGAATCGCGACCTGATGGGCGCGACCGACCCCAAGAAAGCCGACAAGGGCACGATTCGGGCCGATTTTGCCGACTCCATCGATGCCAACGCAGTGCATGGCTCGGATGGCCCGGACACCGCCAAGGTCGAAATCAGCTACTTCTTCCCTTCGCTGAACGTCTATTCGCGCTAATCGCCGCGAGTCCAGGGAGCCGCCATCACACGTGGCATCAGGAGATATCGTCATGGCGGCAACCATCAATCTGCTTGACCTCGACCCGGCGGCACTGGCGCGCTGGTGTTCCGAGCTAGGTGAGAAGCCCTTCCGCGCCAAGCAGCTTCAACGTTGGATACACCAGTTCGGCGAGCATGATTTTGAGGCGATGACGGATCTTGCGAAGTCGCTGCGCGAGAAGTTGGGACAGCACGCGAGCGTTGCCGCACCCCCCATCATCAGTGACCACACCTCCTCGGACGGCACCCGCAAATGGTTGCTCGAGGTTGGCAGCGGCAACGCGGTTGAGTGCGTGTTCATTCCCGAGGTGTCTCGCGGCACCTTGTGCGTCTCGACGCAGGCCGGGTGTGCAGTCAATTGCCGCTTCTGCTCGACGGGCAAGCAGGGGTTCTCGCGCAACCTCTCGGCTGGCGAGATCATCGGACAACTGTGGATGGCCGAATCACTGCTCCGTCGAGGCTTTGGCGTACCGGCTGGCCCCAAGGGTGAGCGTCAAATCACGAACGTGGTACTGATGGGTATGGGAGAGCCGTTGCTCAACTACGAACCCACGGTTGCAGCGTTACGACTCATGCTTGACGATAACGCCTATGGCCTCTCGCGTCGGCGCGTGACGGTATCCACCAGTGGGGTGGTACCCATGATGGACAAGCTCTCGCAGGATTGCCCGGTCGCGCTCGCAGTCTCACTACACGCGTCAAACGACGCATTGCGCGACGAGTTGGTACCGCTGAATAAAAAATATCCGCTGCCCGAATTAATGAGCGCCTGCCAACGGTATCTCGAATTTGCGCCGCGCGATTTCCTGACTTTCGAATACTGCATGCTCGATGGCGTGAACGATACCGATACTCATGCGCGCGAACTCATCGCGCTGGTCGCTGACGTGCCATGCAAGTTGAACCTCATTCCTTTCAATCCTTTCCCGGAATCCGGGCTGAAGCGATCGCCACAGCCTCGCATCAAGGCATTTGCCCAGCTACTCACCGATGCGGGCATTGTGACCACGATACGCAAGACGCGTGGCGATGACATCGATGCTGCCTGCGGTCAGTTAGCCGGAGAAGTGCAAGATCGCACCCGAGTGCAGGAGCGCATGCAGAAAATGACCGAGTACCAACAGAAATATGGCAAGGATTTCGGTCGTATCGTGGAGATTCCCGGGTAATGCGAAAACTATCTGTCACGCTGTCTAGCCTGCTGCTGACGCTGCTCGGATGCGCTCATGTACCTGCGGAGTCGCCGCGGGTATCTGGCCAGCTGGCTGACGCCCAGCGTCGCGCCGATATTCGTCTTCAGCTTGCCTCAGCTTATTTTGCAGAGGGGCAGTATGCGACAGCGCTGGTCGAGCTCGATCAGGCTGAGCTGACCGGTGAGCGGCGTGCCGATGTGCTGGGCCTGCGGGCGTTGGTGCTCATGCAGCAGGGTGAGGTCCCCGGTGCCACCCGAAACCTGAAACAGGCACTCCAGATAGAGCCCGAACATCCCGGCCTACTCAACAACATGGGTTGGTTGTTATGCGAGACAGGTCGTTATGACGAGGGGCAAACCTATTTCCGGCGTGCGCTGGCTATCCGCAGTTACCCGACACCGGCGAGAGCGCTGTTCAATGCGGGAAGATGCAGCCTGCGGGCAGGTCGTCATGCCGAAGCGACTGAGTTTTTTCGTCAGGCACTCAGCGTTGACCCCGCTCTGTCGGGTGCCCATGCCAGTCTAGCAAGACTTGCCTTTGAGTCAGGAGACTATGCCCGTGCAAAAGCCCACATGTTGCGCGTTCTGACCAGCGATCAGGCGGCGAAAGACGACTATCAGATGGCAATAGCCATTGAGCGCAAGCTGGGAGATCGCATGGCCGAGCAAAGCCTGACGCAGCAGTGGAAGAAGCGTTTCCCAGGAGCCGAGCGCGACGTCGGTGCTTTGCTGAACGAAGCCGATGAACAATAAAGAACTGCAAGCGACCGATCATGCCGATGCGTATGCGGCGCCCGTCTCTGGCGACACGCAGTTGCCCAGTGACGCCGCAGCGTCTGCCCATGAAACTGCCACCACGTCCGTAAGCGCATGGCTGGCGGAATCATCCCAAGGCGAGGCTGTTGAGACCCTCATTGACCCCCTTGCTCAGTCCTTGGCGGAGCCCTCGGTAAATCCGGCAGGATCGGACGTCGCATCGCAGACCCGTTCAACCGGGCGCGCATGGCGGACGGGCGAGCCGCTTCCCGGCGGGATATTGGCCGCACGTCGTCAAGAATTGCGTTGGTCGCTGGACGAGGCAGTGACCCGGCTCAAGCTGACGCCGCGGCAGATCACCGCACTGGAAGCCAATGACTTTGCATCGTTGCCCGGCATGTCCAGCGCGCGTGGATTCATTCGCTCCTATGCAAAGGCGATGGGGCTTGATCCCGAGCCATTGCTGGCAATGCTCGCGAGCGAGCCCAACCCTGCCCATGACCCCATGGTCTTGCGCCGCCCATTGCCGAGTAACGGTTTTCCTGGTCGGCCTTCGTCGCCGCCACCGCGCAAAATCAAGTGGCGCAACCGAATCATCCTGGCACTCGTGTTTCTGGCGTGTGGTGTTGCGACGGCAGTCGAGGCTTATCGTTCGCAGTGGGTGCAGCTTCCACCTCTAGAGGGCCTGATGGTCGGCATACCGCTGCCCGATATCACTTCCATCTTTGGCGCATCGCTCAGCACGCTGTCGCGAGAGGTTGCGGAAAAGCTTGGGTCTGCTTCTGATCAGGCCACTGAGGGCGAGGTGCCGGAGACCGGCAAATCTCAGGCCATGCGTTCACCTGCCGCAGCTGATGCGCTGCAGCTCAAGCTGAGCGAGGATGCGTGGGTCGAGATCACGACGGTCAATGGCGATCGCATCGTCTCGCAGCTGATCAAAGGCGGCAGTGCGGTGTCATTCGACATCACTGAACCTTCGGTGCTGGTCGTCGGTAACGCCTCCGCAGTCGAAGCCCGTCTGCGAGGGCAGCTGCTGAACTTAAAGGCAGTCGCGAGAGACAATGTTTCCAAACTCAGCATCAAGTGAGGCTGCGATGAATGCACCGTGCAAAGCGTCTCAGATCCCCTCAGGTCCATTGCCCAGACACCGTACGCGCAAGGTGGAGGTGCGCCATGGTGCAAAGGTCGTCTTCGTCGGTGGCGACTCTCCCGTGATGGTGCAATCGATGACCAACACCGACACGGCGGATGCGATAGCGACCGCGATCCAGATCAAGGAACTCGCGCGTGCCGGCTCGGAGATCGTTCGCATCACGGTCAACACGCCTCTGGCAGCGGCAGCGGTGCCAGCCATACGCGAGCAACTCGATCGCATGGGTATCGATGTTCCGCTGGTGGGCGATTTTCACTACAACGGTCATCAACTGCTCACGCAATACCCCGAGTGTGCCGAGGCGCTATCGAAATACCGTATTAATCCCGGCAACGTGGGACAGGGTGCGAAGCGCGATACACAATTTGCGCAAATGATCGACGTTGCCTGCAAATACCAAAAACCTGTTCGTATCGGCGTGAACTGGGGTAGTCTCGATCAGGCCTTGCTCGCGCGGGTCATGGATGAGAATGCACAGCGCCCCGAGCCGTGGAGCGCTCAGGAAGTCATGTACGAGGCCTTGGTGACTTCCGCGCTGGAAAATGCGCGACGTGCCGAGGAATTGGGCTTGCCGGGTAATCACATTGTCTTGTCATGCAAAGTCTCTGGCGTGCAGGATCTCATTGCGGTCTACCGTGAACTCGCTCGGCGCTGCGATTATCCACTGCATCTTGGTCTGACTGAAGCCGGCATGGGCAGCAAGGGGATTGTTGCTTCTACAGCCGCGCTATCGGTGCTATTGCAAGAGGGTATTGGCGATACGATTCGTATTTCACTTACCCCAGAACCCGGTGGCGACCGAACTCGGGAAGTCATCGTCGCGCAAGAGATTTTGCAGACGATGGGTTTGCGCAAGTTCACGCCCATGGTGATCGCTTGCCCAGGGTGCGGCCGAACGACCTCCACGGTATTCCAGGAGCTGGCGGATCGCATCCAGACCTATCTGCGCGAACAAATGCCGATATGGAAGGGTACCTACCCCGGCGTTGAAGAAATGAACGTGGCCGTCATGGGCTGTATCGTGAACGGCCCCGGTGAATCCAAGCACGCCAACATCGGCATTAGCTTGCCCGGCACAGGCGAGTCGCCTGCTGCCCCGGTTTTCGTTGATGGGCAAAAGACGGTCACCCTCAAGGGAGATCGGATCGCGGAAGAGTTTCAGGCCATCGTGCTGGATTACGTCCAGAGACGATACGGCCAGGTATAAACGGCAAAAAATCACATGTCAGACACCAAGAAAAGCGAAAAAATTCTCGGCGTAAAGGGAATGAACGACATACTCCCGCACGAGGCGCCTTTGTGGGAACTGTTTGAGAATACGGTGCAATCCGTCTTGCGCAGCTATGGCTATCAGCAGATACGGACGCCTATCGTCGAGCCGACTGCACTGTTCTCGCGCGGTCTGGGCGAGGTCACTGATATCGTTGAAAAAGAAATGTACTCTTTCACCGACAGCATGAATGGTGATGAGTTGACATTGCGACCGGAGTGCACAGCCGGCGTCGTGCGCTCGGTACTGGAGCACAACCTCACCTACGACGGTCCGAAGCGTCTCTGGTACGCCGGGCAGATGTTCCGGCATGAGCGTCCACAGCGGGGTCGTTATCGGCAGTTCCACCAGGTGGGTGCAGAGGCGGTCGGCTTTACGGGCCCCGACATCGATGCCGAGCTGATCATGCTGTGTCAGCGCCTCTGGGATGATCTGGGCCTGTCTGGTATACGCTTGGAGATCAACTCGATTGGCGACGCCAAAGAGCGACAGGCACACCGTGCGGACCTGATTGCTTACTTTGAGCTGCACAAAGAGCAACTTGATGCCGATGCCCAGCGCAGATTGCACAGTAATCCCCTGCGCATTCTCGATACCAAGAACCCCGCGATGCAGACCTTGGTCAACGAGGCACCCAAACTGATCGATTATCTGGGTGAGGAATCGCGAGCGCACTTCGATGGCGTGCAAAGCCTGCTGCGGCACAATAGCATTCCGTTCACGATCAATCCTCGTCTGGTGCGAGGCATGGATTACTACAACCGTACCGTGTTCGAATGGATTACCGACCAGCTGGGCTCACAGGGCACGGTCTGCGGTGGCGGTCGTTACGATCCGCTGGTCGAAATATTCGGTGGCAAGCCTACACCAGCAGTCGGTTTTGCCATGGGCGTTGAGCGTTTGCTCGAACTAATGAAGGCAACTTCCGGCGAGATTTCTCGCAGTCATTGCGACGTTTATCTTGTTCATCAGGGCGAAGCTGCGCTACTCGAGGCATTCACGCTGGGTGAGCGCCTGCGCGATGCTGGTCTGGATGTTGTGCTACATTGCGCCTCGACTGGCGGGCCGGGCAGCTTTAAGTCACAGATGAAGCGCGCTGATGCCAGCGGCGCAGCATATGCGATCATTCTTGGTGAAGATGAAATCGCCAAGGGCGCAGCAACAGTCAAATATCTGCGCGACGCGGATCCGCTGGACAACCAGCGCAGCGTGGCGCTTGACGCCGTCGCTGATCACCTCATTGATCACATGACCGCGGACGATGATCATGACCACGGCCATCTGCACGCTGGCCAGATTCACACCCACCACTGAGACTATTCATGGCTTACGATCTCGAAGAACAAGAACAGCTTGCCACGATCAAGGCGTGGTGGAATCAATACGGCAATCTGGTTACCTGGGTGGTGACCGCCGCTTTGCTGGCTTTTGCCGGTTGGTCCGGCTGGAAATATTACCAGCGCGATCAGGCGGGCAAAGCAGCGATGCTGTACGAAGAAATCATCAAGGCAGCCGAATCGAAAGATCAGTCCAAGGTCGCGCGCGCTGCCGAAGATATCAAGGACAAATTCAGTGGCACGCCCTACGCCCAGATGGGTGCTCTGACGGCCGCCAAATCCGCATTCGACGCCAATGATCTGAAATCCACGAAATCTCATCTGCAATGGGTTGTCGATCATGGCAAGAGCGATGAATTCAAGGCAATCGCACGCATACGGCTCGCGGGTGTGCTGCTAGATGAAAAAGCGTATGACGAAGGTCTGAAGATGCTGGTGTGGGATTTCCCGGAGCAGTTCGCCGCACTCGTCGCTGACCGCAAGGGCGACTTGCTCTTCGCCCAGAACAAGCTCGATGAGGCGCGCCAGGAGTTTCAGACCGCTCTCGATAAAACTGAAATCAAAAACCCTGCACGCCAGCTGATACAGCTGAAGCTGGATGCACTTGGCGGCAAAACAGCTACCGCACATTGATAACCCATATGAGTTTTATCTTGAATCGCATCGTTCCGCTGGCCGTACTTGCGCTTCTGGCCGGCTGTTCGTCGCTCAACCCTTTTGCCAGCAGACCGAAGAACGCGCCGGCGCCTCTGGCGAACGTCACGCCCAGCATGGCAGTTCGCGTGATCTGGTCGGTGAACGTGGGGAAGGCCGGTAATCAGGGCTTTCGCCCCGCTCTGAGTGACGGTCGATTGTTCACTGCCAATGAGGGCGGTGAACTCATGAGCATTGATCCGTCCAATGGAAAGATTGTCTGGAGAATTGATACAGGCTCGCGTCTCGTCTCTGGCGTTGCCGCCGATGGCGGTACCGTGGTGGTCGCCGGGGCCGAGGGCGCGGTGCTGGCATTCGATGCCGCCAATGGACAAAAGCGCTGGAAATTCGATGCCTCAACCGAGGTACTTTCTGCGCCTGCCATCGGCAATGGTACCGTGGTGCTGCGCAGTCTGGATAACCGAATTGTTGCGCTGGATGCTGGCACCGGTAGCCGACGTTGGTACCTGCAGCGCAGCACACCGTCATTGTCGCTGCAGGCAGCGCCGGGCATTATCGTTGCGGACGGGCTTGCGTTTGTTGGTCTGCCAGCTGGCCGGCTGATTGCGCTGTCAGCGCTCAGTGGCGCGCCGCGCTGGGAAGTCACAATCGCCGAGCCCCGTGGTGCCACTGAACTCGAGCGCGTCTCGGATGTGTCAGGCACCCCTGCGCTCATCGGGCGTGACATCTGCGCGACGGCTTACCAAGGAAGGATAGCCTGCGTTGATGCGGGCAATGGCACGCTTCGCTGGGCACGTGAGCTATCCACTGCGGTGGGGCCCGGAGTCGATCAGCGTTATGTCTTTGCTGCCGACGAGAAGGGTAATTTGCAGGCATTTGCGCGCGACACAGGCAGCAACCTGTGGCGTAACACCAGCCTGGCTTGGCGCGGCCTGTCCGCCCCAGTGTCGTTTGGACGTGCGGTTGTTGTCGGCGATCGCCTAGGGTATCTGCACTTTCTCTCGCGCGAAGAAGGGGCATTGCTGGCTCGATTGTCCACTGATGGCAGTGCAATTATCAGTGCACCCTTGATCGCAGGTTCACACCTGATCGTTCAGACTCAGGATGGCAGGCTGCTGGCGGTCGCCTCCGACTGACGCAGTTCAACCACTACTACTATGCCGGCATTGCCGGCCGCTGGCGGGAAGCCTTGAGGCACGCTCTGTGTCGCAATGGCTCCCCGGAGATTTTTTATGAAGCCAGTCATAGCACTCATCGGTCGACCTAATGTCGGCAAGTCAACCCTGTTCAATCGCCTCACACGGAGCCGCGATGCGCTGGTGGCTGACCTGCCGGGCCTGACTCGCGATCGTCACTATGGGGAAGGCAGGATAGGTGCGCGACCTTTTCTCGTGATCGATACCGGTGGCTTTGAGCCAGTGGCCAAGGATGGCATCTTGCATGAGATGGCCAAACAGACCAAGCAAGCCGTCGTCGAGGCCGATGTGGTTGTCTTCATGGTCGATGGTCGTCAGGGACTGACGCCACATGACAAGACCATTACTGATTTTCTCCGCAAGTCCGGCCGACGGGTCATGCTGGTGGTGAACAAATCCGAGGGTATGAAGTACACCTCTGTCACGGCGGATTTTTATGAATTGGGTCTGGGAGATCCATATGTGATTTCGGCTGCGCACGGCGATGGTGTTGTCGATCTCGTTGAGCAGGCGCTCGATCTGGTGAGAGAGGGACGCTCAGAGGAAGAGGAAGACCCTCCTGCCGTCAAAGGGGTACGGATTGCCATCGTCGGTCGGCCCAATGTCGGCAAGTCCACGATGGTCAATACCTTGCTCGGCGAAGAGCGCGTGATCGCATTTGATCTGCCTGGCACCACGCGCGACTCGATAGAGATACCGTTTGAGCGGCACGGCAGACACTACTCATTGATCGATACTGCGGGCATACGGCGCAAGGGCAAGGTGTTCGAGGCGATAGAAAAATTCTCTGTTGTTAAAACCCTGCAATCGATTTCGGAAGCGAATGTAGTGCTGCTGCTGCTTGACGCACAGCAGGATATCTCTGAGCAGGACGCGCACATTGCCGGGTTTGTTCTTGAGGCAGGTCGCGCGCTGGTTGTGGGCATCAACAAATGGGATGGATTAACCTCAGATCAGCGTGAGCATATCAAGCGCGAAATCGATCGTAAGCTGGGTTTCCTGGCGTTCGCAAAAATGCATTTCATATCGGCGCTCAAAGCCACAGGTATCGTTCCGCTCATGAAGTCCATCGATGCCGCTTATTCCGCGGCGATGGCGAAGCTGCCCACGCCCCAGCTCACGCGTGCTTTGCAGGAGGCAATCGACCATCAGCAACCCCGTCGTAAAGGATCGGTCAGACCCAAACTCCGCTATGCACATCAAGGGGGGCAGAATCCGCCTGTGATTGTCATTCACGGTAATGCGCTGGAGGCGATTGATGCGAATTACAAACGGTATCTGGAGAAACATTTTCGTGAAAGTTTCTCTCTCACCGGTACACCGTTGCGAATCGAGTTGCGTTCGGGGAAAAACCCTTTTTCCCGTCCGGAATAGCGTCGATCAAAACCTTTGGGTCGACGCGTAATTTTGTCGCTTAGAAACCTTCCGCTTTTCTATTGGGCCATGCCCTCCGCCGCTTTGTTTTTTCTCGGCTGTCGTTTGCCAGCCTGTGGCAAAATCGATTACATTCGCGTCGTGGACCTTTTTCTGGTGCTTGTACTTTTTTGCACCATCCCAATCTGCTGAACTTGACAATAAAACGGAGCATCCATGAGCAATAAAGGGCAACTGCTTCAGGATCCTTTCCTGAATGCCTTACGAAAAGAGCACGTTCCTGTTTCCATCTATCTGGTGAATGGCATCAAACTACAGGGACACGTGGAGTCGTTTGATCAGTACGTTGTGCTGCTGCGCAATACCGTGACGCAAATGGTGTACAAGCACGCGATCTCTACGGTCGTGCCCGCGCGCGCCGTCAACTTGAACTCCGATTCTGATTCCGAATAAGCCAACGAGGCCTCACCGGCCGGAATTCGTTTGATGAGAGCCGCGCTCGTCGGTGTTGATTTTGGCAAGGGGGACTTCCTTGCCAGTCTCGAGGAGCTTGCCCTTTTGGCAAAATCTGCTGGTGTCGAGCCGATCGCCAGCGTTACCGGGCGTCGCGCCGGGCCGGATGCCGCGCTTTTTGTCGGCTCCGGCAAAGCCGATGAAATCCATGACACCGTGACCGACCTCGGTCTTGATCTGGTCATCTTCAACCACGCGCTCTCACCTGCGCAACAGCGTAACCTTGAGCGTCATCTGAAGGTCAGGGTGGTTGACCGCACCAGCCTCATCCTCGATATTTTCGCGCAGCGTGCCCAGAGCCACGAGGGCAAGGTACAAGTCGAGCTGGCTCAGCTTAAGCATCTGGCAACGCGCCTCGTCCGAGGTTGGACGCACCTTGAACGTCAGAAGGGGGGCATTGGTTTGCGGGGGCCCGGCGAGACGCAGCTCGAAACCGACCGGCGGCTCATCGGTGCTCGGGTAAAGATGCTCCAGTCCAAGCTAGACAAGCTGCAACGCCAACGTATCACGCAGCGTCGCGCTCGCGAGCGCAATCACACGTTTTCTGTCTCGGTGGTCGGTTATACCAATGCGGGCAAGTCAACCTTGTTCAACAACATGACCAAGGCAGGCGTGTATGCGGCCAATCAGCTATTTGCGACCTTGGACACCACCTCTCGTCGCGTGCATTTGGGTGAGGCCGGCAGCGTAGTCGTCTCTGATACCGTCGGATTCATTCGCGACTTGCCCACCCAGCTGGTAGCAGCGTTTCGAGCAACCCTGGAGGAGACCATTCATGCAGATCTGCTGCTGCATGTCGTCGATGCGGCCAGCCCGGTGCGCAATGAGCAAATCGAGCAGGTCGATGCAGTTCTGGCCGAGATTGGCGCTAACCATGTTCCCCAAATACTGGTCTGGAACAAGATCGATCTGGCCGGCCTGTCGCCGTCAATCGAGCGTGATGAATATGATAAAATTCGCCGGGTTTTTACCAGTGCTCATACGGGTGAAGGCATCGATTTGCTGAGGCAGGCGATTGCCGAATACGGACAGGCGACTGGCAGCGATCCCGGGCGTACTCCGTCTGACGATCCCAGAGTCGATGGTGCCGGGCTTGCGTATGGCTCCAGCACCTGACCATGGTGGCGACGGTCACCGCGGCGGGGTCGGCGTTTCACTCAAGATGAAAAAAGACCATAACGCGGAACGCGACAGCATGCTCGGACCCCTTCTTAACAAATTTCGTCTGCTTTTTTCGCTGAATGATCCCCGCTGGGGTAGAGGCTCCAATGACGATGCCCAAGAACCTCGGCAGAACAATCAGCGTCCCAGCGACGGCCCACCCGACCTCGACCAGCTCTGGCGCGATTTCAATCAGCGCCTGAACCGTCTGTTCGGTGGCAAGGGAGGCGGTCGCGGTGGCGATGGCGGCTTGTCCCCTGACCCTCGCGGTGCAGGCATCAGTGCCGGTGTCGTCGCAACCGTGATAGCTTTCCTCTGGCTGGTCAGCGGCTTTTTCATCGTTCAGGAAGGTCAGACCGGTGTGATCATGACCTTCGGCAAATTCAGTCATTCCACCCAACCCGGTTTCAACTGGCGCTGGCCCTATCCCATTCAGACACACGAAGTCGTCAACCTCTCGCAGGTGCGAACTGTTGAAGTCGGTTACCGCGGTAACGTGCGTAACAAGCTTGCTCGCGAATCACTGATGCTGACCGACGATGAGAACATCATTGATATTCAATTCGCCGTTCAATACCGTCTGAAGGACGCATCTGAATGGGTCTTTAACAACCGTGATCAGGAAGACACGGTCAAAGAAGTGGCAGAGACCGCGATCCGCGAGATTGTCGGCAAGAGCAAGATGGACTTCGTGCTCTACGAAGGCCGCGAGAAGGTTGCATTTGATACCAGCGCACTGATGCAGCAGATTCTTGACCGCTACAAGATCGGCGTACTGGTCACCAACGTGACCATGCAGGCAGTTCAACCTCCTGAGCAGGTACAAGCGGCTTTCGATGATGCCGTCAAAGCAGGACAGGACCGCGAGCGCCAGAAAAACGAAGGGCAGGCCTACGCGAACGACATTGTTCCGCGTGCGCGCGGCGCCGCATCCCGGTTGCTCCAGGAATCCGAAGGCTATCGTTCACGCGTTGTCGCCAATGCCGAGGGTGAGGCATCGCGCTTCACCAAGATTCTCGCCGAGTACCAGAAAGCGCCGGGCGTCACGCGCGATCGCATGTACATCGAGGCCATGCAGCAGATCTTCACCAGCACAACCAAGATCATGGTCGACACCAAGGCGAACAACAGCATGATCTATCTGCCGCTCGACAAGCTCATTGCGCAGACCGCCGCCGAATCTGCCGCAGCGCTGCAGCAGGCGCCTGCGCCATCGACAGACAGCGCACCACCTTCACCCGAAGGTGCCAGGCTTTCCGAACCCAGGCCGCGCGACAGCCGAAGCTCACGTGACCGGGAGACTCGCTGATGAACCGCCTGATCTCCACCGTCATCGCCAGCCTGATAGCGCTGGCAATACTGATGTCCACCCTGTTCGTCGTCGACCAGCGACAGTTCGCGATCGTGTTCGCGCTGGGGGAAGTCAAGCAGGTCATCAAGGAACCCGGACTGCACTTCAAGCTGCCGCCGCCATTTCAAAATGTGATCTTCCTCGACAAGCGTATCCTCACGCTGGATACGCCCGAGCCTGATCGCTTCATCACCGCTGAGAAAAAGAACATCCTCGTTGATGCGTTCGTCAAATGGCGAATTGTCGATCCACGTCTTTATTTCATCAGCTTTGGTGGCGACGAGCGCCGAGCACAGGATCGCATGGCGCAAATCGTCAAGGCGGCGCTGAACGAGGAGATCACCAAGCGCACCGTTCGCGAGGTCATCTCAGGTGAGCGTGGAAAGGTCATGGATGCCATTCGGGCCAAAGTGTCCGAAGAGGTCAAGCAGATTGGCGGTCAGATCGTCGATGTGCGTCTCAAGCGTGTCGACTATGTCGAGCAGATCAATAATTCTGTCTACGAGCGAATGAAGTCCGAGCGTGCTCGCGTGGCTAATGAATTGCGTTCGACGGGTGCGGCTGAATCAGAAAAAATACGTGCTGATGCTGACCGTCAGCGGACCGTGATACTCGCCGAGGCCTATCGTCAGGCTGAGTCGATTCGTGGTGAAGGCGACGCCAAGGCCGCGCGTATTTATGCGCAGGCCTTTGGCCAGAATCCGGATTTCTACAAGTTCTCACGTAGCCTGGAGGCGTATCGCGAGAGCTTCAAGACCCGCAGCGATGTGTTGCTGATCGATCCCAATTCGGAGTTCCTGAAGTACTTCAAGGCGCCCGGCGGTGCCCGCAAATAACAGGTAGCCGGGTGTCATCTAGCCTGCTGCTCGCGTTTGGTCTGCTCTGTGTGCTCGAGGGGGCATTTCCCTTTCTGTCACCGGCACGCTGGCGCGAGACTTTCCTCCAGTTGGCCCGGCTGTCGGATGGCCAGATCCGTTTTTTTGGCTTGGCCGCCATCCTGTTTGGTATCCTGCTCCTCGCTTTTCATTTTGCTGTTTCCGAGTCCTGATTCAAGTACAGATCGTCATGCCTAATTGGCTACTTCCCGAAAACATCGCCGATGTCTTGCCCTCCGAGGCTCGCAAGACAGAAGAATTGCGGCGCAGTCTGCTGGATCACTTCCGTCGCTTCGGCTACGAGCTGGTGATGCCGCCAATGCTGGAGTACGTTGATTCCTTAATGCCATTTCCAGATCAGGACATGGACTTGCGCATGTTTAAACTGGTGGACCAGCTCTCCGGACGCACCATGGGCCTGCGTGCCGACATGACCATTCAAGTCGCGCGCATCGATGCTCACCTGCTCAATCGCAAGGCCGTTACGCGTCTGTGCTATGCCGGCAGCGTGCTGCATGCGCGGCCCTCCGGATTTCACACCACCCGCGAACCCTTGCAGATAGGCGCAGAGATTTACGGCCACGCCGGGCTGGAGGCCGACATCGAAATCCAGTCGCTGGCGCTGACCTCGGTGCAGCTTTCGGGCCTCTCAAGGATCACGCTCGATTTATCGCACAACGGAATATTGCACGCGATTCTGGAAGACGATGAGCGAGCACGGCGGCAGTATCCCGAGATCGTCGGTCTGTTGCGCGCCAAGGACTTGCCTGGCCTGACAACGTTCACCGAAAGATTTCCCGCCGGGATGCGTGAGTCGCTGGCAGCGCTGGTTGCTTTGCACGGCGATCTCGACGTTTTGCAGCGTGCTCGAGAACGCCTTCCCGCCAAACCCGGGATCGTGCGGGCATTGGATGAGCTTGATACGCTCGCACAATCGGCCGCAGGTATCAACGTAAACATCGACCTTGCTGATCTCTCGGGTTACCAGTACGAGAGCGGCGCGATGTTTGCCCTGTATGTCGAAGGTTTGCCCAATGCAGTAGCGCGTGGTGGGCGATACGATCATGTCGGGGAGGCGTTCGGGCGTGCTCGTCCGGCGACTGGTTTCTCGATGGATCTGCGAGAAGTGGCACGTCTTTTACCGGCGGCGGCGCCAGCGAGCGCTATTCGCGCCCCCTGGGGCAAGGAGCCCGCACTGACTGCACTCATTGCATCGCTCAGAGCGCGAGGCGAAATCGTCATTCAGCTCATGCCCGGTGAGTCTAGTGGCGAACAGGAATTCGATTGCGATCGCGAGATTGTGGGTGAGGGCGGCAGCTTCTACCTGAAAGCGCTGCCATGAGAACTACGCGCCGCACGTCATCCCATTTATTAAGAGATCAGTAAAAATTCGGAAAGCTGCAAATATCATGGCTAGAAATGTAGTTGTCATAGGCACCCAGTGGGGCGACGAAGGCAAGGGCAAGGTCGTTGACTGGCTCACCGATCATTCTCAGGGCGTGGTCCGTTTTCAGGGCGGTCACAATGCCGGTCATACGCTCGTTATTGGTGGCCACAAGACCGCATTGCAACTGATCCCCTCGGGCATTATGCGCGCAGGCGTCGCCTGCTATATCGGCAATGGCGTTGTGCTCTCGGTCCCCGATTTGCTGCGCGAAATCGACAAACTGGAAGCCTCGGGGGTCGAAGTCGCGAACCGACTCAAAGTATCCGAGGCCTGTCCCGTCATCTTGCCCTACCACACAGCGCTCGACGCAGCCCGTGAAGCCAAGCGCGGCGATGCCAGGATCGGCACGACAGGCAAGGGCATTGGCCCGGCCTATGAAGATAAAGTCGCGCGTCGTGCCATCCGCGTGGCTGATCTGCTCAATGAGCAACGCCTCGAGGAAAAGCTCCGTGAGAACCTCGATTATCACAACTATGTGCTCGTCAATTATCTCAATGCGCAGGCTGTCGATTATCAAAAAACATTCGACGATGCGCTGAGGACGGTGCCACGCATCCGTCCCATGGTCACTGACGTGTCTAGCGCGCTGCATGCGGCACACAAGGCGGGCGCGAACTTGCTTTTTGAGGGTGCGCAGGGCAGTCTGCTCGATGTTGATCATGGTACCTACCCTTTTGTCACCTCAAGCAACTGCGTGGCGGGGAATGCAGCCGCTGGATCGGGCGTTGGCCCGAACATGCTGCATTACGTGCTGGGCATTACCAAGGCTTACACCACTCGAGTGGGTTCCGGTCCTTTCCCCTCTGAGCTGCCAACCGACCAGGGCATCGGCAAGCACCTGGCATCGGTCGGGCATGAGTTCGGCACTGTCACAGGCCGAGCTCGCCGCTGCGGCTGGTTTGATGCAGCGCTCCTTCGTCGCTCGGTGCAGATCAATGGCCTATCGGGCATGTGTCTGACCAAGCTCGATGTGCTCGATGGCCTGGCATCATTACAGCTGTGCACGGGCTACAAGCTCAATGGCAAGCGTGTCGATATCTTCCCGGTCGGTGCAGAAGAGGCTGCTGCCTGTGAACCCGTGTATGAGGAAATGCCAGGCTGGACAGTGCCGACCGTTGGCGTTAAGACGATGAAAGAGCTACCAGCCAACGCGCGCGCCTATATCGCACGTATTGAAGAGCTGGTCGGCGTACCGGTCGATATGGTCTCCACAGGTCCAGACCGCGAGGAAACGATCGTGCTGCGGCATCCTTTTGCCTGAGACATCATGGCTCGGGAGAACAGCGGTGGTTATGGCAATGGCCATCTGTGGGTCTCCTGGGACGAGTATCACCAGGCGATAGAATCCCTGGCTAAACTCGTGCATCAATCGGGATGGCAGTTCGATCAGGCCTTGTGTCTGGCACGCGGTGGCCTCAGGCCCGGCGATGTCTTTTCTCGACTGTTCAAAGTGCCGCTGGCGATTCTCTCGACCAGCTCATATCGTGAAGTCTCTGGCACGCAACGTGGCGAGCTCGATGTTGCCAGCAGTATCACCTCAACAGCGGGACCGCTGAGCGGACGGATATTGTTGATTGACGACCTCGTTGACTCCGGCGTCACGATGGAACGTGTGCAAGAGCAACTCAAGCTGCAATGTCCTGACGTCACCGAGGTGCGCTCTGCCGTGATCTGGTACAAGGCCTGCTCGGTGATGCGCCCCGATTACTACGTGGAGTATCTATCAGACAGCCCATGGGTACACCAGCCGTTCGAGCAGTATGACGACTTGACACCCGCGAAACTCTGACCCGCTCTGAGAAAATTCGTTCCTGCTACTGACAACGAGGCCGCGATGGAAGAGAGGGAACGCTTGCAGCGAACGCTGAATGAATTGAAGGCGACGCAGGCACGTCTGAATCAGTTGGACCAAGAGCAGTCGGCGCTAATGGAACATCTGGAAAATGCGCGTCGCGCGCAACGCCGTACCACCTACTACCTTGCGGTGGTTCTTGTGTTGTGCGGCGTGATCACGGCATGTGTACTGTACGTGCTTGCCCGCAGTTTGTAGACGCACCGATCGTGAATCGGGTATAAAAAAAAGAGAGTTTGCTGGCGCGAACTCTCTTTTTACGGATCTGGTGCCCACGGAGGGACTCGAACCCCCACACCTTGCGGCACATGGACCTGAACCATGCGCGTCTACCAATTCCGCCACGTGGGCTCAAAGAAGGCGAGATTATAGCGGAATAATCCGTCAAGTCAACCTGAGCACCGGCCAACGCATGCCGAAAAGGCGGTTAATGCTTTGCGCAAGACTGCAAGCAATGGTGCGCTGCCACTCGAACCCGCTCGCGCTCGACCTTTGCGTTTTTCAGCAAAGGGAACGTTCGTCCGTTACACTACGATAGTTATTTCACATTTATTAGTCCTACCATCTTTTGAGCCAATACCCTTACAGCATCCCTAGCAGGGAAGAAATTCTCGGAATACTCCGCAAGGCCTCTGATCCACAGACCGTCGCCTCCATTGCCCGTGCATTATCCGTCAAGGAATCCGAACTGGAAGGGCTCAACCGCCGCCTTGCGGCAATGGAGCGAGATGGACAGATAAAGCCGGACCGCAAAGGCCGAGTTCAACTAGCCAATACCGCCAACTTCATTGAGGGCCGGGTATCCTGCCATCGCGATGGTTACGGTTTTCTTATTCCTGATGCGGGCGATGATATTTTTCTTCCCGAAAAGGAGATGCAAAAAGTACTCCATGGTGACCGGGTACAAGTGCGCATCACAGGTACCGACCGCCGTGGCCGTCCCGAGGGCTCAATCGTCGAAGTACTGGCGCGTGCCAACACACATGTCATTGGCCGGCTCGTATTGGAGAACGGTGTATGGATCGTGGCGCCGGAAGACAAGCGCATCGGTCACGACATACTGCTAACGGGTGGTCCCGGCAAGGCCAAGGCAGGACAAGTGGTGAGTGTAGAATTGACCGAGCAACCCTCGCGCTACACCCAGCCTATTGGCAAGATCGCCGAGGTGCTCGGCGAGATCGATGATCCCGGGATGGAGATCGAGATTGCGGTACGCAAGTATGGTGTGCCGCACGAGTTTTCCGACGATGCCAAGAAACTCGCCGCCAAACTTCCTTCGGAAGTCAGGCCGGTCGATATTGACGACCGCGTCGATCTGCGTGATGTGCCATTAGTAACTATTGATGGTGAAGATGCGCGGGATTTCGATGACGCTGTCTATTGCGAACCCGTTAAGCTTGGCCGCATCAAGGCGTATCGACTAATTGTTGCGATCGCGGATGTCAGTCATTACGTCAAGCCCAACGATGCGCTTGATCAGGATGCGCTTGAGCGCAGTACCTCGGTCTATTTTCCGCGCCGCGTGATACCGATGCTGCCAGAGAAGTTGTCTAATGGACTGTGTTCTCTGAACCCGGAGGTCGACAGACTCACGCTGGTCTGCGATGCGGTTATCACTGCCAAGGGCGAGATCAAAGGTTATCAGTTTTATCCGGCTGTGATTCACTCCGCAGCCCGGCTCACGTATAACGAGGTCGCGGCCATACTCGGTAATACGCGAGGCCCTGAGGCGGCGCGGCGCGCAGGGTTACTTCCGCATCTTCAGCATCTCTATGAGCTCTACATGATCTTGCTACATGCGCGTCATGAGCGTGGCGCGATTGATTTCGAGACAACCGAAACCTATATCGTCTGCAACGCTGCAGGCAAGATCGAACAGATAATTCCGCGTACTCGAAACGACGCACATCGCCTGATAGAAGAGTGCATGCTGGCCGCTAATGTCTGTGCGGCAGATTTCATGGAACGTCATGAGCATGCGGGCGTGTACCGCATCCACGCGGGGCCGACGGAAGAAAAACTCAACCAGTTGCGCACGTTCCTCAAACAGCTCGGCTTGTCACTGGGGGGAGGTTTGCATCCTGCAGCCTCCGACTATGCCGAGCTGCTGGAAAAGATCAAAGGCAGGCCCGATGCAGTCATGCTGCAGACCATGCTGCTTCGATCGATGCAGCAGGCGGTCTACAGTCCCGATAATATCGGCCACTTCGGATTGTCGTACGACGCCTATGCGCATTTCACCAGCCCGATCCGCCGCTACCCTGATCTACTCACTCACCGAGTGATCAAGGCCATCCTGCAGGGGAAGCGCTATCACCCCAAAGGCATCGCGACCGAAGACCTCAATCTGCAGCTCTCTCCCGCTGCGCGCAAGATGCAGGCCAAAGACCGCGCTGCGGGCAAGCGCAAGGCCGAAGGCGATCTCGCCATTTGGGAATCGCTGGGCATTCATTGCTCTGCGAATGAGCGCCGCGCCGATGAAGCATCGCGGGATGTCGAGGCCTGGCTGAAGTGCTATTTTGTACGCGACAAACTGGGTGAAGAATTCACGGGCACGATCTCGGGTGTGGCGTCATTCGGTATTTTCGTTCAGCTGGATGCTTTGTTCATTGAGGGCATGGTGCACGTCACAGACTTGGGCGCTGATTATTTCCAGTATGACGAAGCGCGCCATGAACTGCGTGGAGAGCGCACCGGTATTCGGTATCAATTAACCGATCGGGTCACCGTGCAGGTCAGTCGTGTTGACCTCGATGCGCGCCGCATTGATTTGCGCCTTGTGCACGAGCCCGGTATACGAACGCAGGTCAAGAACGAAGCGAGACGTGCTGACGACATGCATGCGCGCACGGGTAATTTCGGGGCGAAAAAGGCGGCCAAGAAGGCCTCCAAAAAGAAAGCGGCACCTGCCAAACCAGCCACGGCCAAGGCGCGCACGGCAGCGCGTGCGGTCAAGTCAGGGGCGCGTAGCGGTCGCAAGAAGCGAAAATGAAAGCCAAACTGATTTTCGGATTCCACGCCGTCACAGCGCGAATTCGCCATGATGCCTCGACCATCGAAGAAATCTATATCGATGCATCGCGCCATGATCGCCGGATGGGCGATTTGCTACGAGCTGCCAAAACTGCCAATGTGCGCTTGATTCACGTGGACGATCAGCGCCTTGATGCCATGGTAGGGACTCGCCGACATCAGGGCGTCGTGGCTCGTGCAGGAGAGCTCTCACTGGCACGTAACCTTGCTGAGCTGATTGACGCAATTGAAGGCCCGCCACTTTTGTTGCTGCTTGATGGTGTGACCGATCCCCATAATCTGGGGGCCTGCCTGAGAGTTGCCGATGGTGCGGGTGCGCATGCGATCCTGGCCCCCAAGGACAGGGCAGTGGGCCTCAATGCCACTGCGTCCAAAGTCGCCAGTGGCGCAGCCGACACGGTGCCCTACATTACCGTCACCAATCTGGCGCGGGCGATGCGTGAATTGAAGGAACATGACATCTGGCTGACCGGCACCGCAGACGACGCCGAGCAAAGCCTATACGACGTCAGTTACACCGTCGGCACGGCCTTTGTGATGGGTTCCGAGGGCGAAGGCATGCGCCGCCTGACGCGCGAGCATTGTGATCGTCTGGTGAGTTTGCCGATGATGGGATCGGTCGAAAGTTTGAACGTCTCCGTTGCCTCCGGTATCTGCCTCTACGAGGCACGCCGGCAGCGAATCGCTGCGGCGCATTCCTGAGCAAATGGTTCCTGCGGTCCGCCGCGCGCAAATCCCCTAAAATCGCATTTTCGAGCACAACAGTTTCCTTCATTATGTTCAGCCGCCTCAGGGAAGATATCGCCAGCATCATGGAGCGCGACCCCGCCGCCCGCAGCGAGTGGGAGGTGCTGACTTGCTATCCGGGGCTGCACGCAATTGTCATGCACCGATGGGCCAATGCCTGCTGGCGCTCAGGCTACAAATGGCTAGGCCGCTTCATCTCGCATATTGCGCGCGGATTGACCGGCATCGAAATACACCCCGGCGCCACGATAGGGCGTCGCGTCTTCATCGATCATGGCTTCGGCGTGGTGATTGGTGAGACAGCGGACGTGGGCGATGACTGCACGATCTATCAGGGGGTGACCCTCGGTGGCACTTCTTTGTCCAAGGGTGCGAAACGCCACCCAACCCTGGGTCGTGGCGCGATCATCGGCGCTGGCGCGAAAGTGCTGGGCTCGTTCACCGTAGGCGAGGGCGCAAAAGTCGGATCCAATGCGGTGGTTGTCAAAGCCGTACCCCCCGGTGCGACCGCAGTGGGCAATCCGGCCAGAGTGATCGAGAAAGAAACCGAACAGGTTAAGGATGATGCCGCCGCCCGCATGTTTGCCGCCTATGGACTGACGCCCAATGGCGACGATCCACTCTCGAAAGCGCTGCATGGCTTGATTGACAATGCAGCCTCACAGGAGCTTCAGCTGCTAAAGATTCTTGACGCATTGAAGGCGGCCGGGATTACTTGCGAGTTGGTGCCTGAGCTAGAAAAATTCAACAAAGATCGGTTGAACAAGCTGGTGGAGTGATGGGTTTGTGCCAGAGTGAGCTTGGATCCCTGAATCGCTATCGAGACCCTAGACACTTCTGAGCCTACAATTTGGGCTATCAGGAGGCGTCATGAGTCACAAGCAGTTCACCGAAGAATTCAAGATCGAAGCGGTCCGGCAAGTCACCGA
>OMID01000079.1 GCA_900299005.1 Oxalobacteraceae bacterium
GTGCGAGTCGGGGCATAGGGGAGGGGAGAGCAGGTGGGGGCCGAGGCAGCCGCCGTACCGGCCAGGGCCTCACGATAAATGCGGATCAGCTGCGCGTAATTGGTCTCAGGCGTATAGCGCTCCAGATACACCTGACGAGCGGTGCGACCCATCGCCTGCATGGCTTTGGGGTTCGCCTCAGCATAGGCGATGGCATCTGCCAGGGCGCGTGAATCCCCGGGATCGACGAGCAACCCCGTCTTTCCCTGTACAACGATTTCTTTCAGCCCGCCATGCCGGCTGGCTATCACGGGTGTGCCACAGGCAAAGGCCTCGATAGCGGCCAGGCCAAAGCTTTCGACACCCGTGCTGGGCATGACCAGGTAGGCTGCCTTGCGCAGATGGGCTTGAAGTACTGTGGCGTCCTGAAACCCTCGGTAACGAAGCCCTGGAGTCCCTTCGACAAGCGCCTGCAGTGGCCCTTTGCCATACACATCGATGGGCACCGAATCCAGCTGGCCCACGGCATCGGCCAGTATATGCAAGCCCTTTTCTGGGGACAGCCTGCCGATGAACAAACCGCCGCGTCTGTCTTGCCAGTCAGGTTTTTCGTTGACCTTCACAAAATTCGGTTTGATGCGCATCCGATCGAAGGGCAAGCCGCCGTCAACAAACTTGTCTCTGCAGAGTTGATTAAGCACGATGTAGCGCGCCACTTCCTTTTGCCAGGTCCCGCGCAGCCGGTGCAGAAGAATCATGGCGGAGGTGATTGCGGACTGAGGCAACGAACCGCGATAACAGCGATGCACGATCGCGCGCCAGGGAAGATGCCCGACACACGCCTCACAGGGCTCACCATTTCTGATCAACATGGCTTGAGGGCAGAGGAGTCGAAAGTTGTGCAAGGTCTGCACCACCGGAATCTCCAGCTGGTGCGCGGTTGCATAGAGCGATGGCGAAATCAGCGGGAAGGTGTTGTGCGCGTGGATGAGGTCAGGGAAAAATTCCTTTTTCAGCTGCTGAATATCATGCACGGTTTGCCGGGACCAGAGCACGCTGGCTGCCGCTTCACGCGATGTCATGGATGCCAGCTCGCGATTGTCACGCGTGTAGAGCGTAACCTGATGTCCGTGGTGACGTAGCAGCGCTGCCTCTGCATCCACGACCGTATCCTCGCCGCCGCGATAATGATACCGGTTGTGCACGACGAGTATTTTCATGTGCCCATCTTAGATCAGCGGCGCTGGGCGGTATCGACTTGGCGCAAGCGGGTCAGCTATCATCAGGGATCGGTCGGCGCGGCTGCTAATGATCCGATCATCATCAATGGGAGATCCGCAATGAATCCACTGTCACTCGATGGCAAGCGCGTGCTGTTGACGCAGGCTAGCGACTTCATGGGCCCGGCGCTGCGAGAAGTTTTTGTTGAACTGGGCGCAAACGTGATCACCGATGAGGGTCCACTGGACAATCCCTCCCGACCAGATGCTTTGATCCAGCAAGCAGGGCACATCGATGTAATGCTCGTTAACCTTGGTATTCCCGCGCCATCGACACCCGCTGCGGACGTTAGTCAAGACGAATGGCGCTCTGCATTCGCGCATATGGTCGATCCGCTGCAGCGCCTGGTAAAGGCGGTATTGCCGCAAATGACGGCGCGCGGATCGGGAAAAATCGTGCTGATCGGCAGCGCTTCTGCGTTACGGGGCATACGACGCGCATCAACCTACAGCGCCGCACGGGGTGCCCAGCTGGCCTACATACAGTCCGTAGGCATCGAGGTCGCGCCCAAGAAGGTTCAGGTCAATGCGATTGCCCAGAACTACGTGGACAATCCGACATATTTTCCGGCTGAGGTGCAAACGAATCCGGTCTTCCAGGAAAAGCTCAAGCGCGAGGTGCCGCTCGGTCGGCTGGTGTCTGCGCGCGAGGATGCCATGTTTGCGGCCTATCTGGCGAGCCCGGCCGCGGACTGTTTCGTCGGCCAGGTGTTTCCCGTTTGCGGAGGTTGGATCACACGCTGACGGTTTCAATAAATCGCATAATTTGTATTATGTAAAATTATGGATTGGGCTAAACCAACGCCTGGACAAACCTTGCCGTTTTAGCCCTGGCAAGACAGCACCGGCGACTTCAGCAGAGGTTGACCAGGAATAAGCCAGCCTCCGCATCGGTCGCAACCCCAAAGGGTCAGGACGAGAGAATTACTTGATCGCCAAAGGCTTACTCGTGCCACCCGAGCGCTTTGGCAGCTTCAGCGACAGCACCCCGTCTGCATACCGCGCCTCAGCATGCTGATCGTCAATCTCTGACGAGAGACTGAAGCTGCGGTATTGCTCGCCGACATAGCGCTCCCGGCGGACCAGCTTGCCCTCCTGCCTTTCCTCATTCTCTTCCGCAGTCTTGGCCCGGATGATGACCTGATTTCCCTCGATCGAGACCTGGATATCTTCTTTTTTAGCGCCCGGCACATCGGCCTTGACTTCATAGCCTTGATCGGACTCCTGCACGTCCAGCCGTATGCTTGGCTCGGCTTCGAAGCCCCGCAAAGACGGCATCAGCGAGAACTCGCGCATCGCTTCCTCGAAACTGCGGAAAGGATCCATGCGAATCGGATCGAAACGCGCCAGATCGCTGAAAGGCGAAAAACGGGTAAGTTGACGTGCCATGACAATCTCCTTTTAAGCAAGCAAATTAACAAACATCGACCTACATGAGCCTCGGACCAGCAAGCACGGGAATCATTTCCTCAGCCGACCCTCGGCAATCGTTTGCTCGGTGACCAGACCGGCGATCACGGACAGCTCTGCCGCCAGGACATTAAGCAAATCGTCCGATGTGACCACGCCAAACAGCCCCCCCGCTCGGTTGACGACGGGCAGCCGCCGCACGCGCTTGCCACGCATGATGGCGAGAGCCTCGGCAAGGCTTGCGTCTTCGTGAATGGTCGTTACAGGGGAGGTCATCAGGTCCGAGACTGTGAATAAACGGGCCTCGATATCCAGCGAAATAGTTTCGATCAAAATATCCCTGTCAGTGATGATCCCCAAGGGCAGCCTTTGATCCTGTTTCTGGTTGTCGACCACCACGACATCACCAACATGATGTCGGCGCATGAGCGCGGCAACTTCCGCGATGGGCGCGTCGGGTTCGCAGCAAATCACATTCATGTTGCAGTAGTCCCTGATAAACATGGTGTATCTTTCTGGCGCGTTTGGTGGGTTGACATCCAGACGACGATGAGTTCAACATGCTGGTAGAGAGAATTATTTCGACTGGAAAGGTGATCCCATGGCCGAGCAACGATCCTCCAGCAATGAGGCTTCCCATCTTGAACGAGTCGCTCGCCTAGTCTCTGATCTTGAACAGGAACTCGCGATTGCACCCTCAGATTCAGCCCGGGTCATGGCGCTCAAGCACGAGTTGGCGCTGCTCAAGCACACGCTTTTTGCCTCAGATCCCGAAGTGGCGCTGCTAGAGCGCCAATTGCAGGGCACGCATAGCAAGCTGGGAGATTTCCTCGCCAGTGCAGAAGGTGAATTGCTCAGAGATACGCCTTATCTAACCGAGCTGGGAAGAATTCTGGGCCTGGTCTGAGCGCAAGGCGCCAGCCCCCACCTGCCCTCACCAGCGGCGTAAAAAAACACCTCCAGCAGGGCAACTTCTGCCGCGTCACCCTGTCCTATCACGGCCTCGCGCAACCCCTCAATCCTTGCGTTAACCCCGACGCCACTTTGGCCCAGCGCACCCTAGTTTGTCGCTGAGCACGGCATTCTCACGAAGATTTTTATGTCTCATTTCCCTGTCCTCGCGAAATTGCTCAAAAACAGACATCGTCGCAATGCTTGGTTTGCCTTGCTGCTGATAAGTGCGATGATGATTTCTTTGGTGAGTGCGCCTCGCTTGCTAGAGCACTCTTCCGTCATTTACAGCCAGGATATTTCTCTGCTCACGTCTTTGCCATCACATCGGGACCGACTTGACTATCTTTTGATTGCAGAGCCATTCTCAGAGTCACCGCGCTATGTCATCAAATATAAAAATCAGACCAGGCTCATCGCGGTCAAGGTGCCTGCAATGACTCATCTCAGCCTTGAGCGCGACGTGCTGCTCAAGCATGGTATTCCCTATGCCATTGCTCAAGCCGACTGGTTGGCGCTTCATGAGGATGTACTTCACGACCGAGGCGCACCGCAAAGCCTATGGCAGACTACGGAGGGCTTCCTAGCGCGCAATGCGGTGGGATTGCTGCTTCTGGTATTGATGGTCGTTGCGATCAAGAAGGGGTTTCCTGGGTTTGGCAGTGCCGAGTCAATCACTCGACCAGAAACACTCAAAGGCAGCATGGAGGATCTGGTCGGCATGGACGATGTCAAGCGCGAAGTGGCGCATCTTGAATCCATGATTCGTAATCGGGATATGTATAAATTACATAATATCGACAAGCCTTTCAACGTCATGCTCACCGGCCCGGCGGGCACAGGCAAGACCAAGCTGGTCGGTTATCTGGCCAAGCAGCTCGACATTCCTCTGATTCAAGTCTCGGCCTCTGGATTGGAAACCGGTTTGGTCGGTGGTGGCTCGAAAACACTGAATTCCATCTACAAAAAGGCGTGCGCGCAGGATCGTTGTCTAATTTTTCTGGACGAGGCGCAGAGTCTTTTCATGCCTCGCGGTCGCGGCGAACGCAGATGGGATGATGACACGGCCAATACCCTACTCGGTCTCCTGGACGGTATCAAAAGCGAAAAAGGCAGTGGCGTAATCTGGATTGTCGCGTCGAATTTCGATGAGGTTAACAGTGAGATGGATGAGGCGATGTTACGGCGCTTCTCCGTGAAGATCAATTTCCGGCTGCCGAACAAAGTTGAGCGCCATGAGTTGCTCAACCGGTTCTTGAAGCGAAAGGACAAGGCCGTCGTGGACTGGGATCAACTGAATTTGACCTATGTGGCCGAAATAACGGCCAATCTCTCCCCTGCCCTGCTGGAGAATATCGTTGACCGGGCGAGCATGATTGCTATCGAAGAGCACCGTCGGATTGATACCAATCTGCTGTTTCGTGCGGTTGAACGCAGTACCATCGGCCTTACCGACCGTGCAGCTAATGCAGAAAAAGATAAACAGCGTGAGCGGGTGGCACTGCACGAATTAGGGCATTTTTTCATGCAGATTGAGCCATTCTTGACTCAGGGATTATCCCTTGATGAAATCAAAGGCAGATCAGCGCTGCTGAAGATCAGTACTGAATCCGTCTCCAAACTGGGGGCGCTGGGCTATGTGCTGTCGGCCACTACAGATACTATGCTGCAGACGCTCGACGAACTTGAACGCGATGTCATGCAGCTCTATGGTGGCGTTGCGGCAGAGGAGCTTTTCTATGGCGCACGCGGTATTTCTGTCGGAAGCATGAATGATATTCAAAAAGCGACTGCACGGCTGGAGCTGATGGTCAATCAGCTGTCGATGTATTCCCGCGCCAAACTGGACTACCGTCAACTCAGAGGTGATGGTGCAGCCGACACCTCAGTTCGTGAATTGGAACAGAAGGCCGATGAACTCTACGATCACACCCTCAAGGCATTAGCCAAATACCGCCGATGGATGATTCGGCTGAAAGATACACTGATGGAGCGCTATGTGTTGTCAAAAGATGAGGTCTTTGATTTACTAACCGACCTTCAAGCAGAATATCCCTTGAATTTAAGGCCTGCCGACGAGAAGATGGTCGCCTGACAATATCACCGGGGGATGACCCGAGCTTATTTTTCCACTTACAGACAGTGGCCAGATAGAGTTATCTGGCCACTTCGTGTGATCAGGCATCAAAATGTCGGAAAGCGTCTTGGCAAAATACAGGCCATTCTTTGCGTAAGATATCGCACAGGGTACTGGCAAACGTCGTGTCCAGCACTGAGGGAGCCGCTTTCGCATCACGGATATCGGCGGCATTTCCCATCGCGGCGGAAGTTGGTTTCACTGGCTTCATCGCATACGGAAAAATCTGCCTTGTTATTATTAAATCGAAGCCAAGATTTTCTCGCGCAGTCAGGATTTGCTGCGCACTGAGCTCTGGATTTTTGGTCGCTTCGATGATGAGTTTCGCATCCAATTGCCGCCACAATTGCAATAATACGAGCGGCAAGCGCGATTGCTCGAGTTTTCGACCAGCACCCAAAATGACATCCACACAGGCTTCAGCCTGAGACTTGACCGCCTCAGTCATGCGCTTTTTAATTGCGTGACTTTCGACCTCATCGACTGAGGTCAATTGTTTAACGTCGATCTCAGCCAGCTTAGGATGCGCATGAACCACCAGATTTTGCATGGCAAAGATCGTTTTTCCTGCTTGACTTTGACCAAGCTGATTGGCAAGTAGCAAGCGTAGCAAAAAGCTCAGCTGGATCTTGTCTTTCACATGCGCCGAAAATAGCAATGACAGAAGAGGATCAGGAAGACTTGCGATAGGCACCCATCCGTCAGTTCTTCCCAGAGAAGGAATTTTGCTAGCTGTCAGTTTTTTATAATGACTAACACCATCTGCATCAGTGGCAAGCCCTAATACAGACCCCATCCACAGATCAGCGAGTGCCGACAATTGCTCTGAAGTCGGTTCATTCAGATGAACCGTATTGATAGGCGCACTCAGACGGTGAGAGGGTGTCTGTTGTGGTGATTTGCTTTGGGATGTAGAGAATAACGTGCCTCGGCCAATGCTTGCAGGTTTCGTATTGCCAAACTCATCATCGTAATCTGATGTCGATGTGACTGTTTGTGTCACGGTACCACTGCTTGAAGAACTAGATACGGAATTCTTTGATAGCGCCCGATGCGAGGTTGGTGAATCGATGCGATGTCGACGACTAGACATTGTTTCATGCTCGCTGTGAGGCGATCTGGGCGATTTGACGATACGAGGTGAATCGCCAGATTCGGTAGGTGAAACCGCTGTACGCAATTTAAGGACAGGAATTTTAGTAGGCGATACAAATTGTTCAGAAGAGCAATCAGCAGAAGAGTCACCCTTACCCGATATCGGTGTGGCGTCAGTCAGAATCACTTTCTTTTTTTCAGGTGAACGCATGATCGGCATAGACTGGCGTTTTTTTTCGTTTGATGATGTTTTTTTTGAGAATGGAGACTTTTCAGTAAGCGTGCCAGCTTCTTTTGCCACTGACTGAGTTTGGTGAAAAACGACAGGAATTTCATTATTCGAAAGCATGATCAATTTCTCTCTTAATATCCGGATTAGACCTTCTTGGTTATGACGATATGGTCGCAATTTAATGCTTGATAATACGGCGACTCAGTAACTACCATGATCTGACAGTTCGAATTTGCTTATCAAAAAATGACTATATAAAATTTCTACTGGTAGTTTCCAATTCTCCCAGCAAAGACGATAAATCAAGTAGCCGTTTAGCGACTAAATGAGTCACATTGTTTTCTGTTTGCCATATGCCGTAAACGCCCAACAATGAGGCATTCAACAATTCCTTACGCTGCCGTTTGATTAGTGATGGCCAGATAACGACATTGATGTTCCCAGTCTCGTCTTCGAGGGTGACAAATATCGTTCCTTTCGCGGTTGCAGGACGCTGACGTACAGTGACAATTCCGCATGCGCGTGCGAATTGTCCCTGTTGATAATTGCGCAAAATCTCTGCCGTCATGAACCGCTTAGTGAACAACTGCTTGCGTAGGAAACTCAATGGATGACGGCCAAGCGTCAATCCAAGTGTGCGATAGTCGCTCGCCATTTGGTCGATATCTGAGGACGCAAGCAATTGGATTGGGTCAGATTCCGGAATTGCGCTTTTCAGCAAGCCTTTTCCCGGCGCTGCAACAGAGGCCTGCCAAAGAGCTTCACGTCGGTGACCGGCAAGATTTCTCAATGCATCCGCAGCAGCCAATACCTGCATATCTGCTGCAGTCAATGATGCACGAAGCGCCAGATCGCGCACACTGGAGAACAAGCGCACGGCCCTAGCCTCTTCAATACGCCATCCGCTATCCTGGGATAGTCCTCGCACCCTATTCATTCCCAATCTGACCGCAGGTGGTCCATCGTCAACACGTTCCAGTGTGGCTTCCCAGCCGCTATAGCAGACATCGACTGGACGGACTTCCACGCCGTGCCGACGCGCATCCTGCACCAGCTGTGAAGGCGAATAAAAGCCCATAGGCTGGCTGTTAAGCAGCGCTGCCAGAAAAGCTGCTGGTTGATGGCACTTCAACCAGGCACTGGCATAGGCCAGCAAGGCAAAGCTGGCAGCATGACTTTCAGGAAAACCGTATTCGGCAAATCCTTGTATCTGTGCGTAGATCGATGCTGCGAATTGAGGCGTATAACCGCGCTGCTGCATGCCATTGATCAGCTTGTCATGAAATTTTTCAAGACCGCCCTTGCGCTTCCAGGCAGCCATCGCACGCCGTAACTGATCTGCCTCGCCCGCTGTAAAGCCGGCGGCAAGCATGGCGATCTGCATGACTTGTTCCTGAAAGATGGGTACTCCCAGCGTGCGCGATAGCGCAGATTCCATGTCCGCACTGGGATAGCTTATAGGCTCCAGACCTTGCCGGCGCCGTAAATACGGATGAATCATGCCACCCTGTATGGGGCCGGGTCGGATAATCGCGACTTCAATGACAAGATCGTAGAAAGTACAGGGCTTCAGCCTTGGCAACATGCTCATCTGTGCCCGGCTTTCTATCTGAAACACGCCTATCGTGTCGGCACGACTGATCATGGCGTAAGTTGCTGGATCTTCAGCGGGTATGTCAGACAAGGTAAACACCTCGCCTTGCTGCTCGGAGATCATGTCCAGCGTGCGCCGGATGGCCGATAGCATGCCCAGCGCGAGTATATCGATCTTCAGCAAACCAAGCGCGTCAAGATCGTCCTTGTCCCATTGAACAATGCTACGGTCTTGCATTGCTGCTTTTTCTATCGGTACCAGTCGTGAGAGCTTATCGCGCGCAATCACGAAACCGCCAGGATGTTGAGATAAATGCCGAGGAAATCCTGTCAGTTCTTTCGCTAATTCCTGCCATCGTTTTGACAAGCGGGAATCGGGATCCAACCCGACTTCGCTGAAACGCTCGTCCAGCGCGTCGTGGCTGTCCCACCAACAATGTGACTTCGCCAGCCGGTCTGTCAGCTCGGGATCCATACCCAATGCTCTGCCTGTATCACGCATCGCGCTGCGCGGACGATATGTGACGACAACACCTGTCAGCGCAGCGCGATGCCGGCCATATTTTTGATAAATATACTGAATGACCTCTTCGCGTCGCTGATGCTCGAAATCGACATCAATGTCTGGCGGTTCGTTACGCTCTTTGGAGATGAAGCGTTCGAACAGCAAATTACCGCGCGCCGGATCGACTTCGGTAATCCCGAGGCAGTAGCAGACAGCAGAGTTTGCCGCAGACCCCCTTCCCTGACAAAGAATGTGCCGACTGCGCGCAAAGGACACGATGTCATACACTGTCAGGAAGTAAGGCTCGTATACCATTTCTGCAATCAGCATTAATTCATGCTCGATCTGCTGCTGTACCGTTGCGGGTATGCCTTTCGGAAAGCGGCGGTGCGCTCCCATCCAGACCTGCTCACGCAGGTAGCTCGAGGGCGTATGACCTACAGGCACCAGTTCATCAGGATACTCATAACGCAGACTGTCCAGAGAGAAGCTGCATAGTCTGGCAATGGACATCGTCTCAGCCAGTGTTTGGGAAGGATAAAGATTCGCCAGTCGCAAGCGTGACCGCAGATGCTGCTCGGCGTTTGGAAATAATCGTCGTCCACACTCGGCAAGTGGTTTGCCCGCATGAATGGCGGTCAACGCATCTTGCAAACGCTTGCGTGAGCGCAAATGCATGCGCACATCGCCTGTGGCTACGACCGGAAGATCATTGCGTGCGGCAGCCTGCAATACGGTGGCCTTGTGCACCTCATCTTGTGCCCTATGCAGCAGCGTCAGTACCATACGCGCACGCTCACCAAATACCGCTCTTAACCACGCCGCCTGATGGGACAAAGCAGGCACATCCACGCCATAATCAGGCACCAGCAGTAGCAGGCAATCGGGCAGGCTGCGCAAATGCGCATGATCAGATGCAGGATCAGAAAAATCATACTGCGTCAGGCAATAGTGGCCCTTCTGCGCGCGACCTCTGCCCAGCGTGATCAATTCGCACAAATTTCCATAGCCGTGACGATTCATCGCCAATGCAATGAGCCGCATACTGCCGTCTTCATGATGAATGTGAAACTGACTGCCAATGATTAGAGGCAAGCCTTGCCGCTTTGCCTCGGCATGCGCTCGTACCACGCCAGCGACCGAGCATTCATCAGTGATTGCTATTGCGCCATAGCCCAGCGCAGCCGCACGCGCAACCAGTTCTTCAGGATGCGAAGCACCACAAAGGAAGCTGAAGTTTGAGGCGCACTGAAGCTCGGCATACGCGGGCAGACCACTGGCGGCAGACATGCACAGTCCTTACGCAAACAGGCCATGCAGATACCAGCGAGCGGTGTCTGCATCCCACTCGCGATAAATCCAGTAACAGGCCCCCTCCGCACCTTGCGCAACAAAATAATCACGCATCACCAGTGCATCATCCCACCAGCCCGTCTCGATTCGCTCTGGGCCGGACATCAGCCTCAACGGAGAACCATAGAAGGGATGGTCGCCCTGCATGCGCAAGGCTAAAGGCACTTCCAGCAGCCAGAACGGACGCTCGGCGACGCCATCTTCTGCGCTGCAGTGCCCCTTGCCCTTTGCATCGATCGCGCGCTGCCATTGATTGGCCATTTCAGGTCGGTGATCGTCGCGAACACAGGGTAGCTGCACTGCATCGGGCCCTAACCGGGCAACCAGCAGTTCCAGAAGACGGCGGTAATCCTCAGGCGTGCCGCCCGGTTCGGGGAACAGCCGCCCACTGGACGGCGCACGTTCAGCCAGCCGTGTCGCTGTCAGCGATAAGCCGACCGCTGGGGAAGGCAGCACCAACTGTTCAAGATGCGCTTTGAGCAGCCGCAGTAGATGAGGGGCTTCCCATGCCGGCTCGGCGAGCGTGATATTGACCACGACAGGTCCGCGCTTGGCTTCTTTTGCGTACCGGGATTGTTCTGTTTCATGCGCGATCGTCAGATGAAACGCGACGACTGCCTGCTGTCGCGCTGCCAGCCAGCCTGTCAATTGGAGCAGCAAGCGCTGCGAGGCCAACAAAAGCTGTGTGGCCTGATCGATTCGATAAGGTAGTTCAAGCGATGCGCTGAATGTCTGGGGGGCGACAATCCACTCGAATAGTTCAGGCGCCTCGCCATAGGCCCGGTCAAGACCTTCCATTAGTGTCTTGCTGGCACGCCGACGAAGACCGGCACGTGGCAAGCGGCGCAGATCTGCCAATGTGCGACAACCCAGCTCGCGGAGCCATTCCACATGCGCATGCGCCGCAGGCAGTACGTTGAAAGCTATACTGTCGAGCAAACGCCTCATGCTGTGCATCTGGACTGCACGCCGGCGATAACCACAATGATGATGCGCAAACAGCCAGGCGGCCTGCGCAGTCGGCGCCATTCCCAGTCTGACCGAGAAACCCAGCGCGTGCACACTGCTCCGTACGCAACGGCACAATCGTCGCCAGCCACCGAATGCGGACAGACTGGCGCTCACATCCATCAGCAATGTCGCCTCGTCGCCTAATGCGAGTTCTGGTGTGTACTGCAGCAAGGCCATCGCTACCGCGTCCAGCGTCTGTTTTTCGCGATCAGGCGCGCGTGGCACCAGCAGCACCTCGGGAGCGATCGTCAATGCGCTGGCTTGTCGCATGCCGATGCGCACTCCCTGCAGGCTGGCCAGCGGCGTGAGCGCTATCACTTGAGACGCATCAGTGATGGCGACAGCCAGCGGCTCACACCAACGTGGGCGTAGTGCCTGCAAGGGTAACTGCGGCAGGCATACGGCAATCCATGAACGCATGACCAGGCTCTCTATGAAAAGCAAGACGCGGCCACTGCAGCAACAGCGGCGCTATGCACTGCGGACCACGGCGTTTGAGCACATCAATACTCAGACCTCCGGCATGCGGCCGCAGCGCGAGGCGCAAAGGTGCGGGCGACGGGATGTCGGTCATCACCATTGGTCGCAGTACCCAGCACAGCATGTCCGATGCCTGCGCTGCCATCTGCAGGCGGCGTAATGCTTCCATGCGCATCGCTCCTTGCCACAGTAGTAGCGCGTCACAACTGCCATTGCGCAGTACCTGCTCCGCAGTCCACAAGGCATCTGAGAGGCTTGGCGCGCGTATCCACAGCAGTCGCTCGGGAGAGAATCCTTGCGCATGCCAGCTGGCTATCTGCGGCAGATGCGGTGGCTGGAGCAAGGCGATGCGCTGACCAGAGAGACGCTGGAGTGCGGGCAGCAATAGCCGCATCTCCCCTATACCGTTCTGCTGCAACAGCAATTCGATCAAACAGCGATGCGGCCAGCCGCCGCCGGGAAGCTGCTCATCAAGCTGCGGATAGCCACTGGAAGTCGTGCCTGCACAGTCCGATGCCATCGCACCGCCACGCCAGACAAGGCCAGCGAGGCTGGAAGGCAGAGATGGCGAGACAGCTGCCGGCACCGCAAGGACGGAGTCGGACATAGGGTTAATTGTTTTTATAGAAATTATGCGTTCATTAGTAAACGCTGAAGAAACCGTATTCGACAGGGAGTCCACATCGCCAAGCGATGCGAGGACCTGCCCCAGCAAAGGCTTTCCGCCATTTTTCGGAGTGAAAGTCGGTTTTTAATCAATCAGCGCTTCCCGGATAATATGACTGTATAAATATACAGTATTTTGGGACGCAAGGGAATTGCCTCGAAGATAGACCTAAGAACCTTCCGCGTAAGGGTGATGGCAAGGCGACAAAGCCGCAGACAGTACCGAAGTACGGCAAGGTATTGGCAACGCCGCCAACAACCTAACGAGATAATTCTAGGCTCAGGCGACCTTTGTGAGAGAGGTCATTTCACTCAATGACCATGAAGATCATCAATCTCGCCTGTCTCGTCAACGACCTACGGACAGGGTTGACGTTTTGATTTTCCTGATGACTGATCGAAGAACCGCGCTTTGCATGAGGCCTCGCTATGCATGAAGCTGCAAAGTCTCTGCCCCCATACCCGGTAGCGGTGGCGCAGCCTGTGCATCGGGGCTGGTCACATAACTTATCCACGACTTGGCTAGCTTGGCAAAAGCTGTAATACCTTCCTGCAAAGCCCCCAATAAAAGACCGTCAAGACAAATCTCTGTACTCATGATGAGTTCACCCTTTGGGCCAGCCAGACCGATTTTCACTCCGCCCGTATCACGCCACAACAAGTTATAACAAAGTAAGGTTTCATAAATCGGTAGCTGAAACCTATCGCTGGCACTGCCTAATTCGGCAGATAGCACCATGCGATCCGGATCTTCCGCGGGTTCGATAATGATGATGGTTTCATCTGAAAACTGTATCGCCCAGCTGGGCTCTTCGGTCTGAACAACGGCATCGATATCCGGCGTAGCGGGGCCTAATTCCTGCAGCAATTGCTGAATTTTCTCTGTACTTGCCATCTGATGTCCCGTTGTGCTTGTCATTTTTTAATTGAAAAAATCAGTGATTGCCGATTTTTTCACCGTTAAGTAAAGGCTTCAGGGATGTATAAAATCCCATCATGCGATTGATATGAGAGGCTAGCGTGGCTGTCTTGCTGTTATCACCGTAAATAAACCGAACAGAGTTCGCACCGTTGCTTTCAGATTTTTTGATGGCAGTATCGCTGCTTGTCTGAGCTACTGCGGAAAAATTGCCTATCGGCCCAAGGCTCATGATATCTCCTGTCAGTCCGTAAAAATTGTCCGCTCATGCGCCCATATGCAGCATATCCATGGGTCCAGGTATGTTGCCTATGGGCTGCTCGCTCTCGCCCGTCACATAAATGCCCCATACTTGAGCTATGCTGGCAAAATTTGACAGCACAGTCTGCAGCTCATTTAATGCGAGCTCTGAGGCGTGCAGTTCGTACACCAAAATCAGCTCTCCACCAGGCCCTGCCAAGGCCATTTTTATACCGCCTGTGTCTTTCCACAAAAGGTTGTAGCAAAGCAGAGTTTCATATACGGAGAGCTGCATTTTCTCAACCGGCGTACCCAACATTGCAGAAAGAACGATTCGATCAGGCCGATCAGCCCATTCCAGCATCACAATCGACTGATCTTCGAACTGAATAGCCCAATTTTTTTCTTCACTTTGAATTATTGCTTCGATCTCGGGCATATTCGGTCCGATCTCCTCGATCATGATTTGAATTCGCTCCAAATTGCTGGCCATGCCCGCTCCTTTCTCGCCAAACAAACTTTTTCGATTCTGCAATTTGTGTGGTGAAAGACAACAAATAGTTCCTTTTCACGATAATCTACAAAAAAAACATTATTTGAGTGTGCATATTTGAGGATTAGTGACATTCTTCGAAGAAAGAATTTCTCAAAATTAATTTCTCAACAATCTTTTCCTATCCGGGTCGCTCGCACGCTGAGCTGCACTAACCCATCTCGTCAGATCGCTGACGGCATTACCAATACCTTGCCGCACATCGGTACTGCCTGGTGCATCGTAACCTTGTCATCCACCTAGCGAGATAGGTTCAGCCTAACTCTCTCTCTCGCGCAAACTCACTTCCTCATCGACTAACCTCCCCCTTGACCTCAGATCATCGAAATTTAAGATAAAGCGAACCTCAAGGACATTGCATTGTCCATTTCTTACGAAGCGATCAATGACACAGGGGGATGCATGACTGAGGCTAACGAATCGCTAATCGATACGCCGCTGATCGATACGCAGCGCGACGATTTTCTTCATCATTTGGAGACTTTCGCGCGCGAGCATAGGGCACCCTATTGGTCTGGTTCTTTGTCTGCTTTCCTGGAGAATATTCTTCCATTCGACCCACAGGGCGTGGCACGCAATGCGCATCAATACGTCTGGGACATGATACGTTGGACACGACGCGAACATCCTGACGGACAGCTGCGAACGAACTTGTTTACCGACGAGCTTTTCGGAATGGACGAGGCCTTGGGGCGTGTGGCTGACTATTTCAAAGCTGCTGCAGCAGGCTCAGAGGTAGGTCGTCGTTTGCTTCTGCTACTGGGTCCTCCATCAGGGGGAAAATCAACACTGGTGATTCTGCTAAAGCGAGGTCTCGAAGAATATAGCCACACAGATGCAGGTGCGTTGTATGGCATTCAAGGGTGCCCACTACATGAATCTCCACTGCATCTGATACCTCACACGCTGCGTGCTGAGTTTCGCAAGACCTATGGGGTGGATATCCAGGGGGAAGTCTGTCCGCAGTGCCGGATGCGTCTCGAGCAGCAATTCAACGGCGATTTTCTGCAAATGCCAACAGAGCGAATTTTTATCTCAGAGGCGGGGCGTAGCGGAGTTGGCACTTATGCGCCGCATGATCCGACAACGGCAGATCTTGCAGATCTGGTGGGATCAGTAGATTTGTCAAAGGTCGCCGAATTCGGCGACGAGGGCGATCCACGCGCCTGGTCTTGGTCAGGTGCTGTGTATGCGGCAAGTCGTGGCATGCTTGAAATGATTGAAATACTCAAAGTCAAGCGAGAGTTTCTTTATCTTCTATTGACGCTGACACAGGAGAAAAATGTCAAAGTTTCGCGATTTCCGCTGATTTATCTCGATGAGACGATAATTGCCCATACCAATCTAGCGGAATTCCGAAAATTTTTACAAGAAAGCGAGAATGAAGCACTGCTCGACAGGATGGTGATTATTCAGGTGCCGTACACGCTGAATTTCAAAGACGAAGCCAGAATATATAACAAGCTGATCTCCTCGGCAGCCTCAGCCTTCCGCGAAGTGCATCTGGATCCTCATGTGCTCAATGTTGCTGCAGTGTTTGCCATACTCACACGTCTGCACGAATCGGAGGAGAAAGATCAGGAATTAACAAAAAAAATTCGTATTTTTTCCGGAGAAGATGTCGAAGGAATGTCGCGTACCGATGCAGAACGAGTGCGTCAGGCAATGCCGGATGAAGGGCTGAGCGGCGTGTCGCCTCGTTTCGTGATCAATGCCCTTTCTAATGCAATTATCCAATCAGATTGTCATAGCTTGACCACGATGGATATTCTCCTCGCCTTGAAAGACAGTATTGAGAATGATGCTCGCATGGATCCCAAAAAGAAACGTCGATGGATTGATCATCTTGTATTGGCACGGAAGTGTTTCTATAACCGTTGGGTCAAAGAAGATGTTCATAGAGCGTTATTTGTATCCTTTGAGCAGGAAGCTCAGGATCTGCTAGACAAGTATCTCGACGAGGTTGAGGCCACCTTGGATAATCGTCAAATACGTGATCCGATTACCAATGAAGAGCGACGTCCGGATGAACGCTTCCTCAGATCCGTTGAGGAGAAAATTCATATCTCAGATTCAGGGAAACAATCATTCAGACAGGAAGTGGTGCGCAAGGCGATGGCTGCTTACAAGCGTGGAGAAAAATTTACA
>OMID01000080.1 GCA_900299005.1 Oxalobacteraceae bacterium
CCTGATATCGGGCGAGAATCTCCACTGCGCCCCACCCACCCTCGGCACCCGGTCGGAATGAGGCATAGGGCTTCACCCCCCTAAAGGAGGCATCCTCTCCGGTCAGCAACCACGAGGCAGCGAGCTGCCAGGCATCGTTCTTCAGGCTGTCAGATCTGGCACTATTTTTGACCGCCTGCTCAACCACCGCGTACTCCGCGATGATACCCAGCGGTCCGTGGTAGTAATACGCTTGCGGGGAGAGACGGTTGCGCTTTCCGTTGGACGTAGTCGCAGCGGCATAGCTAAAAAAGTTGTAGGCCTGCCCTGGTGTTTTGTAAGAAGCCAGACCATTTGCGGCAGCGTTACTCCAGGTGCCGGCAATCCCGACGCCCAGCCCTGCAAGCGCACTTTCCGATCCAGCCAGTGGCGTTGCAAAGATTCGCGCGGCGATATCTTTGCCCTGATTCTCATCCTGACCCGTGAAATTATCACCACCATCTCGCACGCCATTGAACACCCCCAAAGCATAGTTGAGCTTTTTGTCTGCCACCTCTCCGTAGAGGGAGATGCCCAGATCTCGGTTGGGCAAAATATTGTTACTGACATAGCTGCGCTCAATGAATTTGATGTCACCGCCGCCCTGCAGGCGCTCGAGGCCGACAAATGGTTTGAATTTTCCGAATCGAAGTGAAGCCTCTGGATTGTGGCGGATGTCGAGGTAGGCATCCACGACGCGAGCCTTGTTCTGCGCAATCCCCGAGGTGGCCGAGCCGTCACCACTTTCGGCGAATTCAGGCGTGAACCTGAACCCGTATTTGCCATGCACGGTACCCTCGAATGTCGGTCGGATTCGACGCGCAAGGAAACCATCATAGACAGTGGCAGCCGGACCAGAACCCTCGAAATGCCGATAATCAAGCTGAGCAAGGCCACGTAGCCTGTACTCAAATTGTCCATCTGCAGAACGGAGGCCAAATCCTTTGTCACTGGCAGTGATCACTGGCGTCGATTTTTGCTTCGCCGCTGCATCTTCTGCGGCGATCTCCTGTTTCCGATCAAGCACACGGATGCGCTGGTCAAGTTCTTCGATCAATGCCTTCAATCGGTTGATCTCTTGCTGGTCATCCGCGTGAGCGGGCAGCGCCGAGATCAGGCTGCTGGTAAGCAGTGCGTGCAGCAAGGGTCTTCCCAGCTTTTGGTAAGCAGGATTCATTTAGGTTCTCTCTTGATATTGGTGACACCGGGCGATCGCCCGGGTCATGGGGGTTTAAAAAAAACGGTAGATCGGCAGGAAGTTGAATGGCCCGATCGGAGGGTTATTTGCCCTGGTAGATCTGATCAAATATCCCCCCATCGGCAAAATGGGTGCGCTGCGCTTTACTCCAGCCGCCGGCAATTTCTTCAACGGTCAGCAGCTTCACTCTGGGAAATTGCGATGCATATTTTTTGGCGACCTTATCATTCGTCGGGCGATAGTAATTTTGGGCTGCAATCTCTTGCCCCTCTTCGGTGTACAGGTACTGCAGATAAGCCTCTGCCTGCTTGCGTGTGCCTCTCCGATCAACCACCTTGTCCACCACCGCAACAGGAGGCTCTGCGAGCACACTCAGCGAGGGCACGACAATCTCCACTTTCTCCGGCCCCAATTCTTTGATCGCCAACAGTGCTTCGTTCTCCCACGTGAGTAATACATCGCCTATACCGCGCTCGATGAAAGTCGTTGTCGAACCTCTGGCGCCAGAGTCGAGTACCGGCACATTTTTGTACACCTTGGCTAGAAATTCTTGTGCTGATTTTTCATTGCCGCCCGGCTGCTTGAGCGCGTATCCCCAAGCCGCCAGATGATTCCAGCGAGCTCCGCCTGAGGTCTTGGGATTCGGCGTGATCACCGATAGGCCTTGACGCGTGAGATCGCCCCAATCCCGGATCCCTTTGGGATTACCTTTTCGGACAAGAAAAACAATGGTCGATGAATAGGGCGCACTGCTATGCGGGAGTCGCTTTTGCCAGTCTTTGGCGATCAGCCCGCGCTGGGCGATTTCATCAATGTCGTAGGCCAGTGCCAATGTCACCACATCGGCCTGGAGCCCATCGATTACTGCGCGCGCCTGCTTTCCGGAGCCCCCGTGCGATTGCTTGATTTTCAGATATTCACCGGATTTGGCCTTCCAGTGAGCTCCAAAGGCCTTGTTGAAGTCTTGGTAAAGCTCCCGAGTCGGATCGTAGGACACGTTCAAGATCGATTGTTCAGCAGCACCCGCAGGTGTGGACAACCACCCTGCCAATCCCAATACGATCCAGGCAAACGGTTTGAAAAGCATCATCAGCTCCTTGCAAAATTACGAGTGAGCGAAGCTTATTCCGCCGCATGTCGCCTGTGAACGAATACTTTTGCGCTTGCTTATGCGAATAACGCATGTGAATACTTTTGCGTACGTCGCCCCCTGAGCACGGACGCTGATTAAAAGAGGTATGAGCCCTAGTGCACCGTGGATGCATCTCCCTGACCAAACAACCACACCTCACAGAGCAGGGGGTACTAGGTTATGGCGAGTAACCGTAACCTCTGAGTAACAATCCCATGAGTCCTCTCGATTCCAAGACATCAGCATCACCCCATCCTTCTGTGGGCAGCCTGTCTCAGGGTGACACCCTGATGATGGGCTTTGAATTTATTGATGAGAAAGGCCATTTCAATCCAAGAAAAGTCTTGTATTTGGGGGCCGGGAGTGCCAAACAAAGCAAGGGCATCGTCGGCAATATGATCAACAAACTCCGTGAATGGGTGGCCAAGCGATGGGTGGAAAATTATCTTTCCGATGCAAAAATAGAATTTCAGCAAAAATCTACAGCACTGATTACGGCTATAGATAATTTATTGCTTGATATAAAAACTACTGGTCATATTTATCAGCGAGACTTCACTGCCATCGCGAATACCATTGAGCTTGAAAGAAATCAGCTTGAAAAAATGACTACCGGGACCGAATCTCTAAACGATTCTCCTAGAAAATCACCGAGGACAAGATTACTCAACACTCAACAGCTTGTCTTCAATTACTATGATGAAAAAATTCGGGAAGCACGCATAAAGATCGAATCTAATACAAATCACCAAGTCTCACACCAATCAATAATCGATGCTTCGGAGTGGAAAAAAATAAAGGCTATATTGCCGCAAAAAACTTACGAAAAGCTGATGGAAGAACATGCCAGTGCAATACAATCCTCAAGTAAAAAGAATGATGAAGGCACTCCGGAAAAATCTCATATTGCCCCCCTTTCCTCCCACATGCTTGTAACCACCACGCGACCTGAACCAATATCGTCGCAACGATCTGCATATGATGCCATTCGTGAAAAAATAATTTTTTTTGATGACCTCTCAGCGCCACCTCCCCGATTACTCTCTGAAATAATCTCAAATGGATTTGTCGATTACTGCAAACACGGATACGCTTGGCTGAAAAACCTTGATTTGGACTCTCTTGAAAAATTTGCGTCACTACCAGCTAAAGATTGGGAAAAATATAAAAATCTGGTCGACTCGGAAGAGCAGTTTAAAGAGTTAACAAGCAAGCGAGATCAACTTATGATCGACATAGAGAAAAGTCGCAATGATCCCGAGCACACCCAGCATAGGCCCTATTTTGTGAACTCATCTCCTGAGAATTTGAGCGTTACGAAACCAATTCTGGCAGAAATAATTCCGCCACCACCAGGGCACCAACCCAAAAAATTATCGTCACAACGATCGGCAGATGAACGTATTTATGAAAAAATGAATGAATTTGAAAAGCTCTCACGCCCGTTTCCCCCGTTACTTTCCGAAATAATCGCAAGTGGATTCTTCTTTTACTGCAGATACGGATACTCCTACCTGGAGAACCTTGATTTAGGTGTTCTTGAGAACTTTGTGTCAACCCCACCCGGAGCATGGGAAAAATACAGAGCGCTGTTTGACTCAGATGATCAATTCAAAGAATTAACAAGCAAACGAGAGCAACTTATTATCGATATGCAAAAAATTCAAGAGGCTCACGAACACACCCAGGATCAGTCCGAGTTAGTGAGATCACCTTCTCAGAATTTGAGCGCTTCCACCCTATTGGGAGCGGAACACATGTCGTCAGTCCCAGAGGAAAATCCAACAGAAAAAATTAAAACTTCGTCTAAAAATCGAGACTCAGCACTAAAGAAAAACAAGAAGAATTCCGTGAAAACCAAAAAGGGCTCGAAAAAAACCAAGCGACAGGCGCTACTCCAAAAGAAAAAAGCTTCTTTGATTTATTAACCAGTCAGAGATGGTGACACTCAAGGCCCCATGAGAACCTATCTCCTTAGGTTGATGGCAGAGCAAGCATGCCGCAGACAGCAAAAATGTGCCGATGTGAAGATGTGCAGCAAAGTAATCGTAGCCTCACCAGCAATCTCAAGAGATCAACTCAAGAAGGCGAGGCGCAACCCGAACATCCCAAGGTCTCACCATTAAGTTTTAGCTGCGATCTGGCTGCTTTATCTCAATGGAGCCCATGATTGAGTAGAAACATCAGGCATCACGAATGTAGCGCAACATGACGGTATGATCTGAACCTTTGTCTAGGACATCATCCGCTGCCTTCCATATACCAAGGCATTGTGATGAAAATTCGCGCATCGATTTCACCTGACCCATGAATCGATTTGCCGTCTCCAGATCTTTCTTCATCAATGCCAGTGAAAACCCGGAATTGAACGCACCGTTCAACATGAATGCCTCGACCTTGTTCTCGGTCGTGTTGTTTTTGCCAGTCGATGCATTGAACACCTGATTCACCAGATGCGGATCGATGCCGAATTTTTCTGCAGCGGACAAGGCTTCGCAAACTGCCAGCAATCCGGCCGCAGAGACGTAATTATTCAACGCCTTGACGGCATGGCCGGCGCCTGCGTCACCGACATGAGTCGTCGTCTTGCCCATGGCCTGCAGCAGCGGCTGGGCGCGCTCCACCAGGTCAGCATCACCGCCGATCATGATGGTCAGTGTGCCAGCCTCGGCTTTTTTGACGCCACCTGAGACAGGCGCATCAATGAACCCTCTGCTGATCATCTTGAGCTTTTGAGCGTTCTCGCGCGAGTGGATGGGATCGGATGAGCTCATGTCGATCACCAGCGCGCCCGGCGCCATCAGGGCTGACAGCGCCGGCTCTCCGTGCCAGAGCACGGCATCCACTACCCGGCTGTCCGGCAGCATCAATATCAGCCGCTCGACGCCCTGCACCGCAATGGCCGCCGAGTCACACCAGATGAAGTCCTGGCAGTCAGAGAACTGGGCGGCGATCCGGACATCGCGGTCATGACCTCGGACGGTGTAACCTGCTCTCATCAGGTTGCGGGCCATCGGCGCACCCATCTGACCGAGACCAATGAAGGCTACCGTGGCCTTGCTCTGGGACGAGTTCATTCAGCTTTCCATCTCTTTGAAGGCTTCTTTAGCGGTGCGAAAGGCGTCGATTGCTGCGGGGACGCCACAATAGATTGCCGCTTGCAGGAAGACTTCGCGAATCTCTTCCTTGGTCAGCCCGTTGTTGATCGCGCCCCGTACATGTAGCTTGAGTTCGTGCGGGCGATTCAATGCGATGAGCATTGCCAGGTTGAGGAAGCTGCGGGTCTTGCGATCTAGGCCGGGACGGTTCCAGATCTCGTTCCAGCAATATTCGGTAACGAGTTCCTGCATCGGCATGTTGAACTCATCCGCGTTTTTCAGTGAGTTATCGACATAGTCTGCACCCAGTACGGCGCGGCGTGTTTCGAGTCCTTTGTTGAAGGCTTCCTTGTTCATGCGATCTCCTTGAGTGTCAGTGGTGTTTGGATCAGGATGCTGGTGGAATCCGCTGACTGCGTTGACTTTGCTGATTCAACGATAGACACCATCCCAGGGTCCGGGTACCAGCGTTGCCGTGTCGCCTTTCTCGCTGACCCTCGGACGATTAAGCGAGAACAAGGACTGCCGATTGACCACCGCGTAGTCCATGTAGCCCAGTCGCGCCAGCGGCTCGGCCGCGGCGACATCAAACCTGCCATCGGTCAGATATCGATCGTCGATATACACGCCAATCACTTCGCCAAAGACAAGCCAGTAAGCAGGACCCGATTTTCCCGGTGGCGTGGGCAAGGGATCGATCTTCCATAGCCGGCACTCGAGCGCTGCCGGTGATTCGGCGACGCGGGGTGGCTTCACATGCACCGATGCCGCGGGCGTCAGCCCTGCGAGCTGAAATTCATCGACACCGGGTTGGACAGGAGCCGAGCTCATGTTCATCGCCTCGCACAGCGCATTACTGGCAAACGAGCAGACAAACTCGCTCGTGGCTTCAATATTCTTCAGGCTGTCCTTGCGACCCGCAGAGGAAAACATCACCATGGGGGGTCGGTCGCTGACAGCATTGAAGAAACTGTACGGCGCGAGATTGCGAATGCCCTGCTCGCTAATCGTCGATATCCAGCCTATGGGCCGGGGTGAAACGAGCGCCTTGAATGGGTCATGGGAGAGACCATGGTCATTGGCTCGAGTGTCGTAGTGCACGCGCTCTCCTTGTTTTTATGGGGTGTCGGGCGTGTTTCGGTGATTGCCTGGTATTTTAGCGGTACTGACCGCCAGTCACCGTCTGCGTTCCCACGCCAAGAAAGCGCTTCACTTAACACCGTCGGATTTCTCATTAATGACATCGCGGCAAGCCTTTGATGGGGCAGGCTCTCAGGTCGCACAGCGATGCTGGCTCACCATAAAATGGGGTTTTCTTCATTGTCTCCCAAGGAAGCTTCATGATCCCTCACCAAGATACGGAATCATCATCCGGCCCTCTTTCGCTGTTCAACTATTTTCGAAGCTCGGCCGCCTACCGTGTGCGAATCGCGTTACATCTCAAAGGATTGAGTTATGACTACGTTCCCGTGCATTTGACGCAAGACGGCGGAAGACAATTTCAGGAGCCGTATCGCAGCATGAACCCTCAGCGACTTGTGCCGCTGCTGGATGATAAGGGCTTCCGTCTGAGCCAGTCACTAGCCATCATCGAGTATCTGGATGAGCGATATCCCGATCAACCCCTGCTGCCGCAAACGTCAGAGGCGCGTGCCCGCACAAGGCAGATTGCGCTGTCCATCGCTTGCGATATTCATCCGCTGCAAAACTTGCGCGTACTGAAGTACCTGACTGGCGAGTTGGGACTGTCGGAAGAAAACAAACTGGCCTGGGTGCAGCACTGGATACGGTTGGGTCTGGAAGCGATGGAAGAAGATCTCTCCCGCTCCAGCTTCACTGGCAGGTTCTGCGTTGGCGACACACCCACGATGGCAGACTGCGTACTGGTGCCGCAACTCTTCAGCGCTGCGCGCTTTGGTGTGGACACTTCATCATGGACCACGCTGCAATCGATAAACGCCGCATGTGAAGCCTTGCCCGCATTCGCCAACGCACATCCGGGCAAGCAAATCGATAGCGAATAAGCTCGCGGTAGCCAGGCACAAGCCGAGCGTCGCCGCCAGGGGATTGCCTTGGAGGCTCTATCACAATGCGCGCCGCGAAGCAGCGCGATCGCTGGCAAGGCGGGGACGCCGCAGACAAAGAGGTACGGCAAGGCGTCTCCAACGCGGCCAGCGGCATTTTGATATAAGGGCCTTTTGGGAATTCGGCAGATCAGGCAGCAACACCATGCGCATAGTTGCCCGTCAGGGGGCGTGCCGCACGCACCGGCGGGGTTTGCTCCAGTTGGTTTATTCTTGCCCGCGCCTGCGCGAGTTCGCGCTCGAGCTCCAGGCAGCGCTGCACCGCGAGGTAAGGCGCATCGAGCTGACGAGAGAAGGCGACGGCGATCAGTTCGGCCGCCTGGGGATCTCGGTTCACATAGCCGACATGGGTCAGCTTGAGTAAATAGTTTTCCAGCTGCTTGAGTTCTTGCGTTGTCATGCGCTCTCCGACTGTTCTGGATGATGATTCAGACCCTGTCTCTTTGGGCCGATGGCAGCACGGACCGTCTGTTGCCCTCTGTCGGCACTGTCGTGACTACTGCCGCCTTGCCATCACCTGAAGAGACAACTTGTTATATCCCGAGGCAGCCGGCTGCGTTAATCGGCAAAACTTTCCGTAACAATTTACGGATGACGGACACACGCCCGTGGACGGCACGGGCGGGCCTTACAATGCGGGATTGTCATTGATGCTCCCCATGCTCTCTCAGGCTTTCCTCAGGCTGCTTGTCTACCGCGCCGGCACCACACTGAGTTACCAGATTCTGACGGTAACTGCCGGATGGCATATCTATTCGATAACGCATGATGTGCTCAGTCTCGGCCTGCTCGGGCTGGCCGAGGTGCTGCCCTATTTCTGCAGCTCGCTGTTCGCCGGCCACGCGGTGGACGTGCTCTCGAAGCGCCGGCTGGCCATTGCCGGCTGCCTGTGCCACGTGCTGATTGCCATCGGCATGATTGGCGTGGTGGCATTCGCCGACCACACCGCTGCTGCATCGGCCGGAATCTATGCTGCGGTGGGGGTCGCCGGGCTCGCGCGTTCCCTACTCAGGCCCAGCTATCAGGCCATGGTGGTCTGCGTCGTTCAACGAGATCAGCTGGCCAAGGCAGCCGCTCTGGGTACTGTCGTGTTTGATATCAGTCTGGTCAGTGGACCGATGATGGGCGGCTTGCTGATTGCCGCGACGGGCGTCATGGCAGCGTATATCGCGACCGGACTCTGTGCGTTGGCAGCGATTGCCGCGCTGCTGACGCTGCGCTACGCAGAGCCCCCCGTAGAGAGCGACGGACTGTCCGTATTTGCCAGCATAGGCGAAGGACTGAAGTTCGTGTTCTCCACCCAGATCATGCTCGCTGCCATCACCCTGGATATGTTCGCCGTACTGTTTGGCGGCGCGGTCGCCATCCTTCCCGCCTTCATCCACGACATCTTGAATGGCAGCCCGGAAAACCTCGGACTGCTCCGGGCGATGCCCGCAGCAGGATCGATCCTCATCAGTCTGTGGCTGACTCGGGTGCCTCTGGAGCGCAACTCCGGGAAGATCATGATGCTGTCGGTGGGTGGCTTCGGCGCGGCCACCATCGCATTCGGTCTTTCTGACAGCCTGTGGCTGGCCGCAGCCTGCTTGTTCTTCACGGGTCTGTTCGATGGCGTCTCTGTCGTGCTGCGGCACACCATTCTTCAGCTGGTAACACCACAGAAAATGCAGGGTCGCGTTTCCGCAATTAACGGCGTGTTCATCGGTTCGTCCAACGAACTCGGCGCGCTGGAGTCCGGACTGACCGCCAATGTGCTGGGACTGGCACCATCGATCATTTTTGGGGGCTGCATGACGCTTGTGGTGGTCGCGATCAGCTGGTTTAGCGCACCACAGCTACGTCGCTTGCATGTCGGCGATCTGCATAAACCACCAGATACCTGATCGTCACGACGCGAGATTTGCAATCGTGCATGTCGTGGTGAAAGACGCGTGCGATCACAGCTTGTCCGCCGGGTCACCGCTTGGATTACGATGCAGTGCGACATGAATGACATGGGCCCCGCACACGCACCGTTATACGAAAGAAAACAACTCGGTGAATATCGACTATCGCGTCAAATAGGCCTTGACTAAAACCTGACACCCTGCAAATCTAGTACGGCCAACTACAGTGCATTGCTTGGCGCACCTCGCATCACGTTGAAGCTAAAACTTACCAATAACAGCTCGCAATAGGAGGAAAGACCGCAATGAAAAATATCGCAGTTGCACTCTTGGCTGTTCTGTTCTCGGGCGTTGTGCACGCCCAGGCAATGAACGGTCCCACCGATGATTCCGCGCTGAGCTGGGACCCACCCAAGTGGGGCCGTGGCGACCGTGCAGGTAGCGCTAATCACACCAAGAACCCGGCGAACATTGCAAAAGCACTCGCCACCATCAAGAAGAACAAGTCCATCGCGATCGGCAAGTACTACCACAGCGAAGCGCCTGGCTTTGGTCCTCGCAAATGGAACATGTGGATCCCGGGCACACCAACGGGCGGCCCATTCGGCAAGAACGCGCTGATTTACCACGACGAGCTGGTGACCACGCAGATCGGCCAGATCCAGACCCAGTTCGATGGCCCTGGGCACATCGGCGTCAACACTTCCAAGGGGCCGGTCATGTACAACGGCGTCATCAGCTGGGAAGCGTATGAGCGCGGTGCTGGCGGTCAGGTGATGGGCATGGGTCCTCTGGGTGTCGAGCATGTGGGTGAACTGGGCTTCGTCTGCCGGCTGGTGGTCCTCGATGCCGTTGCGTATCGCCAGTCTCAAGGATCGCTGTCGAAGTCGATGGAAATGCTGCCGATTCCCAAGAAAGCAGGCGACATCGGCATCATCACGGCTGATGACGTGAAAGCCATGGTCAAGGCTGCGGGTATTGCCGAGATCGGCTCCGGTGATTGCGTGGCATTGCACACCGGTCAGGGCAACACCTGGGGCAATGGCCGCTACAAGTCATTGACCTCAGAGCAGCGTGCAGCTGCCCGCGCGATGTTCGCCGAGGGTGAGCCAGGGTTCGGTATCAGCGCATGCCGTTACCTCGCTTCGCGTGATATCGCCATGACGCTGGGCGATACTTCGGCCAATGACGCACAGCCGGGTGGCGAAGAAGAAGGCTATGCCGTTCCCTGCCACACCGAGCTGCAGACACGCCGTGGCATCTGGAATCTTGAGAACGTCGATACCGAGTCGCTGGTCAAGACGGGCATCAAGGAAGGCGCCTTTATCTGGGCACCACTGCGGATTATCGGCGCAACCGGTTCTCCGGGTAACCCGATGGTGCTGTACTAAGACTGATTGCTTCAACTCCGTGAGGTAAAGCCGGGGCTGTCCGCAAGGGCAGCACCGGTTTTTTTATGGCACCCGTTCCGCGGAGACCTCTCGAAAAAAGCGGCGCGAGGCAGGCGCCTGCTCCATCACCGGCTTAGCGCCCTCTCCCAAAACAGAAATCTTGCGTCGTTTACTTCATCAGCGCTTGCCTAGGGTTTGAGGCGTTCGATCAGGAATAAATACTCAGGCGCGCATACGGGTGCGCAGATCGACACCCATCCCCTGTCGTCGGTGAGAAGACCAAACCATACATCCATAGAGTCGCCAAGATCATTGGTGGCTTTCAGGCGTATGAGCCGCTTTGGTGGCTGAGCCTGTTTGTAGGAGCGTATCTTGCCGAACTTGTGCTCGTGTAACTCAGGAATCTGTGCTGAAGAGACTTCTTCTGCGTCCAGTTGTCTGAACAAGCGCATCCCGGCGACCTGCTTCTTGGGTTTGGGAGCAAAGGCCGGTATGTAGGGCCGGTCGAAATAGCTGTTCGGGTAGCGCCATTGCCAGTCTGCGGGATTCACGATGAACTGGTCGCACTCCAGACGCGCGAAAGGTTTCAATAGCTCAGGGAAAGCGCTGGCAAGGTGATTCTCGCAATCGACCTCCTCCTCTTGTGCCTCATGGTTATCCGAATGCGCGAAGCACAGTGCGGGAGCACTCAAAAGCAGCAACAACAGTGGTTTTATTATTTTTTTCATGGCGCGACGCTTGCGGTTTACGGTGAGCTCGCCCTGGTCGGCGAACCCTCAGAGCATAACGCAAAACGCACGCTCGACGGTGGCACTGGCTGCGGCACTGGAAAACGCCGCAGTAGCTCTCTTCGAACAGGGCGGCAACCCATAAAAAAACCGCCCGCCTTTCGGCGAGCGGTTTTTCCAACGGCAGATAAGAGGCCGATGCGAGAAGGATGCCTGCTATCAGGCTGCGGCCTTCTTGGATTTGGCAGGCTTTGCAGCGGCCGGAGGCGTAAAGTGGCTGCTCATTTCATGCAGCTGGTCCTGATACTTGTCGTACGCACTCTGGCTGGCCTGCAGGAATTTTGCGTATGCAGCATTCGCATTGGCGAAGTTTGCCTTGAATGCCTCGACAAAGGTTTCGGTGCCGGCTGGTGCGGTCTTGGTGAGGTCATTGACCAGGGTGTTTACGTTAGCCGCAGCTTCTGCGACGCGCTCTTGCGCTGCTTTGTTCAGGTCAGCCTGGGCTTTGGAAGCGATGGCAGCCAGATGACGGCTATACGACGCGGCTTTCTCTGCGGCGGGCTGGGCCTGCGACTGCACAACCACGAAGGCGCTTTGCAGATCTTTGGCTGCCAGCACTTCATGCACGATCGCCGATGCCTCTTCCAGCGATGCTTTGGCAGTAGCCAGATTCAGCTCGGCCAGCTCGCTAACGCTGTGCAGTGCTTTTTCTGCAAGGTCGGACATGGTATTGAGCTGCGCTTGAACTTGGGTCTTGGTGGCTTTGGACAGCTGGTCAACGTTTACATTCATGGTCATGGGTTTCTCCTGGTAGTCGCTAGTGGATGGTTGGTTTTTTATTACTGCCACATGGTGCATCGCAATAGGCGCATTCTAATGCGGGGGATTGTCATGTCAAGATATATTTTGTGCGTCGCAAAACCTGCTTGACCTTCGCGAATTAGCAAAATGGCCATTCACCGAGTCGGAAGAGGCTGATTCATCGCCGTTTTGTCCGAAAAACACCGAGTTTGCTCAAACTCAAGCGCAGGTCGGGAGGGCGTGGACGGCCTCGCCAAAGGCCGGACGACCATGGGTAAGGGGAAGAAAATCGGCTAGATTACGAGTTTTGCGGAAGCTCACTCTCCGCCCCACGCACAATAACTCCAACAGCCTGGCGCGACCGAACGACCCGACGTGAAAAAGACGATAGCCATCTTCCTGCATCATCCGTTCTGCTCGATAGAATCGGTCAACGGCGTCATCCAGGCACTTTCATCGAGATACAACATCCGCCTCTTCACCAAGCACAAGGTGCCGGACGGTTTTTTTGATGACATCGATATGGTGATCTTTCCCGGAGGCCATGGCGATGCGGGATCTTTCGATCATCTGCTGCGAGCCAATGTTCACGAGGTAAAAAAATTCCTCAAGCGAGGCGGCCGCTATCTCGGCATCTGTATGGGGGCTTATTGGGCAGACTCCTACTACTTCGATATCCTCGAAGATACGCGCGTGGTGCAGTACATCAAACGTCGCACCGCGGATATCCGTTCATCCTACGGCACGACAGTGCCCGTGGTCTGGCGCGGCGAAGAGCATCGCATGTATTTTTACGATGGTCCGACATTTACCGGTGGCGATTTCGAGAAGGTAGCGACTTACGCTAACGGTGACCCGATGGCCATCGTCCAAGGATCCATCGGCCTGATCGGTTGCCACCTCGAGAGCGAGCAGAGCTGGTATCAGAAGAAGTACATGCAGCCTCACTGGCATCATGGCGAGCAGCACACGATGCTGCTGCAGTATGTCGCAGACTTTCTGCTCGAAGAAACCCAGATGGCCTTGTTCTAGATACCGCAGGATTTTGCCACTGCCACGGGGCAAAGCGAATCACCAGTCCGGGCGCAAGGCTTGCCAAGCTTTTACAATAGGGCCGCCGGGCCACTGCTGGCGGCGTGCGTACTCCTACTTCAACCCTGACCCGTCTGATGACAGAACACACCATGCCGCCCGATGGCCCGAAAAAACGCTCTCCTGTGATTCCTCTGCTGATCGCGCTGGTTCTTGCCATCGCAGTGGGTGCGCTGGTCTGGTACCTGCAAACCAAGCGCGAGAGTAGCACCGAAGGTCCGGGCGGTCGCATGTCTCGCCGCCCACCGGTGACGGTTGGGGTGGCAAAGGCCGAGATGCAAGCTTTCCCGGTGGTGCTCGAAGCGCTCGGCACGGTAACGCCTGTGGCCACGGCGACCGTGCGCGCGCAGGTAGCGGGCGTGCTGCAGCAGGTATTGTTCAGCGAAGGGCAGTTAGTACAGCGTGGCGAGTTGCTGGCCGTGATCGATCCACGCCCTTTCGACATTGTGCTGATGCAGGCCACCGGACAACTGAAACGCGATGAAGCACAGCTAGACAATGCGCGCGTCACCGAAAAACGTTACCGCACCCTGCTCGCACAAGACTCGATTGCGCAGCAAGAAGTCGATACCCAGGCGGCTTTGGTGAGGCAGCTCGAGGGCAGCGTGAATGTGGATCGCGCGGCAGAACGCAGCGCACGACTGAACCTCGAATTCAGTCGCATCGCGGCACCGATTTCGGGACGCATCGGTTTGCGCACGGTTGACGTAGGCAACCTGGTCGGCCCCAGCGATGCGAACGGCATCGTCACGATTACCCAGGTCTCGCCGGTCGATGTTGTCTTCACCCTACCCCAGGATCGCATTCCCGAGCTCAGGGCGGCACTCGTCAACAGCCGGGCGCTCTCGGTGATCGCGCTGGACCGCGTTCGCTCGACCGAACTGGCCAGCGGTCGTTTTCTGGCACTGGACAATCTGGTCGATCCACAAACCGGCATGGTGCGCGCAAAGGCGCGTTTCGAGAATTCCAAAGGTCAGCTGTTTCCCAACCAGTTTGTCAACGCGCGCGTGATGCTGCGGTCGATTGACCATGCGATCTCGGTGCCGGTATCCGCGATTCGCAAGGGAGTCCAGGGTGACTTCGTGTATGTGCTTGATGCCGAGAACAGGACGGTCTCGGTGCGCAATGTGAAGACAGGACTGTCAACTATTGATCGCACGCAGATCGTCTCGGGGCTGGAGGCAGGCGAGTCGGTGATCACCGAAGGTGCCGATCGTCTCTCTGATGGCGCGAAGGTCAAGCTGCCTGGTGATAAGTCAGCAGGCCCCCAGGGCGATCCGGGTCGCGAGCGTGGCAAAGGCAAAGCGCACGATCCCAGCCCAGCCCGGGGCAGTCACTGAACGCTGGCCGCACGCTGATTGAATGATCCTCTCTCGTCCTTTCATCCTCCGGCCCGTCGCGACTGCGCTACTGATGCTGGCCATCGTTCTGGCCGGACTGGTAGCGCTGCGTTTTCTGCCGGTGTCGGCGCTGCCGCAGGTTGATTTCCCCACCATTGAGGTGCAGGCGGGCTATCCGGGCGCTAGTCCCGAGGTCATTAGCCACACCATCACGGGCCCGCTGGAAAGACAGTTCGGTCAGATGTCCGGACTCAAGCGCATGAGTTCCTCGTCTTCGGCCGGCCTATCGAGCATCACGCTGCAATTTGGTCTTGGCATACGGCTAGATGTCGCCGAACAGGAGGTACAGGCCGCCATCAATGCAGCCTCTGCGCTGTTGCCCATGGATCTGCCAGCGCCACCTACCTACGCAAAGATCAATCCGGCTGATGCTCCGGTGCTGACTCTGGCGCTAACCTCGGCCTCGCTACCATTGACTGAAGTTCAGAACGTCGCCAACACGCGCCTCGCACTGAAGATCAGTCAGGTAGCCGGCGTCGGACTGGTGTCGCTCTCGGGCGGACAGAAACCTGCGATACGCATCCAAGCCAATCCACGCGCACTGGCCAGTGCAGGACTGGGGCTCGATTCACTGCGCACGGCAATCACGGCCTCGAACGCCAACACCGCGAAAGGCTCGATTGATGGGCCATCGCGCTCTTACACCATCAATGCCAATGATCAGCTTGCCTCACCCGAGGATTATCAGCGGCTGATCGTCACCTGGAAAAACGGTGCGCCGGTACGCCTCTCGGATGTGGCCAGCGTGGTTCCGGCCGCCGAAAACGTGCGGCTAGCCGCATGGGCCAATCTGCAACCGGCAGTCATACTCAATGTTCAGCGACAGCCCGGTGCCAATGTGATCGATACGGTCGATGCGATCAAGCGACGCCTGCCCGAGCTTCAGGCGACGCTCCCCTCGGCAATCAAGGTTGATGTGCTGAGCGATCGAACGGCCGGCATACGCGCCTCCGTAGAGCATGTAGCGATGGAGCTTTTCATTGCGGTCGCGCTGGTGGTGATGGTCATCCTCATCTTCCTGCACAATGCGCGCGCGACCGTGATTGCCAGTCTCGCCGTGCCAATCTCGCTCATTGGTACCTGCTCGGTGATGTATCTGCTGGACTACAGCCTGAATAATCTCAGTCTGATGGCGCTGACGATTGCGACGGGATTTGTGGTCGATGATGCGATCGTCATGCTGGAGAACATTGCGCGCCACATTGAAGCGGGCGATCCACCCATGACCGCTGCGCTCAAAGGTGCGGGAGAGATCGGCTTCACCATTCTGTCTTTGACGATCTCGCTGATCGCGGTACTGATTCCCTTGTTTTTCATGAGCGATATTGTCGGCAGACTGTTCCACGAGTTTGCCGCCACGCTGGGCATCACGATACTCATCTCGGCACTAGTATCGCTGACGCTCGTGCCCATGATGTCGGCACGCTGGCTCAGCCAGGGGAAGGTTGGCGGCAGCGGCTACTTTGCCCGCTGGCTGCAACGGCAATTCGATCATCTGCGTCGGGGCTATGAACGCTCACTGACCCAAGTACTCGAGCATCAATGGCTGACTCTCTTCGCCGCGACGCTGATGCTGGCGCTCACGGTCGCGCTGTACGTTCTCATACCCAAGGGTTTGTTCCCTTTGCAGGATACTCGCCAATTGCAGGCGCGTGTCGAGGCGTCCAGCGGAGTCTCTTTTGCACGCATGGCCGAGCTGCAGCAGGCAGTTGCCAGACAGCTTTTGCAGGATCCCGAAGTCAGTTCGCTGAGTTCTCAGGTGGGCGTTGGCGTGAACGAGAACACCATGCTGCATACCGGCAGCATGCTGATCAACCTGCGGCACGATCGTCGCAGCGATCAGCACCAGTTGATGGAGCGGCTGCGCGAACTGGCAGCGCAGGTGCCGGGGATCACCCTCTACCTGCAACCGACGCAAGACCTGACCATTGATGCCGAGCGCGGTCCCACGCCTCTGCGCTTATCGGTGGAGGGTGCTGACACCCACACCGTCAACCGCTGGGCAACGCTGCTGGCACAGCAACTCGAAGCGCATTCCGAGTTGCGCTCGGTGGTGACGGATGCAGGCGCCACAGGTCCCTCGGCTGTCGTCGAACTCGACCGCGACAGCGCAGCGCGGCTTTCGGTCACCGCCTCTGCGATCGATGACGCGCTCTACAGTGCATTTGGCCAGCGCATTGTCTCAACCATCTTCACCGAGACTGCCCAGTACCGCGTCATCCTTGAAGCACGACCGGGCACCGCCAGCGCGCCGCAAGCACTGGGCGAGCTGCCACTACGCGCCACATCAGGCAAACCCACCCTGCTGTCCTCGGTAGCCAGTGTGAATGAACAGTCGGCACCACTGATGATGACGCGTGCCTCGCAATTTCCGGCAGCGATTATCGGCTTCGACATGGCGCCCGGTGTGGCACTGGGCGATGCGGTAAACGCAGTGCGTGCGGCTGCAGCCGAGATCGAGTTGCCGGCGTCGGTCAGCCTGCAGTTTCTCGGTGCTGCCGGCGCGTTTGAGGGCGCGCTCACTAATCAGCTCTGGCTGATACTGGCGGCCATCGTCTGCGTGTACATCGTGCTCGGCGTGCTATACGAGAGCTACGTGCATCCGCTGACCATACTCTCGACACTACCATCGGCCGGGGTGGGTGCGCTACTGGCACTGATCATTGCGGACCAGGATCTGGGAGTCATTGGCGTGATTGGCATCATCCTGCTGATCGGCATCGTCAAGAAAAACGCGATCATGATGATCGATTTTGCGATCAGCGCCGAGCGCGATCAGAACAAGACGCCACGTGAAGCGATCCATCAGGCCGCCTTGTTAAGACTGCGACCTATTCTGATGACCACGTTCGCTGCTCTCTTCGCAGCACTGCCGCTCATGTTCAGCTGGGGCGATGGCGCCGAGCTTCGCCGTCCATTGGGCGTTGCCATCTTCGGTGGTCTGATCGTCAGTCAACTGCTCACGCTGTACACCACACCGGTGATTTATCTGGGCTTTGACCGACTCGGACGGCGCTGGTTTGGCACGCAGGTGAGGCATCGGTCTCCCGATGAGACCGCGCGGTGAATCTCTCACGCGTGTTCATTGAGCGGCCGGTCGGCACGACGCTCCTGACCCTCGCGATCGCACTGCTGGGCATCACTGCCTTCTTTGCGCTGCCGGTGGCCCCTCTGCCACAGGCCGATTATCCGGTGATCTCGGTCAATGCCTCGCTGCCAGGCGGCAGCCCGGCCGTACTGGCATCCAGCGTCGCCTCACCACTGGAGCGACGCCTTGGCGCGATATCGGGCGTCACTGACATGACTTCCAGCAGCGGCAATGGCAGCACAAACATATCGCTGCAATTCGAGCTTAACCGCAAGCTTGACGCGGCTGCGCGCGAAGTACAAGCGGCCATCAATGCCGCACGCATTGATCTGCCAGTGGCGCTGAGGTCGAACCCCACCTATCGCAAGGTAAACCCGGCGGATGTCCCCGTGATCGTGCTCGCGCTGACTTCCAGGACGCGCGCGCCGAGCGAAATTTATGACGTCTCATCCTCGGTGCTTCAGCAAAAGCTGTCACAAGTCAAAGGCGTCGGTGATGTCGATCTGAGTGGTGCATCCCTGCCTGCCGTCCGGGTGCAGCTCCTGCCCTTTGCGCTGAACCGCTATGGCATCAGCTCGGAGGACGTGCGCGCAGCCATTCAGGCCAATGCGGCGAATCGCCCCAAAGGCGTGATCGAGAACAGCGGCAAGCGCTACCAGCTCTATACCGATACCGGCATGACGGTACTTGATGCTGCTGCCTATCGGGAACTGATCATCGCCTGGCGTCATGGCTCGCCGGTGCGACTGTCGGACGTGGCGCAGGTGAGCGCTGGCGTCGAAGACATTCACGGCATTGGCCTGTTCAACGGCCAGCCGGCGGTACTGGCGTTCGTCAGCCGCCAGCCGGGCGCCAACGTGATCGAGGTAGTCGATGCGGTCAAGGCGATTCTGCCAGAGCTGCGCGCCGAGCTACCCCCTGATATCGAGATGCGCATCTCATCTGAGCGCACGCACTCGATACGGTCCTCGCTACACGAGATAGAACTGACCCTGGGTATTTCGCTCGTGCTGGTCATTCTGGTGGTCAGTGCGTTTCTACGCTCTGCGCGCGCAACCGTGATACCTGCGGTAGCCGGCGTCGTCTCCATCCTCGGCACATTTGCGGTGATGTATGCCCTGGGTTTCAGCCTGAACAATCTGAGCCTCATGGCACTGACCGTCGCTACCGGCTTTGTCGTGGACGATGCGATTGTGGTACTGGAAAACATTACCCGGCACATCGAAGACGGCAGGGAGCGTTTCGACGCTGCCCTGCGCGGTGCGCGCGAGGTGGGATTCACCGTTCTCTCGATCAGCCTGTCGCTGACGGCCGTCTTTATTCCCCTGCTGTTCATGGGTGGGCAAGTCGGCCGCCTGTTCAGGGAATTCGCCGTGACACTGACGGCCTCGGTACTCATCTCGCTGCTCATCTCGCTGACCACCACGCCGATGATGTGCGCATGGCTGCTGCGGCGCAATGCACCACCGGCACAAGAGACGGGCAGAATCAAACGCTGGTTGATGCAAGGCTACGACACTCTGGAGCGCCTGTATGCCGCCAGTCTGGATGCCGCGCTATCGCATCGCTGGCTGGTGCTCCTCTCGCTAGCTGGCGTGATCGCGCTGAATATCTACCTGTTCACGACCATCCCCAAAGGCTTTTTCCCGCAACAGGATACCGGGCAGATCACAGTGGGTGTGCGCGCAGACCGCAGCATCTCGTTCGCTGCCATGCAGCTCAAGATACGCCAACTGGTCGATATCGTTCGCAAGGATGCCGCAGTTGACACGGTGTCTGCCTACGCAGGCGGCAGCCGGCCCGGTGGTGGCTTCATGTTCATCAATCTCAAACCCCTGGAGGTACGCAAGGAGCGAGGACAGGAGGTAATCAACCGCTTGCGGCCTCAGCTGGCCCAAGTCACGGGAGTAAGCGCGATGATGATTCCCCTGCAGGATTTGCGCATCGGTACCCGGCGCGACGTGAATACCATTCAGTACACGCTCAAGAGCGATAATTTCGCCGATCTGCAGCAATGGACGTTCAGGCTGGCCGAGGCACTCAAACTTCGCCGCGAGCTGATTGACATCGACCACGACATGCAGCAGACCGGTGTCGATCTGTTCCTGCGCATTGACCGTGATGCAGCGTCGCGCCTGGGCGTGACCACGCGCGACATCAATAATGCGCTCAACAATGCGTTTGGACAGCGCCCGGTGGCGACACTCTTCACCGACCGTAATCAATATCGCGTCGTCATGGGCGTGAGTCCCGATTATGCCAACAGCCCGTCCATGCTGAATGATGTCTATGTGCCGGCGCGGGCCGGGGCGTCAGCGGCGCTGACCTCGGCCAATCCGGGCTTGCGCGACGTGTCTGGCGGGCAGGTGCTGAGCACTTCCCCTTCGACGATGGTGCCTTTGTCTGCTTTCGCCTCGTTTAGCGAGCGCGCAGCGGCGGTATCCGTTAGCCATCAGGATGCAGAGCTGTCGGGCACGGTCAGCTTCGCCCTCGCCAAGGGTAAATCCATCAGCGACGCAGAGCGGGCGGTAAAGGAATCCGAGGCCGCAATCGGCATGCCGGCGAATGTGCGCGGCAGCTTTCAGGGCACGGCGCGCGCCTATCAGGAGTCGCAGGGGCAGCAACCGCTGCTGATCGCCATGGCGATCGTCATCATCTACATCCTGCTCGGCATTTTGTACGAGAGCCTGATCCATCCCGTGACCGTGCTATCCACTATTCCCTCGGCAGGCATCGGTGCCGTGATTGCGCTGATGATCTTTGACATGGAATTCTCGATACTCGCACTCATCGGCGTGTTCCTGCTGCTGGGCATCGTGATGAAGAATGCGATACTAATTATCGATTTCGCCCTGCAAGCGGAACGCGCTCAGGGACTGGATGCCCGCTCTGCGATACGCGAGGCCTGCATGAAGCGGCTGCGTCCGATCCTGATGACGACTGCGGCCGCCGCACTCGGCGCCCTCCCCCTGGCCATCGGCCTGGGCGAGGGTTCGGAGATCCGGGAGCCGCTCGGGGTGGCCATTATTGGCGGGCTGATAGCCAGTCAGTTCCTCACGCTGCTCACCACGCCGGTGGTGTATGTTGCGCTGGATCGCTGGCGTCGACGTGGTCCCGCCGAGCGCGCGCTGTAAAAGCACTGAATAATTAACCACCGCAAGATTGCTCCTTTGGGAAATAGCAGCGAGCCTTTATAGGACGGGCTCCCGCGTCGCACAGCGATGCTGGCTCGCCATAAAATGGGAGTTTTTTCAGTGTCTCCGTCTCCCTATGGCGATTGGCGACCCGTGGCGCGCGCCGCCAGGACAACACGAGAACCCGACTCTCATGAGAAGAAGAACACCGAGCGTTCCGATCAACGGTCTGATACGGGCCCGTGTGTGTGCGCTGGCCCTTGGCCTGGCGGCGTGCAGCACAGCGCCGACCTATCAGGCACCGGTCGCCCCACTGCCTGCGCAATTCAAGGAGGTCGAGGGCTGGGTTGCGGCCAAACCAGCCGATGCGCTGCAGCGTGATGCTTGGTGGGAGCTGTTTGGCGATGCGCACTTGAATTCGCTGGCCAGCAAGGTCAGCGTGTCTAACCAGAATGTGGCCGCAGCGGTCGCTGCGTATGCGCAGGCACGCGCGGTCGTCGGCCAACAGCGCGCTGCTCTTTTCCCCAGCGTGTCGCTCTCGGGCGCCATCAGAAACAGTAACAGCATCACCCGATCACAGGACGTGCAGTTCAGTCTGGGCGGCACCTGGGAACCCGATGTCTGGGGACGTTTGCAAGGTGCCGTCACCGGCGCCGAAGCCAGCGCGCAGGCCAGCATGGGCGATCTCGCCACGGCAAGCTTGTCGGCGCAAGGCGAAATGGTCAGCAATTACCTGCTGATGAGGCAGACTGATGAGCAGCGACGCCTGCTGGCAGCTGCCATCAAGGATTATCAACGCGTGCTGGAAATTACGCAGAACCGCTACAACGCCGGCATCGCGCCGCGTACCGATGTCTTGCAGGCGCAAACGCAGCTCTCGAACGCGCAATCTGACCTGGAAGGACTGCAGCGCCTGCGCGCCCAACTCGAGCATGCAATCGCGGTGCTGATCGGCGAACCACCCTCGGGCTTCTCCATTAGCCCGATCGAATGGCTGCCTGTGGTGCCCGATGTGCCGATGGCGATTCCCTCGGAGCTCTTGCAACGACGGCCTGACATTGCGGCCGCCGAGCGGCGGGTCGCCTCAGCCAACGAACAAATCGGGATTGCGCGCTCGGCCTACTTCCCCAGCATTACGCTGGGCGCGAGCGAAGGGGTGGCGGCCGGGACGGTGGCCTCACTGGTCTCCAGTCCGGTAGCACTGTGGTCCATTGGCGTATCAATGACCCAGACCATTTTCAATGCCGGGCTGGTGAAAAACCGGATCGCCGGCGCAGAGGCCGCCTATGAGGTGGCAGTGGCGCGTTACCGCCAAACCGTACTGGCGGCGTTCCAGTCGGTCGAAGATCAACTGGTCGCCACGCGCGTGCTCGCGCAGCAGGAGCTGTACCTGAGTGAGGCAGTCAAAGCCGCTGGTCTCGCCGAGCAGCAACAACTGAACCGCTACCGCGCCGGGCAGGTGAGCTTTCTCGAAGTCAGCGCGGCGCAAACCACGGCGCTCAATGCGCGCCGCGCGCTGGTGCAGCAGCAGGGGAATCGTCAGGTCTCGAGCGTGGCACTCATTCAGTCGCTGGGCGGTGGCTGGACAGTCGACGACCTGCGCCACATCTCCTCACAAAACCCGAGTCCAAAATAAAACGGGACCAGCGCTAGCACGGGTCCCGTTACCGACGGGCTGATACCTCCTTCAGGTCGTTGCCTGTCAGGTAGAGGCATCCTTGAGCATCTTGCGCGCTTCTTTCAGCAGCTTCGCGGCATCATTCTCGCGGCCTTCGTCGTAGAGCTTCTGGCCGTCGGCGCGCAGCGATTTCACTTTCTCTAGCTCGGCGCCTTTCAGCTTGGTCTCGGGCAGCATGGAATCGATGGCCTTCATCTCGCACACCGGAACATTCGGGCAATGCGCAAAGGTGAGTGAGGCAGCGCACATCAGCAAAACAGCCAGCAGGGACTTCATGGGTCATTCCTCCATCAAAATCATTATTTTACGGGCCCGTGCAAACGAGCAGCGCCACGATGACGGGCCTTGTCGACAGGCCTTGCAACATAACAGAAAAGCCCCTGCTCCGCGAGTAGACCATGCGCTTGCTGCGAAGCGCTGGCATGCCATCACGGGAGTTTTTTCAAAATAACAATACCGATGCCAGATGCGCGGCGCCAGATGCGCGAAAATGACTTGGCCGCGCAGGGCGAAACTGGATCACGGCAGAAGATTTACATTTGCCGTGCTCATGTTCAGCGCCGATGATCCGATCCAATGCCGAGATACGGTATTCTTTTTGAGCGCACCTCAGTTCGTTTAGCCCCATGCAACCGCACCGCACAGTCAGCAAAGCAGTACTGGCATTCATGCTGCTGGCGGCCTGCGGCCTGAGCGCGTCGGAAGAGGCGAAGCAGGGCTTCAAGGAAGCCCCACAGCGCCGGGTACAGTCGAAGACAAAAAACGCGTACTGCGAAGAGTCGAAGAGCTGGTACCGCGCCTGCTACCTGCCCTGCGTCAACAAGAGCAAGTCACCCATCAGCCACGCCATCAATCACTGCAATGCCAATTGTCAGAATGAACTGGTGTGGCTGAACTACCTGTGTCGCAAAGACCCCTATCTGCCCCTTGGACCCAACTGAGCCCCGGTCACTCGCCTCAGTTCTGCGTCACGATGGCCGTGTTGAAGTTGCCGGTCTGGCTCAAGGTGGACGTCTGATTGCTACCGCTCTGAAACACGGTGGCCGTGTTTCCGCTGGCACTCTGCGTGATGACTGAGCTATTCGCCCCAGCGCCGCCGTTGATCTGGGTGACCAGGGCATGATTCCCGTTTCCGGTCTGGGAAATCCACGACAGCCCATCACTGCCCTGCTGATTACTCTCCGCAAAGTGATCCGTGCCGGTCTGGAGCAGGGTGGCTTCGAGAAGATGGCCAGTCTGGCTCAGCGATGCATGATGGCCTGTACCACTCTGGTCGATCAGAGCCGTGTTCGTGTCTGCTGCCGACGCACCATTGCCTGTTTGGCTCAGCAGCGCAACATTGTAGGAACCTGGCTGCCCTATCGTCGCGGTGTTAAAACTTCCTGCTTGCACCGCCGTGGCACTGTTACTGCTGCCACCCGTATCTTCGATAATCATGCCACCGGTCGACCCCTGAGTAATAGTCATGAACTGATCATTCCCTGACTGACTAATCTGGGCCACGTTATTTTGACCGGTGCCGACGGTGTTGAGTGGATTGATGTAGGCCGACAGGTTGCTGCCATCACTCTGCACGATCGTTCCCCGGTTACCGCTTGCGGTTTGATAGATACTGGCAACGCTGTCGGTCACATTGCTTTGCGTGATGGACGTGGTGTTACCGTTTCCCCAGATGTACGATTCGGCCAGCACGTGCTCGCTGCCTGTCTGCGTGATTGCGCTGTTGTTTCCCTCACCGACCTGCGACAGTACAGCCGTCTGTTCGGCCAGCGCAAAAGGCATGATGATGGTGCCTGCAGTGATTATCGCTACGCGGAATAATTGATTGATGACGTTGATTCTCATGATTTCCATCCTCCCGTTCGAGACTAGGCGTGCGCAGGTCATCGATCAGTCCAGTCGCCTTAATACTGAACCAGCGTAGCCCTCCCCTGATTACCATCCTGACGGACCACGGCTTGAGAAGTGGGGTTGTACTGACGGATGTCGGCACGATGACCCCATCCGTTTTGCACGAGCGAGGCACTGACCTGCGTCGCAGATTGTGCGATGCTTGCCTGATTGAGATGTCCGTTCTGGATCAGCGATAAGGTGTTCCGCGTACCGTTTTGCACAAGAGTTGCGTCATTCATCTCGCCGATCTGCGTCACCCTGAATTGCTCGCCAAGACCCGCTTGCAGCGCATGGATGGTCTGCGCTGCGCCCGTCTGCGTGACGCTCGCCGAGTGCAAGTCCCCCTGCTGCACAAGCATCACCCGCTGCGGCGCCGTAGCGAGCCGAATCTCCGGTGGTGCAAGATCTGCAGCCGACACGACAGCGGGGATCACCCACAGAAAATACCGGACAAGGACAAGGCATTGGGCAAGCGACACTCGTATCTTCATGCGCTTACATCTCCTTTAAGTAGCGCTGCACCAGTGGCGACTGCAGGTCAGTTTCATTCCTGAGTGACCACAGACCATCGCGCACGCCCTGCACGATCAGGTAAATGACGGCCATGTCGATCGCTTCCTGCACGCACATTTGTGCAGGTTCATTGCGAGTAATCCCGGCTTCGAATTGCAAAAGATCTTTGAAAGCGACGAACCGAAAAACACTGGGCCTGACTTCGTAAGAAAAAATCGTCTTTGACGTCGACACGCTGCTGAGCACCTGCCCGCTGCGAATATCGATGCCACGCAGATTGATTGTGACCTGATCCATGCGATATTGCATCGATGCGCCGACACCGAGATAATTCGCACCGACACCACCGGTGCGAAGATTGTTTTCATACGCGATGATGCCACCTTCGATCATCAATGATGCCGGCATCAACTGGGGCAGTGTCACGGGCGGCGCGGCCTTCTCTGCCGGCATCTCAAGCGCTCGAATGATTTTCCGCTCAGTCAGCAGGTTCTGCAGATTCTCGCGCTCGACTGGAAGGTACCAGCCAGAGTCTTTCAGAGATTTAATCAGCATCGAAGCCGCGCCCTGCGTGACTGCCGTCGAAAACGAACTGTCAGGCGCAGGTTTGTATTGTCCTGTCTGGTCGCGCAGCCCGTAGACCGCGACAGCGACTTTCCCCTTCGGAGGAGGGAGCTGCATCAAGTCACGGCGGGCCTCACCACGCGGCTGCAGCACCGCCGCAGAAGCAGATAGCGCCGGCAAGCGCGTCACGCAGGCGGCCATCGGCAGCACCAGGCCGCACATGATCACCCGCCAGTGCAATCGCGCCCGGTGCCCACGGCGCGGGCCTGTCACTGACTCACCTGAAATGTGGTTGCACTGCCATTTGCTTTATCGGTTGTCTTGATCTGCAACAGACCACCACCCAGATCAACAATCTCGATGCTGAAATCGCGTGTATCAACCGAACCGGGTATCAACCTGCCATCACCACCCACGATACCCGATGCGGTCGCTGCCGCAATACGACTCAGAATTGAACGCTGAAGGATGTCATTGAACTGCTGCAGCGCACTTTGGCCCTGCAGCCCACCCGCGAAGGGCAGACTGGCATGCGACTGATCTCTGTAGCGATTCATCGCCTGTGCGGTGGCAAGAAGATTCGGACCATGCAGTGGATTGCCACCGAATGCAGGATTCGTGGGCACGTAGACCATCTCGGTGGCCTCGGTTTCTACAGGGCCCAATAGCGTCATAGCCAGCAGCACCGGCCACCAAGCCCTGCGTTGTCGTGACTGAGGTGCCCTGATCACAGCTCATCCCTCGCCATATCAGGATCACCCTGCAGATGCGCATCAATCTCCTCCTGCGCCAAGTGCTGCCACACCGTCTCTGCCGCTTGCTGACTGGCGCTGCGCAGTAGCCCACGCGACGCGGGCAATGGCATCTGTAGCACGCGCTGTCCACGATGCTCGATCCAGATCACACTGCCGTTCCTTGCCGAGGGGCGTTCACGCACGATGAGCAGATAATGCTCACTGCTTCCCTTCTCGTGCCAGAAAGCGACAAAGCCTTGAAAAAATTCCTGACCAGCGACAGTCACTGTCTGTCCAAGCACCATGCCCGCCTCTGGCTCCTCGGCGATCACACCCCTTGATAGGCCGACGAACAGCAGGACGATGCCGGGCCAGCAAATCGACCGAGATGAACCAGCTCCACGCATGCATGACTCCGCACAAAAACAAACCGGCGCAGAAGATAGAGCAAGCGGAGCACCACTTCCAGAGGGACGAAGTGCCATCTGCCGTTACACTGAGAAGCATCAATTCCTGTTGGCTGGAGCGACCGAATGCATCAGTGAAACCAGGGTGGTCAACGTGGTCCGCGAAACGTCGCGGTGAGCTTGATCGTCAAGTGGATGACTCGGGCGCACTGCTGTCAACTGGACCTGCCGGCGACCAGGCCGTGTTTCACCCATTCCCCGCCCGACGATACAGCGTCTCAGTCCGGAGAGGCCGCCTTCTCACATTGGCCGAGAAAGCTCTCTTCGCGCACTAGCCCGGTCAGCTTTTTTTCCATCGTCGCCACATGCTCCACCGTCATGGCTTTGCGTTGAATCGTGATGGACTCGTGCAGATAGGTATCCTCATCATCAATCGAGCGGATGCAGGCAATTTTGTCATCGCGCCAGGTATGACAGGCATACCCTTCGAGCTCTCGCAGCTGGAAAGCATAACGACGACCTTCCTCGCGCGACGCTGTCTCGGCCGGGTCATGCCCCTTCTTTGACAAGCTCTCCGCCGTGCCTCGGCATTCGAGCGTGAGTCGGTAGTCTTCCTGCCATCCGCAGCCTGTCAGTCCCACTGCAACGATAACAATCATCGGCAAGCTTACTTTCGAGCGAGGAGGGTTCATGGTCGTTGCGGACATCAAAAGTGAGTTTGCTGTTTCGGCAAGAGGGCGACGCGCGCGACACCCTCGCACATCATACGCTGCCAGTGCGGTGTCGCTCCTGCCCCTCATGATTTGCTATGATCCGCCGATTACCAAGGCAGCCCATCCATCCAGGCCCGGCCACCGGGGGATATGAATATGTCCGAAGAATTACAGGTATTCCGGGGTGATCGCCCTGTCGAGGAAGTAGAAAAGGCGCCCAAGGTGCCGTCAAAGCCCACGGCGGCCAAACCACCGCTCACCCCTAAAAATGAGCTGCCGGCCGGTGAGCCCATCGGGGAGTTCGCCGACGCTGCCGCACCCCCGCCTGCCCCGCTGACCAACCTCATGCCGGAGATCGAGCCCGGCCCAATGAAGGTCGAGACAGAGCCCGAACCTCCCTACAATTTCGATATTGATCCGGATAGTCTATGGGCAATGCCGGAAGCCATGCAGGAGAGGCTATCCAATCTCACTGTCACGGTGGCGGTCACCCACCAGCTTCTTGACGATCAGGAGCGCGACAGTGCCCGCATCGCCAAGGCACTTCGGGCACTGAGCGGATAAACAGCCCACGCTGCGCGGGCAGGCCAGAGTGCGGAACAGTCAGGCACGGTAAGGCACAGTCGGTCACAATCAGGCTCAGTCAGAGGGAGCCCGTGGGGTGGGAATCCACCTGATGACACGGCCAGCATTGCCCCCTACCACCCACCATCGCTGTTCAACACTACCGCGCCTCAAATCACCAGCAAGCCGCCAATCGCCAAGGCCGAGCGCCTGCGGTTCGGGATCCCCCGGGACTTGCGTCGTCTGTCTTACTGCTCACAGGCGATCATCATCAGCCGTGCTTTCGCGCTCTGCGGCTCTGGCGTCTCCCAATCACCGACCAGCGAATGCTCGGCGACCACTGGCCCGACACCCATCGAACCTGCCAACTGCTGGTAGCTGAGTACTCGCAGCTGATCCTTGCGACAGTTGATCTCTGTAGCATACGTGACCGAGCGATGCGGTTTGCCGTGAATTCCCGCAGCCTCGGTGTGAAGGTCGTGAAGATCCCAGATAAAGGCCGTGCCGCTCATCAGCAACACACGCTCCTTGTCGTAATAACGGCTGACATCACCCACTTGCGCGTAGCGCGTCCAGTTCTCGGCGGCAGCCGGCAGTGCTGCGGCAAACAAAATGAGCGCAAGACGAAACTTCATCGATAACTCCATTCAAGGCAGCGGTATCAGAAAAAAAGCAAAGCGCAGTCAATAACGACACTGATGATAGCGAAAAGGCGCTGCCCGCGTCTGCCGCCCCCAACCTCAGTGGGCCTCGGCAAGGAGATGCCTCACGCATGGGACAAAGCGCCCGAGACTCGATCTGCATGAGCTCATCACCACGGCAGAACTCCGGCCACGCTGAGCGATCGGTCAGCAGCGAGAGACCCGGTTTCACCCCAGCCCGATGATTATTATCATTTCAGTAAGTAGTGTCTTCGCCCGATCCTGCCGCAGGGCTTATTTGCGCCTAGGGTCGCAAAATAAGGCCCGGCTTCCTTTATGATGAGAGCGTGTTTAGCCCGGTGTGCGCCGGGTCAACCGTTGATTGCGCCAGGTGTCGGCGCACCGTGACGCCGCTGCCAGGGAGACTTGAGTGAGTCTGGAAAGAACCGCCAAAGGCCTGAATGCCAGTCTGAGGGCTTTGTCAAAGCCGGCAAATGAAATGAGTCCGCAGGAGCTCGCGATGCTGCTGCTCATGGCGTCCAAATCATTGACCGAATACATCAGCTTCTCCAACTCGCTTGTAGATATCACGACCGATGCCTACATAGAGAGCAAGGAAGTGCTGGCGATGACGGAGGTCTTCAATGAGCTGATTCTTTACTTGTCGCGCGCACGAACCTATGCGCCCTTGTCAGAGAATTCGCTGATCGAAACGCGCACCTTGAATGAACTGAGAGATTTGCTGGTGACGCTCAAACAGGAAGTGGACCACAGGGAAACCGTCTGATCGCTGGCATGACCGCCGTGCAGGCTTATCGCCAGGCGGCCCGATCGTATTGCATGAATTTTCCGTCGTCCCACAAACCCTCAAGGGGTACACGGTCCTGAGCGAAGCGCAACGTGCCTCTGCCGTGGTAGCGCCCCTTCAGGAATTCGCCTTCGTAGGTCTCACCATTTGGATACGCCAAGAGTCCCGAGCCAGTAATCTGGTCCAGCGTGAACTCCCCTCGATAGATGCGGCCATCGGCAAATTCATACGTGCCCTGCCCATGAAAATAATCCGAATGAAACGCTCCTTCGTACCGGGCACCGCCAGCAAAACTGTACACCCCCTGGCCGTGGCGCACACCTTGCAAAAAGTCGCCCTCATAACGATCGCCATTGCGGTATAGCCAGCTGCCCTTGCCGGTGATTTTGTCCTTCACATAGTCCCCGACATATTTTTCACCGGTGGCGAACTGGTACTCGCCCTGACCGTGCTTGGCGCTATCGCTGAATTCACCCACATACCTGTCGCCGTTGCGAAAGGTGTGAGTTCCGTGGCCGGTGATCTTTCCGTTGCTGAACTCACCGCTGTATTTTTCGCCGTTGGCGAAACTGAGAATGCCCTGCCCGTGCTTCACGTCGTCGAGGAACCGTCCTTCATAACGACTGCCGCTTGGAAAGGAATACACGCCCTGACCATGCTTGAGTCCATTTCTGACCTCCCCCACGTAGTTGTCCGGCATCTTGGGCGGCGGCGAGGCACAGGCACCGAGAAGCAGCGCCAAGGGTGTCAGGATCAGGAACGTGGTTTTCATCATTGGGCTCGTCGTCTCGGCAAAAAAGACGGCAATTGTCAGTTACCAACTGATGATAAACAGAATACCCGGCGTCATTTGATTTTACGGGTGTAAATTTCCAAGTATTTAATAAGGCGCCATGACACCATGCCGCTGGTGCTGGTGCGGGCATGCGTCCCGCAACACGCAACGCTATCCGTCTTCTCTGGAGGCGCCCTTATCTGAGTTTACGCTCGCACTCCATCCGCACCTGCTCGCGTGCCTTGATGTAGGCCCCACGGTCTGCGCCATCGGCAGGCAGTTTGCGCTCCAGCCCCTGCTTCATGCAGGCCTCCATGGGGTCGGGCGAGCAGGCGCTTAGGGCAAGGGCAAGAGCGAGGGCAAGTGTCACGCCCGCGCTCACTGCGCTGCTCATGACGCTTTTGTTCTCGGCGGACATGCGTCGATCAGTCCGCAGCAAAACGCCGACGGTGCACCATCTCGTACAGGATGGGTAATACCAGTAGCGTGAGCAGTGTGGAGGAGAGTATGCCGCCGATAACGACCGTTGCCAGCGGTCGCTGTACTTCAGCGCCAGTGCCAGTGGCAATCGCCATGGGCAGGAAACCCAGCGAGGCGACGAGCGCCGTCATGAGCACAGGCCGCAGACGCGTCATGGTGCCTTCGCGGACCGCCTCGACCAGCGACAGCCGCTGATCTTCCAGACTACGGATGAAGGAGATCAGCACCAGTCCATTGAGCACCGCCACACCAGAGAGCGCGATGAAACCCACCGATGCCGAGATCGAAAAGGGTATGTCACGCAACCACAGCGCAAGCACTCCACCCGTCAGCGCAAACGGGATGCCGGTAAACACCAGTAGGCCGTCGCGGATATTCCCGAACATCGCGAACAACAGCACGAACACCATGAACAGCGCAACGGGCACGACAATCTTGAGTCGCTCGGTTGCCGATTGCAGGTTCTCGAACGCCCCACCCCAGAGCGTCCAGTATCCCGTGGGTAGCTGCACTTTCTGCAGCGCTTGCTCGGCCTCGCCAACAAAAGAGCCAATGTCACGCCCCCGAACATTTGCGGTCACCACGACACGTCGCTTGCCGTTCTCGCGGCTGATCTGGTTTGGCCCAGGCGCCAGTTCCAGCGTTGCGATCTCGGAGAGCTGAATGAAACCGCGGCGGTTGTGCCCGTCAGTCGTCGACAAACTCACAGGCAGACGCTTGATGGCCTCTAGATCTGTGCGCAGACTCTCCGGAATTCTGACGATGATGTCGAAACGTCGATCACCCTCAAACAAGGTGCCTGCGGTAGCCCCGCCCACCGCCGCCGCAACCACGTCCTGCACTTCGGTCACATTGAGTCCATAGCGGGCAGCCTTCTGCCGATCGACATTCACGGTCAGCACCGGTAGTCCTGTGGTCTGCTCAACCTTGACTTCGGAAGCACCCGGCACATGTCGCAGCACGGCTGCCGACTCTTCGGCGAGACGGTGCAGTGTGTCCATGTCGTCCCCAAAAATCTTGACTGCGACGTCACTACGAACGCCGGAGATCAGCTCATTGAATCGCAGCTGGATAGGTTGCGAAAAATCGTAGTTATTACCGGGTATTTTCCAGACCGTGGCACTAATCTCCTCGAGGAGCTGATCACGACTTTTGGCGGGGTTGGGCCATTGCTCGGTGGCCTTCAACATGATGTAGCCATCCGACAGGCTGGGCGGCATGGGATCAGTCGCGATCTCTGCCGTGCCAATGCGGGTGAAGACGCGCTCTATTTCGGGAAATTTTTGTTTCAGCGTGCGCTCGATATGCTTTTGCATATCGACGGCCTGCGAGAGGCTCACACCGGGAGCCCGTATCGTCTGAAACGCGAGGTCACCTTCATTCAGACTAGGCACAAACTCGCTGCCCGTGCGCGTCATCAACAGAATGCTGAGTATCACTGATACGGCAGCAAAACTCAGCACCACCGGTTTGGCCGCCATGGCCCGATCGTAAACCGGACCATACCAGCGACGTGCAGTGGCCATCAAGAAGTTTTCTTTTTCCTGCACGCGGCCAGTAACCAACATCGCCACGGCTGCAGGAACAAACGTCACTGACAGTATCATCGCGCCGATCAGTGCAGCCACGACAGTGAATGCCATGGGATGGAACGTCTTCCCTTCCACACCGGAGAGCGAAAAGATCGGCAAATACACCACCATGATGATGAACTGTCCAAACAAGAGCGGTCGCCGTGATTCCTGAGCAGCCTCGAACACTTCGGCAAATCGCTCCTCGCGCGTCAGGGGTCTGCCAAGCTGCTGCTGCGCATGTGCGAGCCGCCGAATACAGTTCTCAACGATGACCACGGCACCATCGACAATAATGCCGAAGTCCAGTGCTCCCAGGCTCATCAGATTAGCGCTGACCTGATACTGCACCATACCCGTGAAGGTAAAGAGCATCGCCAGCGGTATCACGGCCGCCGTGATCACCGCTGCACGCAGATTACCGAGAAAGACAAACAGCACCACGATCACCAGGATCGCGCCTTCAATCAGGTTATTGCGCACCGTGCGTATTGCCTTGTCCACCAGATTGGTCCGGTCATACACCGTGACAACATGCACCCCTTTGGGCAGATTGCGATTAATCTCGTTCATCTTGCGATCGACCGCCTGGGACACCACACGGCTGTTCTGCCCCATGAGCATGAAAACCGTGCCAAGCACGACTTCGCGGCCATCTTCCGTGGCAGCGCCTGTGCGCAGTTCACGGCCTATCGCCACCTCGCCGACCTCACGCACGCGTACTGGCACGCCATTCACATTCTTGATCACGACATCGCGAATGTCCTCCAGCGTGCGCAGCTGGCCGGGCGCGCGCACCAGATACTGCTCGCCACGCTTTTCAATGTAACCCGCCCCCGTATTGTGATTATTGCGATCAATAGCACTTACCAGATCCGAGAGTGAGACGCCAAGGGACGCCAGCCGCTCGGGATTGGGGGCGATGTGATATTCCTTGACAAAACCACCAATGGAATTGATCTCGGTTACGCCGGGCACATTGCGCAGTTGCGGCTTGATCACCCAGTCCTGAATTTCGCGCAACTCGGTATCGGTATAGCTGCTGCCATCTGGCTTGCGCGCGTCTGCCTCGGCCTCTACCGTCCAGAGATAAATTTCCCCCAGGCCGGTCGCGATCGGACCCATCTCAGGTGTCAGGCCCGGTGGCAGCTTGTCGCGCGCCTGCGAGATGCGCTCGTTTACCAACTGACGCGCAAAGAAAATATCCGTTCCTTCGTCAAAGATCACCGTGACTTGCGACAGGCCATAGCGCGAGAGCGAGCGCGTCTGCTGCAGATTGGGCAGACCTGCCATCACTGTCTCTATCGGAAAAGTCACTCGTTGCTCGGCCTCCAGCGGAGAATACCCTGGCGACTGCGTATTGATCTGCACCTGAACATTGGTGATGTCGGGTACCGCATCAATCGGCAGACGCTGGTAGCTGTACATGCCTGCCATCGCCACGCCAATCGCGCCCAACAGAACCAGCAGCCGTTGCGCAATCGAAAAGCGGATCAGTCTCTCAAACATGATGGACTCGCCTCGTTCAGTAGCCGTCTTCGGACGCCAGCTTGGACAGTTCTGATTTCAGGATGTAACTCCCCTTTCCTGCATATCGTGTTCCCGGTGGCAGCCCCTCGACCACTTCGATGTTGCGGCCATCCGTCATACCCAGCTTGACATGTCGCGGCACAAAACTGTCGTTGTTGCGAACGAATACCACCGTTTGCGTGCCCAGCGTCTGAATCGCCTCGGCATCAATCGCGACCGGTACCTGCACATCGGCGGCATTGACTTCGAGCGTGATGAAAAGGCCGGGGCGCCATGCGCCTTTGGGGTTGGCGAGCAGGATGCGCGCCTTGGCCATGCGGGTCTGCTCGCCGACCAGCGCGCCGACGAAAGCCACGGTGCCATGCGTCTTTGCATCAAAGGCCGTCGCCCGCACGATGACCTGGGCGCCCACCCGCACAAAAGGTAAATCTTTGGCCGGTATGTGCACCTCAGCCCACACGGTGGACAGATCTGAGATCGTGAAAATAGGCGCGTCTTCCTTGACTGCTTCGCCCACACTGAGATTGCGCTCGACGACCAGGCCGTCATACGGTGCGCGCAGCTCGAAACGGTTGAGCCCTCGTTCAGTCGCGCTGGCCCCCACGGCAGCGAGTTTCTGCCGAGCGTTTTCCTGCTCAAGCTCAGCCTCTTGCACGGAATGCTGAGCCTGTAGGTAGTCTTGTTCGGCACTGATTTTCTGTTCCCACAGGCGTTTCTCGCGTGCGTAAATCGATTGCGCGTGTTCCAGCCGGCGCTCGGCAGCTTTCAGGTTGGCGCGTTGCTCGGATATCACCTGACTGGACAACACTGCGAGTAACTGACCTTTTTTTACCATCTGCCCGGTCGATACCAGCACAGATTCGGCCACCCCGGGCACGCGCGGCACGACATGCACGGTTCGGTCGTCATTGAGTTGAATCTCTCCGGGGAACTGCAGCACCGTTGCGATGCGTGACGGGCCAGCAGTACCCACCTCTATCGCTGCGGCCTTGATCTGCGCGTCATCCATCGATACCCTGACCTGTTCGCGCTGCGCGGGCTGTGCTGATGTGGGTGCAGCGGCGGCGGGACCATCATCGTCAAAGGGATTTTTGTCGACACGTTTATCCGTCATCATGATCATTGCCGCCAGCACGGCGCCAACGATTACGATCATGATCATCGTCAGCCATTGGCCCTTGCTGATGCCCTTACTGATGCCTCTGTTGAGGCCTTCACGAGCGCTCTTGCCAGATTCATTGAATGTCATGACTAGTCTTTCAGAGATGAAGTCGACGCTGCAGCATCCACCTGCCCCAGCAGACTTTCCAGATCAGTCTGCGCACGATGAAATGCCGCCAGCGCGGCGAGATACTGCGATTTCGCACTGAAGAAAGTACGCTGCGCATCGAGTACTTCTAGGAAGCTGAATTTTCCGTTCTCAAATCCGATGGTGGCGGCTTCGTACGCAGATTGGGCGCCCGGCAGCAGATCGCGGCGCAAGAGATTCACTTCTTCGCGGCGGGCACTGACGCGCTCCAGCGCCTGCAGGGCCTCACTCGACAAATTCACGCGCAAGGCTCGCAAGTCTTCGCGGGCCTTGTCCTCGCGCCGCAAGGCTTCCAGCAAGTTACCCTGATTCCGGTTGAACACCGGCAGCGGTACTTTTACACCGACTAGCACCTGATCGCCAGACAGTACTTCCTGGCGTTTGATGCCGATGCTAAAACTCACATCCGGAACTGAGCGACTTTGCTCCACACCGACCAGTGAGCGACGGCGTTCCAGCTCGCGCTGCGCGCGCTCCAGCACGGGCGATGCAGCCAGCCGCTGAAGCACAAGCTCTAGCGCGGGCGAGTCCATCAGGCGATCCAGTTCGCCGGTGACTTCGCTAAACCGTGGGTCCGGATTTCCCCACAGTCCGGATAATCGATGACGCGCATTCTTTAGTTGGCTTTCTGCCTGCATCAAAGAAACGCGCACGCCTGCTTCCGCAACGCGTGCGCGGGTTTCTTCCACAGGCGAGACCTTGCCTGCGGTCACGCGCTTGGCGGCGATATCCGTCGCACGCTGGGCCAGCTGCACTGTCTCTCGCGCCAAGGCAGTTTGCTCCTGCGCGGCCAAGACATCAAAAAACGCGGCCGTAATCGCAGAACGTATCCTTAACTGAACGCTGCTCAGATCGGACACGGCCACACTTCGGCCGCGCTCGGCAGCGTCGATGCGCGCAGCGCGCTTCCCACCGGTTTCTATCGGCAAGTCAACTTGCGCGGTGCTGCTGCGGGAAATGTGGCGTGTGTCCTCCGCTACATAAGCGATATCAGGATTCGGACGGAGCGAACCCTGAAGGATTTGCCCCTCGGTGGCCTCGATCTCTCGCCGAGCAGCGGCGACCGTAGGGCTGTGATCCAGCGCAAAGCGGATCGCGAGTTCCAGCGTGAGCGGCGTCGCCGGTTCACTGAAGGCCGGCTCGTGGCCACTCGTGCTGGCGACCCCTTGCGCAAATGACCTGGGCACTGCGGCCATGAAGGCCAGCGCCAGCCCCGCAAGGA
>OMID01000081.1 GCA_900299005.1 Oxalobacteraceae bacterium
AAGTAGGTCATCCATCAAGCCCGGATGATGCCTGTTCAGAGCGGATAGCTGCAAGCAGGTCCTCAGCTGTACCTGGCTCGAACGCTGACGTGACTCTGCCATCAGGTGCTGTGTAATACTCCGCACATAAGCCTGTGTCTGATCGAGGGTGGCGTCTTCATACGGTGTCATGCTGCGGTTTATCAGCTTCGCGCCGAGGCGCTCAAAATCGTCGTTGGTCAGTTCGCGGCTTAGCTTGATAATTTTTTCGGTCTGTATTTGCTGTTGGCAAGGCTCTAGTCTAGCCATTAAGGTAATCAGCTGTTTCATTGCTGCATAGCGGTCCGCACTGGGTCCCACTCCCGCCTTCATATGGTAAAAGTCAAGCAGCTCAAGCGGGCTCAGATGATCCAGATTCGCAGGGAACGATGGTCCTGTCACACTGAGTTTCTGGCGTTCGGGATGGTGGGATAAGGGGCGCAAGCTTGACTCCTGTGGTGTAAGTAATGGGCGCTCGATGAGAAACCAACACCCGACGTGGGTTCCTGCGGATTGCGCACCATCTGCCCTGGCGGTAATTGAAGCTATGTTCTGGAGAGGAAGTGCGTGAGGCACGATCGAGGGCAGGAGCGAGCGGTCGACGTGCGTCTGGGTCAGCGGCAATAAAAAAGGCAGCCCAGGCTGCCTTTTTTTGTTTTGCTGCGCTAGCCTTAGTGTTTCTTACGCAGCTTTTGAATCGCGGCCAGCTGTGCGACTGCAATGGCCAACTCGGCTTGCGCAATCGCGTAATCGACATCGGATTCACGATTCGTCATCGCTTCTTCTGCCATCTTTTTGACTTGATTGGCTTTGGCTTCGTCGAGGTCTTTTCCACGAATGGCGGTATCAGCCATCACGGTGACGGTCCGAGGCTGGACTTCGAGGATGCCACCCGCCACGAAGACAAATTCTTCTTCGGTCTGACCCGGTACGCGAATACGAACCGCGCCTGGCTTGATGCGGGTGATCAGCGGTGTGTGTTTCGGATAGATGCCCAGCTCGCCGGCCTCGCCCGGCAGGGCGACGAATTCGGCAGGGCCGGAGTAGATCTGCTCTTCAGCGGAGACCACATCAACCTGAATAGTGTTTGCCATAAGAAGCCTTTTTCGATGTGTCGATCAAGCGTTTGATGCCAGTACGCGCCCCCGCCGCGCTGGCGCGGCGGGAAGTGGCATTACTGGATTTTCTTTGCTTTCTCGATGGCTTCATCAATGGTGCCGACCATGTAAAACGCCTGCTCAGGCAGGTGATCGAGCTCGCCGGAGGCGATCATTTTGAAGCCCTTGATCGTCTCTTTCAACGGCACGTACTTGCCAGGAGAGCCCGTGAACACTTCCGCAACGTGGAAGGGCTGGGAGAGAAATCGCTGCATCTTGCGCGCGCGCGCAACGACGAGCTTGTCTTCTGGCGCCAATTCGTCCATGCCCAGAATTGCGATGATGTCGCGCAGCTCCTTGTAGCGCTGGAGGGTGCCCTGGACGGCGCGCGCGGTGTCGTAGTGCTCCGGGCCAACCACATTCGGGTCGAGCTGTCTCGACGTGGAATCCAGCGGGTCTACCGCAGGATAGATGCCGAGTGCCGCAATGTCACGCGAGAGAACGACGGTGGAGTCCAAGTGCGCGAACGTGGTGGCTGGCGAGGGGTCGGTCAAGTCATCTGCGGGAACGTACACTGCCTGAATGGAGGTAATCGAGCCCACTTTGGTCGACGTAATGCGTTCTTGCAGACGGCCCATCTCTTCGGCCAGCGTCGGCTGATAACCCACCGCAGAGGGCATACGGCCGAGCAGCGCGGACACCTCCGTACCCGCCAAGGTGTAACGATAGATGTTATCGACGAAGAAGAGGACGTCACGTCCTTCGTCACGGAAGGACTCGGCAATCGTCAGACCCGTCAGCGCAACGCGAAGGCGGTTACCCGGTGGCTCGTTCATCTGACCGTAGACCATTGCCACTTTGGACTTGGTGAAATCTTCGGTGTTGACGACGCCGGCTTCAATCATCTCGTGATAAAAGTCGTTGCCTTCGCGGGTGCGCTCGCCCACGCCCGCAAACACCGACAGGCCTGAGTGGGCTTTTGCGATGTTGTTGATGAGTTCCATCATGTTCACGGTCTTGCCCACGCCGGCACCGCCGAACAGACCCACTTTACCGCCTTTGGCGAAAGGACAAACCAGATCGATCACCTTGATGCCGGTTTCAAGCAACTCTTGAGAAGGTGACAGTTCATCGTAGGCAGGTGCCGCGCGGTGAATCGACGCCGAATGCTCCATGCTGACGCTGCCACGCTCGTCGATGGCGTTCCCAAGCACATCCATGATGCGGCCAAGGGTCGCCTGACCCACCGGGACGGTGATGGGCGCACCAGTGTTCTTGATGATCATGCCGCGACGTAGTCCATCGGAAGATCCGAGCGCAATCGTGCGCACGATGCCGTCACCCAGCTGCTGTTGCACTTCGAGGGTGAGCTCGGAGCCATCCATTTTCAGTGCGTCATAAATCTTGGGCATTGCGTTGCGAGGAAATTCAACGTCGACTACAGCGCCAATACACTGAACGATTTTGCCTTCAGCCATTTTCGTTCCTTCAAATAAAAATGATATTTCGGTTCTTTAAAAATCCGGGGGCTGCGATCACACCGCAGCTGCGCCAGCGACGATCTCAGAGAGTTCTTTGGTAATCGCTGCCTGGCGCGTCTTGTTGTAAACCAGTTTCAGCTCGCCGATCACATTTCCTGCGTTATCCGAAGCGGCTTTCATGGCGACCATGCGCGCCGATTGTTCGGAGGCCATGTTTTCCACGACTGCCTGATAGACCAGCGCTTCGGCATAGCGGAGCAGCAGCTCGTCGATCACAGACTTGGCATCGGGCTCGTAGAGGTAGTCCCACGAATAGCCATTCACGGGCTCCATCTTGTCCGCCGTCAGCGGCAAGAGTTGCTCGAATACAGGCTCTTGCTTCATGGTGTTGATGAAACGGGTATAGCAAATGTAGACGGCGTCAAGCTGCTCGTCATCATAAGCATCGAGCATGATTTTTACCGGCCCGATCAGTTGCTCCAAGTGAGGCGTATCGCCCATGTTCACCGCCTGTGACACCACCTTGGCGCCGATCCGGTTCATGAAGCCAAGGCCTTTGTTACCGATGCACACGAGCTCGATCTTGTTGCCAGCGACCTCGAACTCTTTCATCTTATTGGTCACCTGGCGCAGCGCATTGGTGTTGAGGCCGCCACACAAGCCTTTGTCGGTGGTGACGATGATGATGCCGATCTTTTTGCTTTTCTCGTGCTTGACCAGGAAGGGATGCGTGTATTCCGGATTGGCCTGAGCGAGATGCGCGGAGACCGTGCGGATCTTTTCACTGTACGGACGGGCGGCTCGCATCCGCTCCTGCGCCTTGCGCATTTTGGACGCGGCGACCATTTCCATCGCCTTGGTGATCTTTTTCGTATTTTCTACGCTCTTGATCTTGCCGCGTATCTCTTTACCTGCAGCCATTGCTTATGCTCCCGGGTTGAGATCAGAACGTCTTCTTGAAGTTTTCGATCGCCGTAGTGAGCTCAGCCTCATCTTCTTTAGACAATTGTTTGGTGTCTTCAATGCGCTTGAGCAGATCGGCGTTGCTGGCCTGCAGGAACTTGTGGAGATCGTGCTCAAAACCGAGCACGTCTTTCACCTCGATGTCGTCGAGGAAGCCCTTATTCACTGCAAAGAGCGACACGGCCATCAGCGACACCGCCAGCGGCGCATACTGTGACTGCTTGAGCAGCTCGGTCACTCGCGCGCCACGGTCAAGCTGCTTACGAGTGGCTTCGTCAAGGTCGGAAGCAAACTGCGCAAAGGCGGCAAGTTCACGATACTGCGCAAGGTCGGTACGAATACCACCGGAGAGGCCTTTAATGACCTTGGTCTGTGCGGCGCCACCGACGCGCGAGACCGAGATGCCAGCATTAATCGCGGGGCGAATGCCGGAATTGAAGAGCGAGGTCTCGAGGAAGATCTGGCCATCGGTAATTGAAATAACATTGGTCGGGACGAACGCAGAAACGTCTCCCGCCTGTGTCTCGATTATGGGCAGCGCCGTCAGCGAGCCTGTCTTGCCCTTGACTTCACCTTTGGTGAAATGCTCGACATACTCGGGGTTGACGCGCGCGGCACGCTCGAGCAGACGTGAGTGCAGATAGAACACGTCGCCGGGAAATGCCTCACGACCCGGCGGGCGGCGCAGCAGCAGCGATACCTGACGATAGGCCACCGCCTGCTTGGACAGATCGTCATAAATGATCAGCGCATCCTGGCCGCGATCACGGAAGTATTCGCCCATCGCGCAGCCCGAGTAGGCAGACACGTACTGCATAGCTGCCGATTCGGAGGCGGATGCCGCAACGACGATGGTGTAATCGAGGGCGCCATGTTCATCGAGGGCACGCACAACGTTTTTGATCGACGAGGCTTTCTGACCAATCGCGACGTAGATGCAGGTGACGTCCTGGCCCCTCTGGTTGATGATGGTGTCGATCGCTACGGCCGTCTTTCCGGTCTGACGATCGCCAATGATCAGCTCGCGCTGGCCACGGCCGATGGGCACCATGGAGTCGATCGCCTTCAGGCCGGTCTGCAAGGGCTGCGACACGGACTGGCGCGCGATAACGCCCGGCGCGATTTTCTCGATCGGCGCGGACAGCTTGGCGTTGACGGGACCCTTACCATCGATAGGCTGCCCCAGCGCATTGACAACGCGGCCACGCAGTTCGGGACCGATGGGCACCTCCAGGATGCGGCCGGTGCATTTGACCGTGTCGCCTTCGGAGATGTGTTCATAGTTACCGAGAATAACGGCACCGACCGAGTCGCGCTCGAGATTGAGCGCCAGGCCAAAGGTGTTGCCGGGGAATTCGAGCATCTCGCCCTGCATCGCGTCGGACAAGCCGTGGATGCGGCAGATACCGTCGGTCACGGAGATCACGGTGCCCTGGTTGCGGATCTCGGCGCCCGCGCCGAGGCCCTGAATCCGGCTCTTGATCAGCTCGCTGATTTCAGACGGGTTGAGTTGCATGTTAGCTCCTGATTGGTTGAGACCGGCGTAGTTCGCTGTCTCGCAATGTCAAAATTTTGTCCTGTCGTTGTTCAGGCGACCAGCGCGGTGTGCATGCGCTGCAGTCGAGCGCTCACGGAGTGGTCGAGAACTTCATCACCGACCGTGACGCGCACGCCACCGATCAAGCTGGCATCCACGACGACCGTGGGCTTGAGCTTGCGACCGAATTTCTTCTCCAGTGCTGCGACCAGCTCGCTTACCTGAGCGCTGTCCATCGGGAAGGCGCTGACGATCTCTGCATCGGCGGTGCTTTCGTGTGCGTTTTTCAGCTCACGGAACTGGTGCTCAATCTCTGGCAACAGTGCAAGACGCCCGTTTTCCGCCAGCATGCCGACGACGTCTTTTACCTCTGCGTCCACGCTCACCTTGAGCGCTGCGAGGAAGGTATCAGTCACCAGCTGGCGCGGGACACGCGGATCATGCGCCATTACCTGAAAATCCGGCACGGCAGCAACCTGCGCCATTTCAGACAGGATATCGGCCCAGGCGCTCAGCTTCGCAGGCAGTGCGACACGAAACAGTGCCTCGGCGTACGGACGGGCAATCGTTGCAAGTTCGGCCATGATTACAGCTCGGCTTTCAATTGGTTGAGCAAATCGGCGTGTGCGGACGCATTGACTTCACGACGAAGGATCTGCTCGGCGCCCTTGACGGCAAGAGCGGCGACGTCATCGCGCAGGTAGTCGCGCAGGCGAATAGCCTCGGCGGCCGCCTCGTGCCGTGCTGCCTCGATGATGCCGGCAGCCTCTTCCAGCGCATGCTTCTTGGCCTCTTCGACGATTTCGGCGGCGCGACGCTCGGCATCGACGATGCGCTTTTGCCCCTCTTCATGGACCTGCTGCAGCTCAACCTGCACACGCTTTTCGGCAACGGCCAGCTCATGCTTGCCACGCTCCGCGGCAGCGAGGCCTTCCGAAATGCGCTTTGCGCGCTCGTCCAAGGTCTTCATCAACGGCGGCCACACGAACTTCATCGTGAACATCGCGAGGATAAAGAAGACGACAAACTGCGCAAACAGCGTTGCGTTTAAGTTCACGGTGTTTTCCTTCTCAAATTGACAGACGCCGGGGCGATTCCCCGGCACGATGAGAATTCAGGAATTAACCAGCGAAGGGGTTTGCAAAGGCAAACATCATCGCGATACCGACGCCGATCAGGAACGCTGCGTCAATTAGACCCGCGAGCAGGAACATTTTGGTCTGCAGGCTGTTCATCAGTTCAGGCTGACGCGCAGATGCTTCGATGAACTTGCCACCCATGATGCCGATACCGATACATGCACCGATAGCGCCAAGACCGATGATCAAACCGCAAGCCAATGCAACGAGAGCGACGTTAGTCATGAAAACTCCTTAGATAGGTAAAGTCAAAAATCAAAATCAAAATCAAAAACCAAAACCCAAACACTGCACAGCGGGTCAGTGCCCCTCATGAGCCTGGCCGATGTACACCAGCGTCAGCATCATGAAGATGAAAGCCTGCAACAACACGATCAGGATGTGGAAGATCGCCCAGATCGACCCTGCAATCACGTGCATGCCGAAGCCCCACCAAGTAGCGGTCGAGCCGAGCAGCGCGATCAGAAGGAATACGAGTTCGCCGGCATACATGTTGCCGAACAGTCGCATGCCAAGTGACACGGTCTTGGCGACGAATTCAATGAGGTTAAGACCGAGGTTGGCGATCCACAGCGCAGGATGCGCGCCAAATGGGGCGCAGAACAATTCATGGATGAAGCCGCCAAGACCCTTGATCTTGACGTTGTAGTACAGCATGAGCGCCAGCACGCCAACGGCCATGCCAAGTGTGCCGTTCAAGTCGGCGGTCGGCACGATTCGGAAATGGGGGTCGGCGCCGAAGAGGCGGAAGATGCCCGCAAACAAATCGACTGGAAGAAAATCGAGGGAGTTCATCAGGAACACCCAGACGAAAACAGTGAGTGCGAGCGGTGCGATGTAGCTGCGGTCGCCATGGACGATGTTTTTGGCCTGGTCGTTGACCATTTCAACGATCATCTCGACAAAAGCCTGAAAACGCCCCGGCACGCCCGAAGTCGCGCGGCGTGCCGCGGTAATCATGAGGGTCAGACCGATAACACCCATTAGCACCGACCAGAACACGGTGTCGATGTTAATGATGTTGAAGTCGACGATTTTTTCCTGATGCTGGGTGGAGAGGTGGCCCAGGTGGTGGACGATGTACTCGGAAGCGGTTGGTGCGTGCGCCGCTCCGTCTGCTGCCATTTCTGCTGCCATGTCAGTGCCTAAACAATAAGATGATGTAACTTTTTAGTGCAACGATGAAGGCGGCGATGAGCGCCAGCCAGTTCAGGTCGCGGTACCACCAGACGACCGCCGCGAGCAATGCGACCGTCAATGCAATCTTGGTGAACTCGCCGATGAAAAACGTCAACGGGCTCAGCGTTTCCGGCCTTTTCACACCCATGTAGAGACGCAAGGCGAACAAGGCGTTTGGCACTACACAACATAGCCCCCCCAGCATCGCTGACAACAGCGCGTGTTTGCCGCCAATCAGCCCGGCCACCGCAGCAGCAAACAGGGTGGCTGCCAGCTGGGTCAGTACCAGGCGCAGCATGGTGACGTTTGGGTCGTTCCGGGGATCTCGGGCGCGCCTTCGCGGCGGCGCACCGGAAGGGCCTCGAGGTGGAGTGAGTTCCGTGAAACCGCGGAATTATACGGGTTTTCGATAATACGCGTCAAATATTTGCCCGTGAGAAAACGCACTGCCCGAGTCCGCCAGTTTCCGCTTTTGCACCTGCTCGCGTGGCTTTTGACGAGGTCAGGGTGGAGACGCCCAAGCAATTTTGCTGAGCCGCCAGGGCTTATTGCTGACGCAAGCGAGCGATCACCCCGTCCAATTGGTCGAGATTGGCAAAAGCAATGACGAGCTCGCCTTTGTTCCGCGCATTGGCCTTGATGCTGACGGTCGTGGCCAGTGCATCGGATAACTCCTCCTCCAGGCGGACGAGATCGCGCGATTTTTCTCTCGCAGCAGCGGGTACGCCCGACTTGCCGGTGGTCGCGCGCACCACCCGCTTTTCTGTCTCTCGCACCGACAAGCCTTGGGCGATGATCTCGTTGCCCAAGGTAATCTGGGTCGCAGGGTCGACAGCCAGCAAGGCTCGCGCGTGGCCCATGTCGATACCACCGGCCATCAGCATTGCCTGCACGGGCTTGGCCAAATTCAACAAGCGGAGCAGATTTGACACGGCACTTCGCGAGCGCCCAACGGCATCAGCCGCCTGCTCGTGCGTAAACTGGAATTCTTTGATCAGCCGCTGAATGCCCAGTGCTTCTTCAAGTGGGTTTAGGTCCTCGCGCTGCATGTTTTCGATGAGCGCCATCGCAGCTGCGGCCTGATCATCGACGTCTTTGATCATCACTGGCACGTCTGTCAGGCCAGCGAGTTGGGCGGCACGAAAGCGCCGCTCCCCAGCGATGATTTCATGCGTGGCCCCCGTTGGGTCCCCCGCTATCGGACGTACGAGCAATGCCTGCAGCAGCCCCTGCGCGCGGATGGAGTCGGCCAACTCATTGAGCGCCCCTTCGTCCATGCGGGTACGCGGTTGGTATTTGCCCGCCCGCAGGGCGCTCACCGGCAAGGTCGCCGTCGATGGGGTGACTTTGGTGGCCTCGGGGCTCAGATCCGGCGCGCCACCGCCGAGCAGGGCTTCGAGGCCACGGCCCAGGCCTTTGGGTTTCTTGCTGATCATATCAATGTGTCTTTCGTAAATGGGCACGCGCACGTCGTGCAATGGGGTATTCGTGGGTCGGCTCTGGCGTACGCCTGTATGTGGGGTGGATGGCGCTTATCCGATCCGCTCGACCAGTTCTTTGCCGAACGCAATGTATGCCTGAGCGCCTTTCGCAGCCGCATCGAAAATCACGCCCGGCACGCCGTAAGAAGGTGCCTCGGCTAGCCGCACATTGCGCGGGATGATGGTTTTAAACACCTTGTCGCCAAAGTGCTGTTCGAGCTGTGCGGAGACTTGCTGCGAGAGCATCATGCGTGGATCGAACATCACGCGCAGCAAGCCAATGACCTGCAGGTCTGGATTCATTTTGGCGTGGACAATCTTGATGGTATTGACCAGATCGGAAAGCCCTTCCAGCGCGTAGTACTCGCACTGCATCGGGATAATCACGCCATGTGCCGCGCACAAGCCATTGAGTGTCAGCATCGAGAGCGCTGGCGGACAATCGATAAGAATGAAGTCGTAATCATCTTTGACTACCGCCAGCGCCTGCTTGAGGCGCTGTTCGCGCTGATCCAGGTCGACCATCTCAACTTCCGCACCCGAAAGTTCACGGTTGGCGGGCAAGACATCAAAATGCCCTGTCTCCGAGGTCTTGCGCGCGGCTGGGATATCGCCCATGCCCAGTAACACCTGATAGACGGAACTCTTCAAATGGGCTTTGTCGATGCCGGCCCCCATGGTGGCATTACCCTGGGGATCGAGATCAACTAGGAGCACGCGCTTATTGAGGTTGGCAAGCCCGGCTGCGAGGTTGACTGCCGTTGTTGTCTTGCCGACGCCGCCTTTCTGGTTCGCGATGCAGAAGATCTTGGCCATAGTGATTGTGGTGGTGGATGAATTGTCGGGTTGCGCGATGTCGTTGTCGGGTCTGCCGAAGGTTGGGGCTTGCGGCAGGCTCAGGCAGGCTGCCTTCGCAGATGCACCAGATGCCGCTCTGCGGCCAAGCCCGGCACCGTCAGTCGCTCCCGTTTGTCGAGCACCCATCCGGTGGGCAATGCGGCGAGTTCTTTATCGCTGACCTCGGACTGTCCTTTGAGTGCAATCATTTTGCCGCCAGCGGCGAGCAGATGTCCTGACCCGTTGACGAAATCTTTCAGCTCCGCGAAGGCGCGCGAGGTGATTACCTCGAATGGCGTGTCCACGTGCAGGTGCTCGACGCGCCCGGTGTGTATCCGTGCATTGTGAAGATCAAGTTCCGCTTTGACCTGCGTCAGGAACGCGGTTTTCTTGTGCACGGTATCGATCATGTGCACCGTCATTCCGGGCTCTGCCTGCTGCGCCCAAATAGCCAGCACAATGCCGGGCAAACCACCGCCCGACCCCACATCGAGCACGCGCCGGGCACCCGAATACGCGGGTAGCGCTGCCATGCAATCGAGCAAGTGCTGCGTGAGCATGTGCTGAGGGTCGCGCACGGCGGTCAGGTTGTAGACGGCATTCCACTTCGCCAGCAACGCGACATAAGCCATCAATTTTCCAATTTGCGTCTCACTGATGTGTAGCGAGAGCGTATGCGCGCCGGCGGTCAACGGCTCGCGAAGCGATTGCACCTCGACCGACATTCAGGCGGCGTCCGTGCGATCGTGGGCTGTGGCCAAGTGCTGGAATCCACCCTTCTTCAAGTGCACCAGCAGCAAGGAGATCGCAGCAGGCGTCACGCCCGCTATGCGCGATGCCTGACCCAGCGTATCCGGCCTGTGCTTCTGGAGCTTCTGGCGCACCTCGATGGACAAGGCGCGCACGCTTAGGTAGTCGAGGTTTTCAGGGAGTTTCAGGTTCTCGTAGTGATCGTGACGCTCCACTTCCTTTGCCTGTCGATCGATGTAACCGGCGTATTTGACTTGTATCTCGACTTGTTCAGCCACCGCCGGATCGAGCTCGGGGTTGTCGAAGCGACGCCCTTCGATGGTTGTCAGCGTCATTAGCTGGTCATAGGTCACATTGGGTCGGCGCAGCAAGTCGGTAAGTGCATACTCTCGCTCTATGGCCTTACCTAAAATACGCTCTGCTTCCGCCTCGGCAATCATCCGAGGATTGACCCAGGTGGATTTGAGCCGCTCAAGTTCCTTGGCAATCGCCTCGCGCCGACGTTCAAACGTCTCCCATTGCGCATCGCTGACACAGCCGAGTTGCCGTCCAATCTCAGTCAGGCGAAGGTCTGCGTTGTCTTCTCGCAGGCTGAGCCGGTATTCAGCGCGACTGGTGAACATTCGGTAAGGTTCTTGCACACCTTGTGTGACCAGATCATCGACCAACACCCCAAGGTAGGCCTGATCTCGGCGTGGGGTCCAGGCTTCACGACCCTGTGTCTGCAAGGCTGCATTCAAGCCGGCCAGCAGACCTTGTGCGGCCGCCTCCTCATAGCCCGTCGTGCCGTTGATCTGCCCGGCAAAAAACAAGCCGCTGATCGCTTTGGTCTCCAGCGAGGCCTTCAACCCGCGCGGATCAAAGTAGTCGTACTCGATGGCATAACCCGGCCGCAAAATGTGGGCGTTTTCCAGACCGCGCATCGAGCGCACCAGAGCCAGCTGGGCATCAAAAGGCAGGCTGGTCGAGATGCCGTTCGGATAGAACTCGTGCGTCGTCAGGCCTTCGGGCTCAAGGAAAATCTGGTGCGAATCCTTGTCCGCAAAGCGGTGGATCTTGTCTTCGATCGAGGGGCAATATCGCGGGCCGATGCCCTCGATCACCCCCGTAAACATGGGGCTTCGATCCAGAGCACCACGAATGATGTCATGCGTCTTCAGATTGGTATGCGTAATCCAGCAGGAGCGCTGGGGCGGATGCATGGCAGCGCTGCCCATCACTGAGAACACGGGCATCGGGTTGCTATCGCCAGGCTGTTCTGTCATCAGCGAGAAGTCGATGCTACGGCCATCAATACGCGGCGGCGTGCCCGTTTTCAAGCGGCCTTGTGGCAGCTGCAGCTCTTTCAAGCGAGAGGATAGGCAGGTCGCGGGCGGATCCCCTGCCCGTCCGCCGGCGTACTGGTTCAGCCCAACGTGAATTTTGCCATCCAGGAAGGTGCCCGCTGTCAGCACCACAGCCCGCGACCGGAAACGGATCCCTACTTGGGTTACGACCCCCGTGACACGGTCTCCCTCGACCGTCAAATCGTCGACCGCCTGCTGAAATAGCCAGAGATGGGGCTGGTTTTCGAGTCTCGAGCGTATCGCCTGCTTATACAGCAGCCGATCTGCCTGGGCGCGCGTGGCACGTACGGCCGGTCCTTTGGACGAATTCAGGATACGGAACTGTATCCCGGCTTCATCGGTAGCAATCGCCATAGCACCACCCATGGCATCGACCTCTCGCACCAAATGGCCTTTTCCAATGCCTCCGATGGAGGGATTGCAGGACATCTGACCCAGAGTTTCTATGTTGTGCGTCAACAGCAAGGTTTTTTGCCCTGTGCGCGCAGCTGCCAGCGCGGCCTCTGTACCGGCATGGCCGCCGCCGACGACGATGACATCAAACTCGGAGGGAAATTCCATGGGAACCAACAGCGCGAAGGGGAAATGCGGAGGCTGGATTATACGAGCATTTGTCCGGGCAGCGCGGGCTTCAGGACGGACCCGTCAAAATTTTGCTGCGCGGAGGGCTGTGGATTTACTGTGGATGTTCTGTGGAGGACCTGTGTACAAGCCCTGGAGAGAGATCGCCACGGCTTTGTTTCACGTGGAACCTGGGCGCCGCGCCTCAGGGCCAAGGAGTAAAGCCGGCGTGTTTCACGTGAAACCATCAGTGCCTGAAAAACCCGTCGTAGCCGGTCTTGGCGATCAGCAGACCAACCATGACCAGGAAAAGTTGACGAACAAACCCTGTTCCGCCGACCAGCGCCAGACGGGTTCCGATGATGGCGCCGGTGATGTTGCCAACAGCCATAAGCAGTCCTAGCGGCCAGATGACGAAGCCTGCCGCCGCAAACCAGCTCAGCGCCGCGAAATTGCAAGCGACATTCACCACCTTGGCGATTGCGGATGCCTGCAGAAAATCCAAATGAAAAAAGCGGACGAACAGAAAAATCAGAAAGCTGCCTGTGCCCGGCCCGAATAGCCCATCATAAAAGCCAATGACCGCACCCGTCAGCAGCGCACGCCGTGTGGGGTTGGCTACCCTCTCCTCGGCCCTCGACTCACTGCCAAATGACTTACGGCGAAAGACATACGCCGCGACCGCCAAGAGCAGAAAAGGAAGCGCTTTGCGAAGCAGGTCTTGTGGAACGAGCGAAACGGCGCGAGCGCCAAGGAATGCGAAAATCAATGCGGCTACCGAGGCAGGCAAAGCAAGGTTCCACATCAGGGTCAGCCGCTTGGCATAGCTGCGTGCGGCAAAAGCGGTTCCCCAGATAGCCGCCAATTTATTGGTGCCGAACAGGCTGGCTGGCGCTGCGTGCGGCAATGCACTCAACAAGGCAGGAAGCTGGATCAGGCCACCGCCACCGACGACCGAATCAATCAGACCCGCCAGCACTGCCGCTATCGCAAGCAAGAAATAGTCGTTGGTCAGGATGTCCATAATGTCCACCCTTGCCGTGCCACAACGAGCGCTTCGTTAGTGTTTACTATCAAAAATGGTATTGTATCTATTGGTGTATGGCCGAAGCAACTGGCGCTTCCGTCGGCCCCGACCGCCCTTCTCTTTCGGCGCGTATCAAGGCCGCTGTCTTGTCAGCGATCATGATGATCGGCGAGTTGGGGTTACCTGAAGTTATCACCGGCATCACTGAGGCATCCACCACCCTGAGGCCCGACACGCCGCGCACCCGCAGGCGCGAATCAACAACGGCAAGGGAATCGTCGGCTCTGCCCATCTTGCAGGTACCCACTGGGTGAAAAATCGTGGTCCCGATATTGCCGGCGGCAAAAGCGAGCTCCTCATCCGTTTGGTATTGATGCCCGGGCAAGAACTCCTGGGGCGCGTAGGCTTGCAGCGCCGGCGCCTGCACGATGCGCCGGGTCAGTGCCAAGGAGTCCGCAGCCACTTTCCGATCTTCCGGTGTGCTCAGGTAGTTCGGCGCTATCGCCGGTGCGACCAGCGGATCGGGCGAGACAATCCGCACATGGCCGCGCGCTGTGGGCCGAAGGTTGCACACACTGGCCGTAAACGCCGGGAAGTCATGCAGCGGTTCACCGAACTTGTTCAGGGACAAAGGTTGTACATGGTATTGAATATTTGCCGACGACTGTGACGGATCCGAGCGGGTAAACGCACCGAGCTGTGACGGCGCCATCGACATCGGTCCGCTCCGCCAGAGCGCATACTCAAGTCCGATCTGCAGCTTGCCAAGCCAGCGATTGGCCATCACGTTCAGGGTCTTTGCGCCATGGACTTTGAACGCCATTCGCAGTTGCAAGTGGTCTTGGAGGTTCTCGCCGACGCCAGGCGAGTCAACGGCGATGGGAATCTGTTGCTGCGAGAGCAAACCCGGTGGACCGATCCCCGACAACTGCAATATCTGAGGTGAACCGATAGCCCCGGCAGTCAACAGGGTCTCGTGCCGGGCTTCTGCAAACCACTGCTGACCGCCCCCTTGAAACTCCACGCCGCGGCACACGGTTCCCGCAGGCGTTTTTTCCAGGGTCAGTCTGCGTACGTGGCAGCCCGTCATGATGTCAAGGTTGCCGTGCCGTTTCTGCACGGAGCGGAGAAACGCTTTGGCTGTGTTCCAGCGAATGCCGTTGCGCTGATTGACTTCAAAATACCCGCAGCCTTCATTGTCGCCGCCGTTGAAATCGTCGATGGGGGGAATCCCGGTCTGCGCAGCGGCGGCGCGAAAAGCGTCGAGGATCTCCCAGCGCAATCTCTGGCGCTCAACGCGCCACTCACCACCGGCTCCGTGGAATGGACTCGCGCCGGCATGATGGTCCTCTGACTGCATGAAGATCGGCAAGACATTCTGCCAGCGCCAGCTCTCGTCACCGGTGAGATCGGCCCAGGTGTCGTAGTCAAGCGTCTGGCCACGCATGTAGATCATGCCATTGATGGATGAGCAGCCGCCCAATACTTTCCCTCGGGGGTAGATCAGGCTCCTGCCATTCAACCCGGCCTCGCGCTCCGTACGGAAGCGCCAGTCGGTGCGCGGGTTATCAATGCAGTACAGATAGCCCACGGGAATGTGAATCCACACGTAGTCGTCTTTGCCGCCGGCCTCAAGCAGCAGCACCGATACCCCAGGATCTTGCGTCAGCCGGTTGGCAAGCACGCAGCCAGCGGTGCCCGCCCCGACAATGATGTAGTCATACTTGCCCGCATGCTGCGCAGAAGACGACGAGCGCATAGTCAGTTCCCCTGCTTATTTAGCGACCGGCATCGTGAATTCCGCACCCTTGGCGATCGATTCTGGCCAGCGCTGCATGATAGATTTGTAGCGCGTGTAAAAGCGTATGCCCTCTTCACCATACACATGCGCATCCCCGAACAGCGAACGCTTCCATCCGCCGAATGAGTGCCAGGCCATCGGCACCGGAATTGGCACATTGACCCCGACCATACCCACTTCGATACGCCGGGAAAATTCGCGCGCCGTATGACCATCGGAGGTGAAAATCGACACGCCATTGCCAAATTCGTGGCGGTTAATCAACTCGATGGCCGCACCCAGATCCGGCACACGCACCACGCTGAGCACCGGACCGAAAATTTCTTCTTGGTAGATGCGCATTCCTGGTGTGACATGATCAAACAGCGATCCCCCCAAAAAGAAGCCCTGTTCATGTCCCGGCACTTTCACATCACGCCCGTCCACCAACAGCCTTGCGCCTGCTGCCACGCCGTCTGCTATGTACGACTCGACCTTGGCCTTGTGCGCGGCCGTTACCAAGGGTCCCATCTCAGCGTCTGGGTCCATGCCATTCTTGACCTTGAGCGCCTTTACGCGAGGCACCAACGCCTTGACCAGTGTGTCGGCCACTTGCCCCACTGCCACCGCCACCGAGATCGCCATACAGCGCTCACCCGCCGAGCCATAGGCCGCCCCCAACAAAGCATCGACCGCCTGGTCGAGATCTGCATCTGGCATGACGACCAAGTGATTTTTAGCGCCGCCGAGTGCCTGCACGCGCAACGGATAGCCTCCTTTGCGGCGCGTGCCTTCGGTATAGATGTAGTCCGCGATGGGTGTCGATCCCACAAATGACACCGCTTTCACCTCGGGATGGTGAAGCAGGGTATCCACGGCCAGCTTATCGCCTTGCACAACATTGAAAACACCATCCGGCAAGCCGGCTTGCTTGAACAGCTCAGCAAGCAAGAGGGAAGGCGATGGATCACGCTCCGAGGGCTTCAACACAAACGTGTTACCGCAAGCGATAGCAACCGGTGCCATCCACAGCGGCACCATCACCGGAAAATTGAAGGGTGTGATCCCCGCTGTTACCCCCAGCGGCTGCCTGAGCTGCCAGTTATCAATGCCGCCTCCAATGTTGTCCGTGAATTGAGTTTTAAGCAGCTGAGGAATGCCGCAAGCGAATTCCACGATCTCCAGCCCACGCACCACTTCACCCTTGGCATCACTGAACACCTTGCCGTGTTCGCGCGTGATCATCGCAGCGAGGTCATCGTGGTATTTCTCAATCAGTTCTTTGAACTTGAACAGCACTCTTGCCCGCCGCAGTGGGGCTGTGTCTGCCCAGGCCGGCGCGGCAGCCTGAGCCGCAGCGACCGCAGCATTAACTTCGGCTTGAGTTGCCAACGCCACCTCCGCTATGGGGGCGCCGGTTGCCGGGTTGAATACGGGCTGTAAGCGGCCGCTGGTCGAGGCCACCGCCTGACCATGGATGTAATGGGCAATCACCGGCAGCCTGCTTGTCATAAGTTTTCCTTTTGATTATGGTGGCCAACACCACAGCAACTTTTACCTTGATTTCAGCTTACTCCAGGGTGTTTGGCAAAATCCAATGAGTTATCATCAACATCTCCATAAAGAAATCTTATAAAACATCGCCTTAAGGCCATGGACCTGATTCAGCTACGGGCTTTTGTTACCGTTGCACGAGAAGGCAACCTGACTCGTGCAGCGCAACGCCTCAGCCTGACCCAACCCGCCGTGAGTCTGCAAATCAAATCATTGCAGCAGAGTCTGGGCGTAATGCTCTTTCAGCGAAACGCTAGTGGTATGCGCCTCACCAGCGACGGAAGCAAACTCCTTCCTTTGGCTGAAAAAGTCCTCCAGGGCAGCACTGAACTACTCCACGCAGCTCGTGCATTACATTCGACGCTCTCGGGGGAGTTGGCGATAGGGACGATCCTGGATCCGGAATTCACGCGACTCGGCGCTTTCTTGCGTCGACTGGTAGAAGCCCATCCCCAAATATCGACACGACTCCAACATGGAATGTCCGGATGGGTCCAGCAACAACTCCGTGACGGTACGCTCGATGTTGGCTATTACCTTGGTGAACCCGACAAGCAGTGTCACACGATCATCCTAACCACATTCAATTACAGCGTGGTCGCCCCACAAGGCTGGAAGCAGCGCGTCCTTGGGAAAGATTGGGATGAGCTCGCCCGACTGCCATGGATTTGGGCTCCGCCAGAATCTGTACACAATCGCTTGCTCCGCCGATCCTTTGCCACTCATAACGTCGAGCCCCATCAAGTAGCCCTGGTCGATCAAGAAGCATCGATGCTCGATTTGGTCAAGTCCGGCGTGGGTCTTTCACTGGTTCGAGATTCGATCGCGCTGCGAGAAGCACAGGCCCATGGACTGGTGATTGCCGATCGCGTGAGTGTGAGCACGGCGTTATCGTTCATTTGCCTTGCACAGCGGCGCCAGGAAATGTGCATCAACACGGCATTTCAACTGATGACCAACCTGTGGCATTCCTGAGCGCGTCCTGCCGCTTGCACGAGGATTCTGAGCATGTGGACAAACTAAGGGACAACTGTCTGAGGAAACGTGAACAACCGCAGTTTTACGCTCGATGGTCTTAATTATGCAGAACTTGTCCTGGATGACCTACCCACCTATTCGGTCTTTATCCTTTTTCTAACTGTCTGACCCAAAACACAAAATTAGCTTTATCCACAGAAAAGAGATCGGCTTATCTATCATTATCAGTTTTCAATACAATCTTTAATACATTGATACCAGTAACAAAGATCTTCGAACACCCCCCGTACAGTGCACTGCTACGATTGGACAAAGGCTGTCAGTGAGCCCGAGTTGCGCAGCTGTTCTCGCAACCACTGATGGCCGGGGCTTCGTGCATCACGCTCGTGCCATAGCATGTCGATGTGCACTTCCGGCATAGGAAATGGCAGTTCTTTTGCTACAAGGGCCTCAGTCATCCCGGTGGCTTCGATGAGATGGCGCGGCAGCACCATGATGAGATCAGAATGAGCGACCACTTTGCCCGCGGTGAAAAATTGATTCACGGTCAATAAGATGCGGCGCTCCTTGTTTAACGATAGCAAGGCATCATCTACCAAACCACGCGCCCGTCCGGAAAAGCTCACCAGCAAATGATTAGCGTGGCAATAGGATTCCAGCGACAGCTCTTTGTTTGCCAGCGGATGTGCCTTGCGCATCACGCACACGTACTTCCCGGCAAATAAACGCTCATGACGTATCGGCGTTTCCGTTGCACCTTGCAGTTGGGCCACCACGCCCGGGAAAAATCCAATCGCCAGGTCGATGTCTCCACGCAGCAGTAGCGGCCTTGGTTCGCGCGTCGTGAGCGGTACCATCCGAATATCAATGCCGGGTGCTTCTTTCTCGATGACCCGCACAAGTGGCGGTAATAGCAGGCCGGCGGTCGCATCGGCCATCGCCATTCGGAAAGTGGCGTTGGCTTTCGCCAGTTCGAAACTGCGCGGTGCGACAGCCTCTTCAAGATCGGACAATGCTCGCCGCACCGCTGGCCATAGGGACTCAGCCCGGGCAGTGGGCTTGACACCGTGAGCGGTCCGGATGAGCAACTCGTCGCCCAGCGCATCTCGAAGCCGCTTGACCGCATTGGATACCGCGGGCTGTGTCATAGCCAGCCGACTGGCTGCCCGCGTCAGGTTTTGCTCGGTCATCACGGCATCGAAGACTCGCAGCAAATTTAAATCCAAGGTTAAAAAGCTCATACTCGCGCTCCAACGCTAGGCGATGGGCTGAGAACCTACCTGGCAAGGTCGCTTGAGGCCTTGCCAACACCGTACCCGATGGTTGTGCTGTCGCCGGCATTATCGCTTTGCTATCAACCTGACGAGATAGGTGCTCAGCCCGCAAGTTATATGTAAAAACTATCGCAGACATTTAAAAACAAAATTGTATTTATATCTTAACCTTGTTTTATACTGCGGCGCAACATTTATTAATAACAAACTGGTGAATTTATGCAAGCAACCGTTATCCCGGCCGTCACTTCGAAACCCCAGATCTGGGGCTTTACACACTGGTTGAGCGATCTTTTTGGGCTGAGAGCCCCCGCCCTTAGCGATCAGGAGCGCCGCCTTGACAGTATTCGCGCGCTACAGCACATGGCCCGTGATTTGGATGCCACTCAGCCTAACCTGGCTGCCGAGCTGCGCAGCTTTGCTGCACGCTCTTGAGCTACGCTGGCTTTGTGCAGAGAGCTCACCGCCGAGGGTGCGCTCAACGACAACCGCCAGTCACAGCATCTTCAGTCCACCCGGTGTTGCCGCAACATGGCAAACCTGAATCCAATCAGAACGACCAGCACGCCCGAAACGGTCAACACCCCTCGGGTCGCAATCAGGGATAGCGCAGCACCACCGGCAGCGACGCCGAGCGCTTGGCCGAGGAAATAACTGGAGGCAAATGCGGCGACTGCGGCGCCACGCCGTTCGGGCGCCATCTGCGTGGCATTGATCTGCAGGGTATTGTGAAACATGTAAAAACCCAGCCCAAAGCCACAGCACGCTGGAAAAGCCAGCCACCAGAACGGGGTCATTGCCAGAACGATTAGCGATGATCCCATCAATAACGCGCCACCCCTGATCAGACCCACCTCTCCCAATCGACGGACCATCGCATGCGAGCGCAACGCGAAAATCAGGCCCCCGAGCCCAAACAACATGACTAGCGACCCCGAGGATGCCAGCGACAATCCATAAGTCGAATGCAGATGCGCTGGCACAAAGGCTAGGGCGCCAAACGTCACCGCACCCTCCAGGGCGACCGTCAGCAAGACCTGCCGAGCCCATGCCCGTTGGAGGACATGCCGAAATTCGATAAACATTCGGCGAAATCCTGCTGCTTCACTTACGTGCATGGCCCGTGCGTCAGCCGGCAATACAGCATTGATTCGGTGAAGGTAAATACTGGTGCCGGCGAACCAGATCGAAATCAGTACGAAGGGCATTCGCCAAGCGAGGTAATCGGCGCTCAATCCACCAATGACGACACCAGCCGAGAGCCCCAGTATCTGCCCGATCAGGAATCTCGCAAGCACCGGTTGTCGATAGGCATACGGCACCACATCGCCGATCCACGCCATAGACAGCGGTATGACAGCCGCAGCCGTCGCACCAGCCAAAGCACGGGCCACAAGTAAAGCCTCGAAATCCGGCACGGCACCGCATAAGAGCGCCGTTATACTACAAGCGGCACACCCATAGGCCACCACCCGAACCTTGCCGTAACGATCCCCCACAGGGCCATATAAGAGCTGCGAAATCCCGTAAGCAAATCCGAACACCGTCACGGCCCAGGATGCCAGCGCGATCGTGATCGAAAACTCGTCCGCAAGCCTCACCAGCATGGGATCAACGACCCGCATCGACATGCCGCTGCCGAACGACCCCATGGCCAAGGCAATGATCGCCCGCCGGATGGCTGGCTCAGGCGGCTGCTCTGAAGGGAGCGCAGTTTTTTCGGACACCGTAGGCTTTCTGTTTATTGTTGCGGGCACCCCGACGGGAAGGCGTTTATCCGTGGTGGGTCAGAGATGCCGCTCGCTCTCGAAATATCGCGGCGTCCCCGTAACGGGGTCGATAAAGCGGAGCGATTTTGCCAGCAGCTTGAGCGGTTGGGTGAAATCATCGTGGCCCGCCGGGCGGGCAACGGGATAAAAGCCATCGTTGAGCAGCGGCAGACCTAGCGCACTCATATGCACTCTCAGTTGATGCATCTTGCCGGTCAACGGATACAGTCGGTAGAGCGCATGGTCGCCGTGACGCCCAATGCGCTCGATACGCGTGTGTGCATTGGGTTCGCCTGCCACTTCGCGCATCCGAAAAAACTGGATATCGCGCACGAGGCGGCTTTGCCGCTCCAGCGGAAACGCCTGGTCAATATCGTGCGCTTCTGCAGCCACCGCATAATAAATTTTTTCTACAGCGCGCTGGCGGAACAGCGCTTGCCACACACTGCGCGTTAAGGGATTCACGGATAGCATCATGACGCCTGCGGTTTCCCGATCGAGCCGGTGCACAGGCGTTAGCGTCTCGATACCCGTTGTTCGCTTGAGTCGGACGAGCAGGGTCTCCCGCAAAAACCTCCCGCCGGGCGTCACCGGCAGAAAATGTGGCTTGTCGACGACTAGCAGTTCATCATTCAGGAAGAGGATCTTCTCGTCAAAAGGAATGCGCTCCTCGCGTGCTCGCTCGCGGTAGTAATACACTGATGCCCCGCCACGATAAGGGGAGTCCAGACTCAAGCGATCGCCGCGCTCATCGACGACTTCACCACGCGACGCCCGCTCCTCCCAACGGTGGGCCGGAACATCAGGAAAACGGTAGGCGAAAAACTCTCGCAGGCTCGTCCAGCGTCCCAAGGGCAGCCCGACCCGACTGGCTGAGACGCCATCACGCATGGGAAGAGGAGGTAGGCGCTGGCTCATCACGGTGAGTGTGTTTTGATCAAGGGCACTTAGCGAGAGCGCCGCGTCGTTTGCTCTTGCCGGCGTATCGGCCTGTCGTAGTGACGCTGGATACATTCTCAGTGCTCGCCATAGGCCAATGGCTTATTGTAACGTCTGGGCAAGTCTGCCGATCATCACCCGAAGGTACCCTTATGAAGATTGCCATACTGGACGACTATCAGGACAGCGTTCGCCACCTGCCCTGCTTCCGTTTACTCGACGGCCTTGATGTGAAGATTTTCAATCACAGCGCCAAAGGACTGGGGCAGCTAACGATACGTCTGGCCGACAGGGATGCACTGGTCTTGATTCGCGAGCGCACAGCGCTCACGCGCGCCTTGATCGACAAGCTGCCTAACTTGAAAATGATTGTCCAAACCGGTCGCATTGGGCCCCATGTGGATCTCGCCGCGGCCGCCGCGCGCGGGATCGACGTTGTAGAGGGCAGCGGCGATCCCGTCGCCCCGGCGGAGCTGACATGGGCGCTCATACTGGCCGCGCGCAGAAAGGTGCCTCAGTATGCAGCCCTGCTGAAACAAGGCCTCTGGCAGGCCAGTGCCTTAGAGCCAGCGCACAGCACACTAGGCAGTGGATTGAATGCCCGCGTCATGGGCATCTGGGGTTACGGCCGCATTGGTCAGCGACTGGCCCGCTATGCCGAGGCATTTGGCATGCGTGTCCTGGTCTGGGGTAGCGAGGAGAGTCGGCACAAGGCCAGCGCCGATGGTTTCCGAGCCGCGACAACCCAGCGGGAGTTGTTTGCCGAGTCGGATGTGCTCAGTTTGAATCTTCGACTCTCGGAGTCTACGCGCCATGGCGTGAAGTATGAAGATTTGTCGCTGATGAAGCAGGACTCCCTGATTGTTAACACCAGCCGCGCAGAACTGATTGCGCCCGGTGCCCTTGAGGCGGCATTGCGTGCCGGACGGCCCGGCGGCGCCGCTCTGGACGTGTTTGAGGTCGAGCCCTTGCCGGTCAATGCTTCGTTGCTGCAGCTGGATAACGTGCTCGCGACGCCGCATATCGGCTTTGTCGAGACCGACAGTTATGAACGTTACTTCCGGCCGGCATTTGAAGCCATCATCGACAAGCTACACGGCAGAGCAGTGAACAACATTGCGCAGGCTCGCTAAACACCGAGGCGCAACGATGACCCCAACGCGCGTGTCCGAGCGACGACTCCTCAGCATCAATGCCGGCAGAGTGGCGCCATTGTTCGTCACTGAGGGGGAGACCGCGCAGCGCGTCGTCTCGGGCATACGCAAACAACCGCTGGGAAGACCGGCGCGAGTGGCGCCACTCGGCATTGAGGGCGATGAACAGGCCGATCTGAGTGTTCATGGCGGACTGGACAAGGCTGTCTACCTTTACCCGCATGAGCACTATGTTTTCTGGAACGAGGCTCGCGCCCGTCTGTTGAGACAAACCACCCCTCTCTCCCCCGGTGCGATGGGAGAGAATCTCACGACGACAGGCCTACTTGAGACAGATCTTTGGGTCGGCGATCGGCTGCAGATCGAGGAGGTGTTGCTCGAAGTGACAGAGCCGCGGTCCCCATGTTACAAATTTGGCGCACGAATGGGCTATGCACAGGCCGCAAAGCAGATGCTGCAGACGGGTTACACCGGTATTTATCTCAGCGTTATACAACCCGGTGTGCTGCGCCCGGGCCAGTACATCACGCTATTGCCGGGTCAGCGAGAGCTGAGCATCGCACAGATTAACCATCGGCGTCTGAGGGGACGTCAGAGGGATTTGTTTTGAGCGTACGCGCCAACGCACCCACCCGTGGCAAGTTGCGCCAGAGTCTGCTCCAGCCCGGCGGCCAGGGCAGCGCCGCGCCCGAGTAAGGCGCCACGTGGCTGCGCAGTGGTATTACGGGCAGGTGCTTGGGTACATCCCCATCGCGCTGATCCCAGCCCAGGGAATACGTGTAGTTGGGGAGCAGGGCATCGCAGACATCCGCAAACCACTGTGAGTGGTCCTCATCGCGACCCAAAGCACGAGACAAGCCTTGCGGATCAAAGCGGGCCAGTGCTGACACCAGCTCATGGGCCGATGCCCCGGGGGCATCGCCCCACCCAAGTACCGGATTCAGATTGTATTCAGCACCCGACCCATACCAGCCTTCCCGCCAGCTGCGTTGCATCCATTGCCGCGGGCCAGTGAACACATGCCAGCGCCAGTGCAAGCCAGAGGGTTTGGGCCAACTGTACAAATACAAGCGCTGATAGCCCGCCTTGTGCAACTCGCGCATCATGGCCATTAGGCGCCCATGCGGCATGCGATCGGGTGCGGCGCGGCGGAACTGTATCGCTTCTCCATCCGCGTGCTGTACCTGATCGCACGACAGGTTGAGATCCAGTGTGCGTCCTTCGCTCGCAAATCGCGCAGTGACCCAACCCGTCATGAGATTGACAGAGGTCACCACGCCATAACCGCGGTAGCGATGGAAAATCACTGTGCCAGGAGCAATGGGTTTCATCAATGAGCAAATTTGCGTCAACAACAGATGAGAGTGTATCCGACAATCTCATCAGGCAAATGAACGTTTATCGATCGTTTTGCACTTTAATTGGCGCCCATACTCAGCGCATTCTTACAGCACGGTTTCCGCAACGCCCCGTGCTGCACATCATGCATAAAATCATGCCAACATAGCATTGGATCAATGAGCCTCTGCAATCGTAATATGAAAGTCCATCTTGTCTCGGATGGCGGGCAAACAGGTCGTTCCTCGCCTTGCTTGCCTCGCACTTTTGGAGTGGATTCCTGCGAATCCACTCCTTTTTTTATCTCGCTCTGGTATCGCCATGCGCTGCAACGCGTGCGGCAGTCAGGCATGCGCAGGCTTCGCGCTATCATGCGCACATAAGCACTATTGCAGCGATTTGACCGGGACATCATGAGCTTGCGCATCATCGCCACTGGCGGCACCTTTGATAAACACTACAACCCGCTCGACGGCGCTCTGGCGTTCGGCGAGAGTGTCTTGCCCGAAGCGTTGGCCCGCGCAAGACTGACCGAGTCGTTTACGTTTGAGCCATTAATGGCGATGGACTCGCTGGATATGCAAGACATTCACCGCCAGCAGATACTTGCGGCGTGCAAGGGGGCGCCGGAGGGCCGGATCGTGATTGTTCATGGCACAGATACCCTGTGCGAAACCGCCGCCGTCATAGCCAGCGCTCAGCTGGCCAAGACCATTGTGTTAACGGGTGCCATGGTCCCCTACGATATCGTCGGCTCCGACGCCATGTTTAACCTCGGGTCGGCAATCACCGCCTCACGCTTATCTTCCCATGGGGTATGGATCGCCATGCATGCCCAGCTGTTTGCATGGAACGAGGTTCGCAAGAACCGAGCCCTCGGCTTCTTCGAGCGAGCTGACTGAGGTCAATAACTCTCCCAAGTTGCGCACTGTCGCACAAGGCCGAAGGGTTTCTTGGCATCGACGACTCGCGTTCTGCGCAAATTTCACTGGGCCAGGCGCAGATAAAGCGCGGGCAATCGCTCGGGCAACTGCGAGATACGATCGATGATCCGATAATGATGTTGGCCGAAGATCTTGCTCAGATACGCCTCAGAACCCGGATCCACCGACACGCAAAATACGGGCGCGCCCTCGCTGGCCGACTGCGCCACCGCGCGTGCAGCGTCGAGCACGAGATAAGAAGGATCAACGACGTCGATGTCGTGAGGTGCGCCATCCGTCAGCAACAGAATCAGCCGCTGCGCAGTGCGGCAGTGCCGCATCTGACGGCTGGCATGACGTATCGCGGCACCCATGCGTGTTGACCAGGCGCCGGCCGTACCCGACAGTTTGGCCAGCGCCTTCTCATCCAGTGGCGACGAAAACTCCTTGAAGCGAAGATATTCCACCTCATGGCGTCCATTCGAGCGGAATCCGTGAACCGCATACTGATCCCCACTGTGTTCAGTTGCCATTCCCAGCAAGAGACAGGCTTGGCGTATCAGTGACAGCAAACTTGAGCCCGCATCAGTTTCGCCATGTGTCGGTATCGTCATCACCTGGGTAGATGCCGAAAGATCCATCAGCAACAGGACGGACACATCAGGCTTGTGTCGCACGCTGCGACGGTAAAGGCGCGCATCGGGCGGGCGACCGCTGCGCACATCACTGGCCGCGTGCACCAGCGCGTCCAGCTCGAATTCCTGACCGTCACGCTGGCGGCGCAGGCGCTGCACCTGACCTTGTTTTCGTGCCTGAATAACTTGCGCGAAGCGCTGCACCAGCGAGGCCTGCGCGCGCATGGTTGAGAGCAGGGCGGAGGGATCGCTGCTCGGTGGCTCACGTTCGATAACGCAACACCATCGCTCGCGGTAGTGGCCGATGCGTGCATCCCACTCGGGATAGTGCGTCCGCGAGGCATCATCATGCGCCTCGCTATCTTCCGCACTACGCGTGCTCTCTCGCGGGCGGCCGCGCACCTCCTCCGACGCTCGGTAATCAAAACGTTCGCGAGTGTCCGCAGCGTTGTCCTCATGAACGAAGCCGATGTTCTCGACGTGCGTCTCTTGCGGTGCTGCCGTGCTTGTCCAGAGAAAGAGATTGTCATCCCGGTACATCGGTTCGACGTCATAAGTTTTCGGATTGAATTGGGCACGCATCTGTCCGAGATCATTGCCCAGCTTGGAGCCAAGGACACGCAAGGTCAGCGCACTATCCTCACGTCCTTGAGCGAGATGAAAGAGACGAACCGCCTCGCTCACCCACGGATTTGGGTCCCGATGGGCAGGGTCAAGCAGCGCGTGTGACAGCCGCAGCAGCAGGGCTTCTGCGCTATTGCTGTCAACCGCTCGCGAATCAAAAAACTGTAGCCAGAGTCCGCGTAGTCCTGGTAGCTCGGCAATGGCCAGCTGTTCAACACGGGCATCCTCTAGCACGCCAATAATGGCCATTTGAACGGGTTGTAATGTGCCGCGCTCGAAACGGTGCGTGGAATAACGAACATGTGCCGCTGCATGCGTTGCTGCCGCTCGGTACAAGGCTCTCAGGCTTGCTCCACGATGCGAGTGGTAGTGACGCGGCAAATGAATCCCCAGATCGGAGATGAAGGCGCGCTGCTGTGACGACGGTTTCTCGCAAGCTTGCAAGGAGAATTCTTTGCCCCAGAGCGCGCGCAGATAAGACTTCAGGCTGTTGCGGGCAGCGTCCAGCCCGTAGAGCGGACGGAGGTCTGCATTCATGGCTCAGGCGATGACGCTGGCTACCACGGCGCCGAGCGCGTCAAGCATGTCCGGATCATCGCTGATGGGCTGCACCAAGGCCATCTGACAAGCTGATGCCGGCGCAATGCCGCGCGCGATCAGTGTGGCCGCATGAACCAGCATGCGGGTTGACGCACCCTCCTCCAGCCCGTGCCCTTTGAGGTGACGCATCCGGCTGGCGATGTTGACCAGCGCCTGCGCAGTCTCATGATCGACCCGACCCTCGTGCATTACGATGGCCGCCTCCGCTTCGGGATCGGGGTAGTGAAAATCAATGGCGACAAATCGCTGCTTGGTCGAGGGCTTCAGGTCTTTGAGGAGCCGCTGATAGCCCGGATTGTAGGAAATCACTAATTGGAAATCCGGATGGGCATGCAATAGCTCGTTGCGGCGGTCTAACGGCAAGCTGCGCCGCGTGTCCGTCAATGGGTGAATTGCGACCACGGTATCCTGCCGCGCTTCGACCACCTCGTCGAGATAGCAGATGGCGCCGGCGCGGGCTGCCATCGCGAGTGGGCCGTCCTGCCAGTAGGTGCCATTGGCATCGAGAAGAAAGCGCCCGATCAGATCGCTCGCCGTGGTGTCTTCATTGCAGGCCACCGTAATCAGCGCTCGACCCAGCCGCCATGCCATATGTTCCACAAAACGCGTCTTGCCGCACCCCGTTGGCCCTTTGAGCATCACGGGCAGGCGCGCCGAGTAAGCAGCCTCGAATTGCTGCAGCTCGTCGCGCACAGGAAGGTAATACGGGTCCTCGCTGACCAGGTACTGAGCAATATCGGCAGCAGCGAGCATGACAACGTTGTGAAAAATACCGGCGTGGGCAGCGTTCTTCGGCCAGCAGCCTAGGGACCGTGTTTATTTGTGGACAGCTTCGGCGGTCGGGATTCCCGGCACCGGACATTCCTCGGTGCCCACCATTGGACGCGTGATTTTCTCGACCATTTCTTGCGTGCCTTCCGGATCATTTACCCATTTTGCGTAGAAGTCGTAGGGGCAGGCGGCGACCCCTTTGCTGTCTTCGCCGGAATTGATTTTGCCGGTGTAGCCACGATGTAAAAGCTTGAATAAATGGTTTTCCGATTGCATGTTCTTGCGAGCATCGCGGATCAGCGACATCGACAGCTGCGCGTATTGAATGCCCATCTCTTCCTCACCGCATTCACCCAGCGTGCGGCCGTCGAAACCGATGATGGCAGAGTGACCGAAATAGGAATACACCCCATCAAAGCCCGCCGCATTCGCCACGGCGACATAACTGTTGTTCGCCCAGGCCATTGCCTTGGCCATCAACACTTGCTGCTCTTTAGCCGGGTACATATAACCTTGGCAGCGCACGATGAGCTCCGCGCCTTTCATGGCGCAGTCGCGCCAAATCTCCGGGTAGTTGCCATCGTCACAGATAATCAAGCTGATCTTCAGACCTTTCGGGCCCTCGGACACATAGGTGCAATTGCCGGGATACCAGCCCTCGATAGGTACCCAGGGCATGATCTTGCGATACTTCTGCACGATCTCACCTTTGTCGTTCATCAGGATCAGCGTGTTGTAAGGCGCCTTGTTCGGATGCTCCTCATGGCGCTCACCGGTCAAGGAGAACACGCCCCAGACCTTCGCAGCACGACAGGCCTCGGCAAAGATCTCGGTCTCTTCCCCAGGAATGGCAGAGGCCGTGTCATACATTTCTTTGGCGTCGTACATGATGCCGTGCGTCGAATACTCCGGAAAAATCACCAGATCCATGCCGGGGAGCCCCACCTTCATGCCCTTGATCATGTCGGCGATCTTGCGACAGTTCTCTAAAACCTCGGCTTTGGTATGCAGCCGTGGCATCTTGTAATTGACGACGGCGACACCGACGGTGTCCTTGCTGCTTGAAATATCTCCGTGATACATGTGGCTCTCCCATGGATGAGTCCGATGGCCTACATCGGGCGCAGTAACAAAGAAAGCATAATTCGCGGTCGCTGCGAACCGGAATAAGTCATTCGACGTACGTACACGAACTGGGGGCCAAGCGAGAGGGTCGATGTTGTGCGTACGGGCACGACCGAATCAAACAATCACGATTTCTCTGAGCCTTGCAGCCTTCCTGCGACCAGCGATGCGGCGGCAGCGCGGGTCTCAACGCCCAGTTTGACAAAGATGTGCTCAAGATGTTTGTTCACCGTGCGAGGGCTCATCCCGAGTATCTCAGCAATGTCGCGGTTCGTTTTTCCTTTGGCAATCCAGCTGAGCACCTCCAACTCGCGTGGCGTGAGCTGATACTGATCCAGCGACGGCAGCACTTGTTCATGCTTCTCCTCGAGCAGCAGCAACAGCTCCCGTCTGCGACGCGAGAGCGTCAGATGCAGGCTATCGTCTTTCTGATGGATTACCAGTGGTTCCGGGTCGGTCAACGCCAGTGCCTGTGTGATCCAGCTCGCCACAGCAACGGGGAGCGACGAGGAGGCCGCTTGCGCACCTGGAAAATATTTGTCCATCCACTCGGCGGCCTGCCGAGTCTGCCAGAGCGGCGTGCCATCGGCGCTCAGTGAGATGGCCGCATGCGAGACGGCGTCAATCGCATGTCGCGCTTGTGACATCATGCGCGCGCTGCGTATGTGCGTGGCTACGCGAGCGAGCACCTCGGCCGGCTCGATGGGCTTTGTCACATAATCGAGTCCGCCCGCTTCGAAGGCTTTGACGACATGCTCTGTCTCGGTCAAACCCGTCATGAACATCACGGGCACGTGCCGCACATCTTCCATCTGCTTGATGCGGCGGCAGGTTTCGAAGCCATCGATGCCCGGCATGACCGCGTCGAGCAAAATAATGTCGGGCACCACCATGGCAAGTCGATCCAGTGCGGACAGGCCGTCGGTAGCGACCAGTACGGTGTAGCCAGCCTCCGACAGCGCATCCGAGAGCAATGCCAGGTTGTCGGGCACATCATCAACGATCAGGGCAACGTCTCCGTCAAAGGTGGTCCACGTCGTCATGCATCCACTCCTTCAAACGATGGGTGTATTCCGGGAGTCGGAATCTGTCTATCAGTGAGCGCAGCTCGTTACAAAACGGCGCATAGAGAAGATTTTCCTTCTCGATGCGATCCAGTTCGGCATGAATGCCTTTCACAAAACCGATGGCGCCAAGCTCTGAGAGACGTGTCATTGTTGTTCTCGGTGGTATGAGTCGTAGCGGCTGTGGCGCTTTGGCTTCAGACGCTTTGGCAGAAATCCATTCAATGCCCAGGTGCAGCTTCAGTTTGGACAAGAGTTCCGCCAGCATGAAGGGCTTGGCGATGAAATCGTTGCAGTACATGCTGTCGCTTTGCCGAGCGGTCGGATCGAAGACATTGGCTGAAACAACCACAATGGGCAAATCGGAATAGCCGCTCTCGCGCAGCAGCCGGCAGACTTCCCAGCCATCCATGCCCGGCATGGCGATATCCATCAGCAGCAGATCGGGGCGCGTCTCCTCAACGGCCGCCAGACAGGCAGGCCCGCTCTCGGCTTCGATGATCTCAAAGCCCAAAGGCTCAAGCATCTCTTTGAGCACGATGCGCTGAGATGCCTGATCATCTGTCACGAGCAGCCGCTTGCGCGCACCGACATACCCGCTCGCCAGTATGGTTGCCTCATCGCGTGGCAGCGGCTGGCGCACTTCACGCAGATACAGACGCAACTTAAAGATACTGCCCTGGCCCAGCACGCTGGTGACACTCAGCTCCCCGCCCATGATATGCGCGAGCATATTAGAGATCGCCAGGCCGAGTCCTGTGCCGACTTCCTTGCGCTGATTCGCCAAGTCGCTGCGCTCGAATGGCAGGAAGATGCGCGCGACATCTTCTTCCGAGATGCCGATGCCGGTGTCTTCCACCTCAAAGGTGGCGATCTCGCGCGCATAGGTGACGCGCAACGTCACCGAACCGCGGTCGGTGAATTTGACCGCATTGGCCAGCAGATTAATCAGGATCTGACGCAGGCGTTTTTCGTCGGCATAGACGGCCGGGGGAATGCGGCCGGTCTCGGTGAAATGAAAGCCGATGCCTTTCTGCGCTGCCTGAGGTGCGACCATCTGCACGATCTGATCGAGAAAATCCGGCAGTAAAAGCTGATCGGTCTCCAGTCGCATTTTGCCGGCTTCGATGCGCGCGATATCAAGCATGCCATCGATCAGGGAGAGTAGGTGTTCGCCGCTGCGACGGATCACGCTAATCGCATTTTGTCGATGAACAGGAATGTTGGGGTCGGTCTGCAGTATTTGCGCATAGCCGAGGATGCTGTTCAGTGGCGTGCGCAGTTCATGACTCATGCCTGTCACGAAGCGGCTCTTTGCCATATTGGCGGCTTCAGCGTGAGTTTTCGCGCGCTGCAGCTCGGCGTCCGTTCTCCGGTGCGCGTCGATCTCGGCTAGCAGCAGCTTGGTCTGACGCTCGGACTCTTGCTGGGCAGTCTGGCGGCTCGTGGCGCTCAGGACCAGCCACCAGGTACCGATCGCGATCATCAAGAATAATGCAGCAAACAATTTGATGAACAACGCTCGCAGGTCGGTATCGGCGTCAAACGTCGGATGCGTTACGAAGGGCAATTCAAGGAAGTAGAATGCTGTCAGCACGGCGCCCAGCAACGAGGCAAACAGTGCCAGCATCAGCAGGTATTTGCCAACGGTGGTCTTCAGGTGGCGCATCAGCGACGTGGGCAGAATCGCCCGGCTGACGAGCTTAAATTGTGCGGGTAGCGCCGCGCCAGGCTTGCATCGATCCCCGCAGCGCGCATCCAGCGAGCAGCAGAGCGAGCAGATATTCCCCTCGTAGGCCGGACAGTGCGCGATATCAGCGGATTCGAACAGGTTGTCGCAGATTACGCATTGCTGATGAGCATGCGCGTTGGCCGTTGACGAAGAGCGGGCGAGATAGTAGCGCCCCTTGGTTGCTCGCGCGATAAGAGGTGCCATGGCCAGCGCAGTGACCAATGCAATGAAAGGCGCCATGGCACGAGCAAGATCACCAAACAAGCCCAGCAGCGCCAGCATCGACAACATCGTCGCGGCCAGCATTGCGCCAACGCCCACGGGGTTGATGTCATACAGATGCGCACGTTTGAACTCAATGTGTCGCGGCGAGAGGCCTAGCGGCTTGTTAATCAGCAGGTCGGCCACCACAGCACCGATCCAGGAAATGGCCACCATGGAGTAGATGGTCAGCACCTCCTTGAGCGCAGCAAATACACCGATCTCCATCAGAAGAATGGCGATCACGACGTTGAAAACCACCCAGACGGCGCGTCCTGGGTGACTGTGCGTCAGCCGAGCGAAGAAATTCGACCACGCAAGCGAGCCTGCATAGGCATTGGTGACATTGATTTTCATCTGCGAGATGATCACGAATAGTGCAACGGCACCCGCGATCCAGCGCGGATCGGAGAATACATAGCCGAAAGCGACCAGATACATCTGCGTTGGCTCGACTGCGCGAGCCGGATCGAGGTGGTGATCGACCACCAGAAAAGCCAGCAAAGCGCCACCCAGCATCTTTGCCGCACCCATGACGATCCACCCGGGGCCAGCCAGCAGCAGCGCCGTCCACCAGCGACGATGGTTGTGCTCTCCCGTCGCCGGTAAAAATCGCAGGTAGTCGACCTGTTCACCGATCTGCGCGATCAACGAGAAAACCACCGTCGCGGCCGAACCGAACAGCAGCCAATTGAAACGCCCACCGTCTGGGATGCCAGCGGTATATTGCATCAGCCTGAGCGGGGCTTTAGGATCCTGCCAAAGCAGAGCGACGAACGGCAGCACCATTAGGACCAGCCAGACAGGCTGTGTCCATGCCTGTACCTTGCTGATCATCGTGACACCCAGAATCACCAGCGGTATTACCACCAGCGAGCACAGCACATAGCCCCACGCCAGCGGAATCCCGAAGGCCATTTGCACGGCCTGCGCCATGATGGAGGCTTCCAGCGCAAAAAAGATGAAAGTGAAGCTCGCGTAGATGAGCGAAGTGATGGTGGAACCGATGTAGCCAAAGCCTGCGCCACGCGTCAACAGGTCCATGTCCACACCGTATTTTGCCGTGTAGTAGCTGATGGGCAGGCCGGTCAGGAAAATCAGAGCTGACACACAGACGATCGCCCACAGTGCATTGGTAAAACCGTAGGACAGCGTGATCGCGGCGCCGATGGCTTCAAGCGCCAGAAACGACACTGCACCCAAGGCGGTGTTGGCGATCCTGAATTCTGACCACGTGCGAAAACTCATGGGCGTGTATCGCAACGCGTAGTCTTCCAGTGTTTCATTGGCCACCCAGGTGTTGTAATCGCGGCGGCTTTTGACAATGCGCTGTACGGAAGAGGAATTCACAAGTGAGCTCGATCAGATTGGAATAAAGTACCAGCAATTTTTGCACCAGAAAGACGGCAGCAAACGCCGGACAACCCATCACTGCGAAAAAAACCGTTTAGGCGCGTACGTCAAATGACGTACGCGCGATGAGGCGTCTCACTGTTCGCCCAGCCCACGGCGGGCCGCACCATGGCGGTGCGCACCTGGCCCTTTTGTTCACTGGCTTGGCGCAAATCACCCCAATGGAGACGAGAGGGAGCCGCCCCATTCTGGGGTGCTCGTGCGGCCCGAGGGTCGGCGACATCACATCAACCCTACTCGCAACCTCTCTACCCCGCTCGCACCTTGCGCTTGCCTGGGTCAGTACGTCAAACAGCGTATTGCTGCGTCACGGCCGCAAAAACTACTCTCGCATCAAGCCATGCGCAGGCGACGATGCATCGTTGTTGTTATCTCCACGTTGTGTCCATCTCTGCATGCAAGGCTCCGGGCAGTCTCCTCTGTTAATTCTTTGTAATGCCATCGCGTGAAAGGAACACCGCATGTCTGATCCATCCATCAAATCCGCTGGTCGCCGCGACGTCCTCAAAGGACTTGCCGCCACCGCTGCTGTTGTCCTCCCGGGCTTGTCGTTCGCAGCACCGCCCGCCACCTCGGCCGTCAACACCACCAAACTGGCAGTCACTGACACAGAGGTGATCGTTGGTCAGCTACATTCGGCGACCGGCACCATGGCGATTTCCGAGACTGGCTCCATTCAGGCAGAGCGGCTCGCCATCGAGCAGATCAACGCCGCAGGCGGCATCCTGGGCCGCAAGATCAAGATCATTCAGGAAGACGGCGCGTCCGACTGGCCGACCTTTGCGGAGAAAGCGAAGAAGCTGTTGTCGAATGACCGCGTAGCGGCGATTTTCGGCTGCTGGACTTCTGCCTCACGCAAAGCAGTGCTGCCGGTGGTCGAGAAGGAAAATGGCCTGTTGTACTACCCCACGTTCTACGAAGGGCTCGAGCAGTCCAAGAATGTGATTTACACCGGTCAGGAAGCCACGCAACAGATTCTTGCCGGTCTTGACTGGGTGGTAAAAGAAAAGAAGGCGAAAAAATTCTTCTTGGTTGGCTCCGACTACATCTGGCCCAGGACTTCCAACAAAATCGCTCGCAAGCACATCGAGAATGTCGTCAAGGGCGAGGTCGTTGGTGAAGAATACTACCCGCTCGGGAATACCCAATTTGGCTCGCTGATCAACAAGATCAAGCTGAAAAAGCCTGATGTCGTGTTCGTTGACGTTGTGGGCGGCTCGACCGTTGCCTTCTTCAAGCAGCTCAAGGCAGCCGGCGTCACTGGCAAGACTCAGGTGGTACTGACGCTTTCCGTGACTGAAGACGAAATGCTTGGCATTGGCGGCGAGAATGCCGAGGGCTTCTATTCCTCGATGAAGTACTTCCAGTCACTCGATAACGCGAACAACAAGAAGTTTGTTGAAGCGTTCAAGGCTAAGTATGGCCCGAATTCCGTGATCGGCGACGTGACTCAGGCGGCCTACCTCGGCCCGTGGCTGTGGAAGGCGGCGGTAGAGAAAGCCGGTTCCTTCGATGTGGACAAGGTCGCTGCGGCATCGCCCGGCATCGAGCTCAAGACCGCGCCTGAAGGCTATGTGAAGCTGCATGAGAACCATCACTTGTGGTCCAAGACCCGTATTGGTGAAGTGCAGAAGAACGGCCAGTTCAAGGTGGTCTACGAGTCCGGCCTGATCGAGCCGAACCCGTTCCCGAAAGGCTATCAGTAAGGAGTGAAACATCGAATTGCGCCGCAAGGCGCAATTCGATCGCGGCCGCTAAGGCCGTACGTCGGAAGCAAAGCGCACAGCACACAAGGAGTCAACATGGACTGGTTATCTGAATTTGGCGGCATCCTGATGATGCAGGGATTTAACGGGCTGTCATTTTTTTGCGTGCTGCTGCTCATGGCGCTGGGTTTAGCGATCATCTTCGGTCAGATGGGTGTGATCAACATGGCGCATGGTGAATTTCTCACCATCGGTGCCTATTCCACCTATCTGCTCTCCAAGTTGACCACCAACTATGCCCCTGTGCTGCAACCCTATTATTTTTTTGGTGCGATCGTTCTCGCGTTCACCGTAGCCTACATCGTCGGCTACTGGGTGGAGCGGCTGATGATTTCGCATTTGTACAAACGTCCGCTTGATACGCTGCTGGCAACCTGGGGTTTGTCACTGATCATGCAGCAGATCTTCCGCTCCACCTTTGGAGCAAAAGAAGTCAGCGCCACGCTGCCGGATTGGTTGATGGGTTCGGTGCAGCCTTTTGAAGGCGTTGACATCCCGCTCAACGGACTGTTCATCATGGCGATGACCGCAGTACTGACGGGCACGATCTTTATCTTGCTATACCGCTCGCGCTGGGGTTTGCAGGTCCGCGCCACAATGCAAAATCGGATGATGTCGGGCGCTGTCGGCATAAACACGCGCAAGGTCGACCGCACTACTTTTGCGCTCGGTTGTGGCGTTGCGGGTGTGGCCGGCGCGGCATTCACGACCATCGGTTCCACTGGTCCGACCTCCGGCTCGCTGTACATCGTTGACACCTTCCTAACCGTCGTCTTCGGGGGTGCTCAGAGCCTGATCGGAACCATCGTCTCTGCATTCGCCATTGCGCAGACACAATCCACCTCCGAGTTCTTCATGACAGGCTCGCTGGCCAAGGTGCTCACGCTATCGGTGGTGATCCTGATCCTGCTGATGCGCCCGCAAGGCCTGTTCTCCGTCAAGGTCCGGAAGTAATCCCCGAGTGTCAAGAAAGGATCCGAAATGAACTCCGCATTCCAGAAAGTCTTGGGTGGCAAAGAGGGGACCATAGGTCTGCTTGTGTTGTGCGCCCTGCTGTTCGTGATCTTCCCCCTGGTGCTGAATGGCTTTCGCCTCAACATGGTGGGCAAGTATTTGTCGTACGCGTTCGTCGCCGTGGGTCTCGTGCTGTGCTGGGGCTATGGCGGCATTCTCTCCCTCGGCCAGGGTGTGTTCTTCGGTCTGGGTGGCTACTGCATGGCGGCGTTTCTCAAGCTCGAGGCCTCTGACCCGGTCAGCACCAAGATTCAGTCCACGCCCGGCATTCCGGATTTTATGGACTGGAATCAGCTCACCGAACTACCGGCGATCTGGTTACCGTTCAAGAGCCTGCCGCTGACGCTGATTCTGGTGTTGGCTGTCCCCATGGTATTGGCGTTCATTGTCGGCATTGCGATGTTCAAGCGTCGCGTTGGGGATGTGTATTTCTCCATCGTGACCCAGGCGATTGCCGCCATTCTCACCATCCTGATCATTGGCCGACAGGGCTGGACCGGTGGGGTCAATGGCATCACCGATCTCAAGACCCTGCTTGGCTGGGATATTCGCACCGATAACGCCAAGTTGATTCTCTATTACGTCTGCTGCGCACTGCTGATCGCGTGCATTCTGTTCGGACGCTATGTGCTGACCTCCAAGCTCGGCCGATTACTGGTGGCCATGCGCGACAAGGAAGAACGTGTGCGCTTCTCGGGTTATGACGTAGCGAACTTCAAGGTATTCACGTTTGTCGCGGCCGCCGGCATTTCTGCCATTGGCGGCGCGATGTTCACGCTCCAAGTGGGCTTCATGTCGCCCTCATTCGTTGGCATCGTGCCGTCGATTGAAATGGTGATCTTCGCTGCGGTCGGGGGTCGCATGTCACTGTTCGGTGCGGTCTACGGCACGCTGCTGGTCAGCTACGGCAAGACCTACTTCTCCGAGACCTTGCCCGAACTCTGGCTGTTCCTCATGGGCGGCTTGTTCATCGCGGTGGTCATGTACTTCCCGAACGGTATCGTTGGACTGTGGGAAAGCCATGGCAAGAAGCTGATTTCCAAACTGGCGGGTAACACCAAGACCCAGTCCAAAACACAACCGGTATCCCGTGTGCGGCCCGCTAGCCTGGCATCCAAAGACATCACACTGACCGGCATGGAGGTAACGAAATGAGCGCTGGAGCTATCGGTGGTATCACCACCAACCGTCCGGTACTGGCGATTGAAGGATTGACGGTGTCCTTTGACGGCTTCAAAGCGGTCGATGATTTGAATCTCTATGTCGACCGTAATGAAGTCCATGTCGTGATCGGGCCAAATGGTGCGGGCAAGACGACATTGCTCGACCTGATCTGTGGAAAAACCAAGGCTACCTCGGGCAGCATCCAGTTCAAGGACATCGAGCTGACCAAACTCTCCGAGCATCAGATCGTTCATTCCGGCGTGGGCCGTAAATTTCAGACGCCGTCGATCTACGAAGCGCTGACGGTATTCGAGAATCTCGAGATGTCGTTTCCTCGCGGGCGTGGCGTGTTCGGTGCGCTGACATTCAAGCGTACACAGGATGTGGTGGACCGCGTGCACCAAGTCGCCGAGGAAATTTTTCTGACGGATTTGCTCGAGATGACGGCCGATCTGCTCTCGCACGGGCAGAAGCAGTGGCTGGAGATCGGCATGCTGCTGATGCAGGAACCTGAGCTACTGATGCTTGATGAGCCTGTCGCCGGCATGTCGGTCTCCGAGCGAGAAAAAACGGCTGAGCTGCTGGCGCGCATCAGCAAAGGCCGCTCAGTTGTGGTCATTGAGCATGACATGGAATTCGTCAAATCGATTGCCCACAAGGTCACCGTGCTCCACCAAGGCAAATTGCTCGCTGCGGGCAGCATGGAAGCGGTTCAAAACAATCCCAAGGTCATTGAAGTGTATCTGGGTCATTAACACTTTCTCGGCACGCATACGGAGGCATTTATGTTCAACGTTACCAACCTAGCATCCGGATATGGTCAGAGCGAGGTCATTCATGATCTGAACTTCGCTGTCGGCAAGCAGGAAATCGTGGCGGTGATGGGCCGTAACGGCATGGGAAAGACGACCTTGTTTAAGACGCTGATGGGTATCCTGCCCACGCGAGGCGGCAGCGTGACCATCGAAGGCACCGAGATCACGCACATGGAGAGCCATGACCGCGTGGCCAGCGGCATTGCTTATGTGCCCCAGGGCCGAATGATCTTTCCTAGCATGACGGTGCTGGAGAACATTCAGACCGGACTGCCCGCCTCAGCGAATGGCAAGGTACCCGACGAACTCTATGCCTTGTTCCCAGTGCTGTTTGACATGAGGGGCCGTCGTGGCGGTAATTTGTCTGGCGGTCAGCAGCAGCAGCTGGCCATCGCGCGCGCACTGGCGACGAATCCGAAAGTATTGCTACTCGATGAGCCGACCGAGGGCATCCAGCCATCGATCATCAAAGATATCGCCAAGAGTCTCAAAGAGATCCGCAAGATCCGCGAGTTGACCATTATCGTTTCCGAGCAGGTGCTGTCTTTCACGATGGAGATCGCAGATCGCTTCTTCGTGATCGACAAAGGCCGATTCGCCTACGAGAACACGCGAGCGAATGTCGACGAGGCGACGATCAGCCGCTATCTCTCGGTGTGAGTCGCTGAGCCGCGAGATATCTGCTCCGGCTATTGGCACGACGGCCGGTTTCGAGCGCCTGACCTGGCAGAGGACAAGACTTCAGGCGCGATCCTCTTGATTTCCAATTCATGAACGCTGATTAAAAAGGAAATACCATGGCTGATACGTTAATTAAGGTTGACCTGAGCAAGCCTGCTCCTTCCAATGAGATGGTGCACAACCGTTGGCACCCGGACATACCGATGGCCTGCTGGGTAAAGCCGGGCGACGAATTCATTCTTGAAACCTATGACTGGACAGGTGGGTTCATCAAAAATAACGACAGTGCCGATGACGTGCGCGACATCGATCTGTCGACGGTTCACTACCTGTCGGGCCCCGTCGGCGTTAAAGGCGCGGAGCCTGGTGATCTGCTGGTGGTCGACCTTCTCGATATCGGCGCCAAGCAAGACAGTCTGTGGGGCTTCAATGGGTTTTTCAGCAAGAAAAATGGTGGCGGCTTCTTGACCGACCATTTTCCTCAGGCGCAGAAATCCATCTGGGATTTCCATGGCATGTTTACCAGTTCACGCCATGTGCCCGGCGTGCAGTACGCTGGTCTGATTCATCCGGGACTGATCGGCTGTTTGCCCGATAAAAAAATGCTCGACATGTGGAATGAGCGCGAAGTCGATTTCATCGCAACCCAGCCCGACCGTGTGCCGCCACTGGCGAATCCTCCGTTCGCAGCCACTGCCCATCTGGGCAAGCTGACGGGCGATGCGAAAGCGAAAGTTGCTGCCGAAGGTGCACGCACGGTCCCGCCGCGCGAGCATGGCGGTAATTGCGACATCAAAGATTTATCGCGCGGCTCGAAAATTTTCTTCCCCGTCTACGTTGACGGTGCTGGCTTGTCAGTCGGTGATCTGCACTTTTCTCAGGGCGATGGCGAAATCACCTTCTGTGGCGCGATCGAAATGGCAGGCTGGGTGCACATGCGCGTGAACCTGATCAAGGGCGGCATGGCAAAGTACGGTATCAAGAATCCTATTTTCAAACCCAGCCCGATTACACCGACTTACAACGACTACATCATTTTCGAGGGTATCTCGGTTGACGAGCAAGGCAAGCAGCATTATCTGGATGTTCATGTGGCGTATCGTCAGGCCTGTCTGAATGCGATCGAGTACCTGAAAAAATTCGGTTACTCCGGTGCGCAGGCCTACTCTATTCTGGGAACGGCACCGGTGCAGGGCCATATCAGCGGCGTCGTGGATATCCCGAATGCGTGCGCGACCCTCTGGCTACCAACACAAATCTTCGACTTCGACATCAACCCCAGCGCAGCAGGTCCTGTCAAACATATTGATGGATCGGTGCAGATGCCGCTGTCGCCGGACAAATAAGGTCGGATAACGATAGTCGGACACGCAAATCAATCAAGCCACCCTGCCGTCAGGCCTTATCCCGACGGCAGGGGGACGATCAACTCAGTTCTGAATGGATAGGAAGCATCATGCCTACCTATGATTACGAATGCCCGGATTGTGGCAGTTTCGAGGCCATTCGCGGTATCTCAGCAAGAAATGACCCGGCAGCTTGTCCGGACTGCGGCACCATCTCGGCGCGCGTCATCGTGGCGGGTGCCGGCTTGTCCCTGCTGGATGGCAGTACACGTAAGGCCATGGAAACCAACGAGCGGGCGCGGCACGAGCCCCACAGCTCGAAAAATTATGTCAGCCACCGTCACCCTGCGGGCTGCGGATGCTGTGCCTCGTCAAGGAAGACCACCACCGTGCGTGGGCAAGATGGCAGCAAGGCGTTTCCCTCCAAGCGTCCTTGGATGATCAGCCACTGAGCACGCCAATTTCTCGCTGGACGCATCGGGTCGTGGCTATTGAAAGATGGTCGATTCAGTGGTGCACAGATGACCCGGCCGCTGATGGCCGGGCAGCCTGAAGGAAGCGCGCAGAGAAATACGGGATAATTTGTTCCGGTAACTTTTTTGACGGTTTCCCGGGACATCATGAATCGACAGAATTGCATGCGCAGCCTCGTCATGGCTGTGGCCCTCATCGTATGTCCGGCATTCGTGCTGGCCGCCCCCATGGCTTTTCCTCTCCAAGCGCTCGCCGATAAGCCGGGCCGTCTGACCCTCAAGGGCGTGGGCAAGGTGTTTTATGTGCCTTCGACACTCGACACCATTCAATGGGGTTATCTGCCGAACGCGGCCAACGCGGCGGTGTTGACGGTACCCTCCGGTGCGACGGTTATTTTCGATACGGTGTCGCACGAGGGTCTGTTGGAAGATCAGGGCCGAGATCCTGTGACGTACTTCGGCAAGCATGGCGTGCCGGCGCGCCTGGTCCTCAATGATGCGATAGCCATCGCCGGTTCCCGTCTGGCACATGATTTCGGCAAGGACGGACCTCACATTGTGACCGGACCCGTTGCGGTTGAGGGTGCGCAGCCGGGGGATGTGCTGAAAGTCGATGTGTTGGCCATCGCGCCGAGGGTGCCCTATGGCGTAATCTCGAACCGTCATGGCAAAGGGGCTCTACCCGGAGAGTTTCCTGAGGGCGCCAAGCCAGAACCCGATGCCAGTGCTACCGAGCCAGAGAAATTCCACAACGTGTCGGTATTTACGCCGATCAAAAAAAATGCACGCGGCCGATGGGAAGGCGTGATGAAAAATGCGCATGGTGCGACAGTCACTTTTCCGACGGCGCCTTTTATTGGCGTAATGGGTGTGGCTGCAGATACCACGGAGCCCGTGCATTCCGTTCCGCCGGGCGTTTACGGCGGGAATATGGACGTGAAAGATCTGGGCGCGGGTACGTCGGTGTACCTTCCCGTGTTTGTGCCAGGGGCAAATTTCTATGCGGGCGATCCGCATATGGTGCAAGGCAATGGCGAAGTGGCGCTCACGGCGCTAGAGCAATCGATGCGAGCGACGTTCCGCTTGACGCTGTTAAAAAAAGGTGACCCTCGTATTCCGTCGGCGACCGGCACGCTGAGCAAACCTTTCGGCGAGACACGCGATTACTGGATCACGATAGGCCTGAATCCCGATCTCAATGAGGCGATGAAAGATGCGGTGCGCGAATCCGTGCGCTTTCTGAATGAGATCCTGGGCATGGACCGCGCCGTGGCTTATGCCTACCTGTCGGCAGCTACGGATTTCAATGTGTCGCAAGTCGTGGATCGCACCAAGGGTATTCATGGTCTGATACGCAAGGCTGATTTTCGCAAACGCCGAGCGCCGAAGAGCATCGTCACCCCCCAACACTGACGCGGGCATGTGTGCCAACTACACGCCACCCTCTCCCGAGGGCATCAAGGCAGCCTTCGGGATAGGCTGTCACGGAGATTATCCGGAAGAGACTTTCCCGGGTTATCAGGCGCCTATTCTGCGCATCGCTGATGAGGGCAGTAAGCAGCTTGAGTGCGTGACGGCCTGCTTCGGCATGCAGCCGCCCTGGGCAGAACGCACGCTCTCGCGCCACACCTACAATGCGCGTAGCGAAACGGTGGCAGACAAGCCCTCGTTTCGTCATGCCTGGCGCAAACGGCAATGGTGCATCGTGCCCGCGGATGCCTTTTATGAGCCCAGCTACGCATCAGGAACAGCCGTGCGCTGGAAAATAGCCCAGGCTGATCGTTCAGTGCTGGGCATTGCCGGCTTGTGGGAATGGCGGCCGAATGGTGGTGTCAATGATCAACCGCTACTGTCGTTCACGATGTTGACGATTAACGCGAGTAGTCATCCGCTCATGCAGCAGTTTCATCGCCCCAACGATGAGAAGCGCATGCCAGTCTTGCTAAGGCCCTCGCAGTATCAGGAATGGTTGCATGCAACAGAAGACACGGTGAATGCCCTGCTGCGGCCCTACCCCACAGAAAAACTGGCCGCAGAACCTGCGCCACGAGTGACTAAAGCCACAGCGAAAAAAATGGGGCTGCCCTTGGCAGCGCAGGTGTCCAAAAAGCCCGAGCTGCGCTCGTTGTGGGATGAGGGCTAGGCCCGGTGCGGCCGATAACGGCAGCAGCCCGTAGACGCCGCCATCATGTCAAAAGATCAGCAACCCGAGTCATTGACGCTGCCATCGGGCATCACGGTATTGCAGATTTTCGCTTCTTCCAGCTTGACGCCATCGAGGTTGGCGCCCTTGAGGTTGGCGCCTTTGAGGTTGGCCGAGGCGAAGCTAGCGCCTTTGAGGTCGGCACCTTCGAGGTTGGTCTCGCGCAGGAAAGCATTCAGAAAATTCGCGCCACTCAGTTTGGCGCCAGACAGATTCGTTTTTTTTAAGTTTGCACTTTCAAAGTTTGTCGATAGCGTGCGCTTTTCCATGGGCCGCTGAGAGAGATCGGCGCCGGACAAGTTGGCGCCGGTGAGATTGGCATTCTGGAAATCTGCGCCTCGCAAGTCCATGCCGGACAGCGCTGCATCGCTCAAGTCGCAGTATTTGCAGGCATTGGTGACGCGCAGGTTTTCAACTTTGGAGGCGTCGGCCGCCGAGGCGACGCAGGTCGTGGCGGCGGCAAGCATCAGGGTGGCCAGTTTCAGCGCGGCCGGCGCTTGTGCGGACGTTGACACGGTCGAGTCTCCGGGGAGTGCAATCTGTGCGCGAAGCGCGGCTGTCATGATACTTGATCCTTGCGCGCTAATTTGCATAGGGCAGGCTGATTTATTGTGGCCCTTGGAGAATCTCAAGGCATGGCACTTGTGCCGCCGCGCAGGGGCGCACATGCATGGTGCCTCCAAAGCCCGATGCCGAGCGAGTTGTGATGCGCGTGGGGCCGTGCTCGACCGCCGTGGCCGAGCTATCAAATCAACGGGCTTATTTGCCGATGCAAAAGCGGCTGAAAATGACACCTAGCAGATCATCAGAGGTGAACGCCCCCGTGATGCTGCCCAGACGCTCTTGGGCGAGCCGGAGCTCTTCGGCAAACAAATCCAGTGCGCTGTCGCGCTCAGTCGCCAGCTCGGCGGCGGTCTGTATGTGGGCTTGCGCCGCCTTCAAGGCCAGCAGGTGACGTTCTCGCGCGAGATAGATCGATTCGCCCGTTTGCCGCCAGCCCGCGATACGCAAGAGTTCCTTGCGCAGCAAATCCATGCCGAGCTTTTCGGATGCGGAGAGATAAATGTGCGTGACATCAGGCTCGACATCGACGGAGGGCTTATGTCCTGACAGATCAATTTTGTTCCAGATGCACAGCAACGGCACCTGACTCGGCAAACGGTTGACGATATCCTCATCGGCACGCGTGGGCCCACGACTGGCATCCAGAATGTGGAGCACGACATCAGCCTGCTCGACAGCGGCCCAGGTGCGGGAGATGCCGATACGCTCGACTTCGCCATCAGCTTCGTTTTCACTGCGTATGCCAGCAGTGTCGATAATATTGATCGGTATGCCCTCGACCTGGATGGTCTCGGTGATTTTGTCGCGCGTCGTTCCGGCAATCGGCGTGACGATGGCGACATCGGATCCGGCCAGGGCATTCAGCAGCGAACTTTTGCCGACATTAGGTTGGCCCGCCAGCACCACCTTCAGCCCGTCGCGCAGCAGCGCGCCCTGGGCGGCTTGGGCAATGACGCTCTCGAGCGTATCCCGGATGGCCTGCAATTGGCCGCGCGCGTCAGATTTTTCAAGAAACTCGATTTCTTCTTCGGGAAAGTCAAGCGTCGCCTCGACCAGCATGCGCAGCCGGATCACCTGTTCGATCAGCTGATGAATGATCTGGGAGAACGCACCGGACAGCGATTGTGTGGCGAGCTTTGCTGCAGCCTCGGTCGATGCTTCGATCAGATCCGATACCGCCTCAGCCTGCGCGAGATCCATTTTGTCGTTTCGGAAGGCGCGGTAGGTGAATTCGCCTGGGTTGGCCAGTCGTAGGCCGATGGCTTGCCCCACGTCGAGACAGCGATTAAGCAGCATTTGCATGACCACCGGACCGCCATGCCCCTGCAGCTCCAGCACTTCTTCGCCGGTGTAGGAGTGTGGCGCCGGGAACCAGATCGCTAGACCCGAGTCGATCACGCTGCCATCGGCATGAATGAAATCCAGGTAGGTGGCATGACGTGGTTGTAGTTCAGACGCGCTGCCCAGCCGGCAGACCTCGCGCGCGACGGCCATGAGCCCCTTGCCCGAGAGGCGGACAATGCCGATGCTGCCCCGGCCGGGCGCGGTGGCGATCGCTGCGATAGGAGAGGAATCAGAAAACATGCGGAGATTTTATCCGCAATAAAAAAAAGTCCGTGGCCATGGGCGACGGACTTTTCAGAAACCTCTTAGAGGGAGGCTCAGGCCTTGCCCTGCGTGGATTGCTTAGTGATCACCCATTGTTGTGCAATTGAGAGCAGGTTGTTTACGACCCAGTACAGCACCAGACCTGCAGGGAAGAAAAAGAACATCACCGAGAATACGATGGGCATGAACAGCATGACCTTCGCTTGGATCGGATCCGGCGGTGTCGGATTGAGCTTGGTCTGCACGAACATGGAGACCGCCATCACGACAGGCAGGATGTACCAAGGATCTGGTGCTGCCAGATCCTGAATCCAGCCGAGCCAGGGCGCATGGCGCATCTCGACGCTGGCCAGCAGCACCCAATAGAGCGCGATGAACACCGGGATCTGCACGAGAATGGGCAGGCAGCCGCCGAGCGGATTGATCTTTTCGGTTTTATACAGCTCCATCATGGCCGCATTCATTTGCTGTGGATCCCCCTTGTAACGCTCACGGATCGCGGTCATCTTGGGCGTCACCAGTTTCATCTTGGCCATGCTACGGTAGCTCGCCGCTGACAAGGGGAAGAATGCGAGTTTAATGAGGATGGTCAGGACGATGATGGTCCAGCCCCAGTTATGCAGAACTTTCTGGATTTGTGTCATCAGCCAGAAGATGGGTTTGGCAATGATGGTCAACCAGCCATAGTCCTTTACCAGATCGAAGTCTGGCGCAAACTTTTCCAGGTTGTCGGACTCCTGAGGCCCCACATACAGTTTGCCTTCGACGGTGGCTGAGGCTCCCGGTGCAATGCTGTTCATTTGGCTGATTGTGCCGACAGCGTACAAATCGTTGCCTATCTTGCGGGTGAAGAGTTCATGCTGGCCTTTGTCCAGCGGCTGGAATGCCGACACGAAGTAATGCTGGACCATCGCGATCCAGCCATCGGGCGATTGCACGGCAGCCGGATTCTTGCCCTTGTCGATATCCTCGAATGAAATTTTGCGGAATTTTTCCGCGTCTGTGTACAACGCGGGACCGGTAAAAGTGCTGTAGAAGCGGGAGTCGCCCTCGAGCTTGCTCGCATCACGCACGAGTTGTGTGTAAACCGATGGCGAGACGGCCGAACCGCTGGCATTGCTCACCTGATGCGCCAGTCCGATTTCGTACTCGCCGCGTTTGAAGGTGTAGATTTTGGTCAGCTTGACACCCTCCTGCTCGGCGTCCAGCACCAGTTGTGGCGACCCGGCTGCATCAAGCGTGCGTGAGCCTTCTCGCGCAGTGAATATTGATCGATGGTTCGGAAAGTTGCCACCAATTAGTCCGCTTTGGCCAACATAGGTGCGGCCCATACCGGATTCGAGCAGCACGACATTCTTGCTTTGATCGGCGCCATCCTTGTGCCTGAGCAGTTCGACACGGACCAGCTCGCCGCCGGCGGTGCTGATGTCGGCCTTGAGCAGATCGGTGGTGATGGTAATGCGCTCGCCTTGCGTCACTGTGGCAGCATCGGGCACGTCAGAATGGCTAGCGGCCGCTGTGGCTGGTGCGCTCGCTTGAGGAACAGAGGCCTCTGTCTTGACGCTTGTCGTGGTGCTGGCGGCGGCGGGGGATTGTTCCGGCGCGAACATCGAGGGGCCGCCGTTGTAGAGATTCCAGTTGTCCCACAACATGAGCAGGGACATCGAGAAGATCACCAGTAGTACGGTACGTTTGATATCCATGGAAGATGTGATTCAGAGCTTGTGTACGGAGATGCGGGCGCGCGAAGACTGTGGCGACGCGTGTTCGCAGAGGGATGAATGGGCGGCTGGAACGGGATCATGACCGCCCGCGTGCCAGGGATGGCATTTGATCAGTCGTTTACCTGCGAGCAGACTGCCACGCCGCGCGCCGTGCGCAATGATCGCCTGCTGCGCATACTCGGAGCAGCTGGGATAAAAACGGCAATGCTGTCCCAAGAGCGGGCTGATTCCCAGCTTGTAGGCGCGAAGCAGTAGCAGCAGCAATGATTTCATTGGGCGGGTGCCTGTTCTGGTGGCCAGGCCTGCTTGAGCAGACGTTTCAGTTCAGTTGCCAGCGCACGCTTGACGGCGAGTGATGAGGCATTTTGACCTCGGCTGACCACCGGTGAAGTCAGACGAATGATGCAATCGACCTCTGGCAGTGCCGCGAGCCGGAATGCTTCTCGGGCAATCCGCTTGATCATGTTCCGGGTGACCGCGCGCTGTGCGAGTCGTTTTGCAACCACGATGCCCAAGCGCGCATGGCCTAGGGTATTGGGTCGCTGATACAACGCAAAGTGCTCGGTGCGGAACACGGGACGCAAACGAAAAACGGATGAGAATTCATCCGTTTTTACGATACGTCGGAGCCTGCCGTAGTCGCCGGGACGCTGGCCGGACAATCTGTCAGGCAAGGTTGCGCAACTAGCCTCAGACAGCGAGACGCTTGCGGCCCTTAGCGCGACGGGCGTTCAGGACAGCGCGGCCGCCACGGGTCGCCATGCGTGCACGAAAGCCATGCGTGCGCTTGCGGCGGACGACGGAAGGTTGGTAGGTACGTTTCATGTTGGGTCTCGCTAATCGAAAAAGCTGGGCAAAAAACCGGGACTTGCCCGGCGTACCACGGGGGGGTTGCGTTGCTATCGAGCCCGACGGATAGCGCGCAGCGCAGAGAACCCGGAATTAGACAGTATTTTCTGTATATCTGTCAATTAGTTACCTCGGGAATAACTCGAGAGTTCCTGCATGGAGCCCGTTTCATGGCGGGGCGAGCCTGCGGTTCAAGCCAGAGGCCGCCCAGATCAGGGTTTGCACCTATTTGCCGGAAGGGAAGGCTTGCATTTTTATTAAATCAGGATCGCCCTCGCCGCGCGATCGTGATACACCTGCATCGCGTCATAAAGTCGGTGCCTGCCTGTGGATAACTTCGCCCGTCAGGGGTAAAATACGGTCATTGCGGCAAGCCCTCGCGCTTCGGCCATTACACCAACAAAGAAACCCGGAGCGCGCTTTTCGCCGCAGCTCCCCCAACTGAATCGACGCATGGAAGAATTCTGGCAGACCTGCGCCACGCGGCTGCAACAGGAGCTGACGCCCCAACAGTTCAGCGCCTGGATCAAGCCCTTGGCGCCGCTCGATTTCGAGGACGGCCGTCTCCGCATCGCCGCGCCCAACCGCTTCAAGCTGGATTGGGTGAAGACCCAGTTCGCTGACCGGATCACCCGTCTGGCGGCCGAATTCTGGCAGTCGCCGATCGATGTGCAGTTCGTGCTCGACCCCCGCAATGGCGCGCTTAAAAAAGCGGCAGCGCTTCCTCAGGCTGCGGCGTCGCCGGGCCAGGAGTTACCTGTCGAGCGCGCTGAACAGGCCAACGAGAGCCACATCCGGCGGGATCAGAGCCGCATCAACGTGGCGCTGACTTTCGAGAGCTTCGTCACGGGCAAAGCCAACCAGCTGGCCCGCGCCGCCGCGATCCAGGTTGCGAGCAATCCGGGCAGCTCGTACAACCCCCTGTTCCTCTATGGTGGCGTGGGGTTGGGCAAGACCCATCTGATTCACGCTATTGGCAATCAAGTGCTGGCGGATAACCCCGCAGTGAAGATCCGCTACATCCATGCAGAGCAATATGTCCGTGACGTGGTAACTGCGTATCAACGCAAGGGGTTTGATGATTTCAAGCGCTACTACCATTCGCTGGACCTGCTGCTGATTGATGACATCCAATTCTTTGGTGGAAAGAGCCGAACGCAGGAGGAATTTTTTTATGCCTTCGAGGCGTTGATCGCAGCAAAGAAACAAATCATCATTACCAGTGACACCTACCCGAAAGAGATCTCCGGGATGGATGATCGTCTGATCTCGCGTTTCGACTCCGGCTTGACGGTTGCTGTCGAACCGCCGGAGCTGGAGATGCGCGTTGCCATCCTCCTGAAAAAGGCAGCGCAGGAAGGTGCCGCTCTGTCCGACGATGTGGCTTTCTTCGTCGCCAAGCACTTGCGCTCGAACGTGCGCGAGCTCGAAGGGGCGCTGAGAAAAATACTCGCGTACTCCCGCTTTCATGGCAAGGAGATCACGATCGATATAGTCAAGGATGCGCTGAAAGACTTGCTGTCAGTGCAGAACCGGCAAATATCCGTGGAGAATATTCAAAAGACCGTCGCCGATTTTTTTAATATTAAGGTTGCCGACATGTATTCGAAAAAGCGTCCGGCTAACATTGCGCGCCCTCGACAGATTGCGATGTACCTCGCCAAGGAGCTGACGCAGAAAAGTCTACCGGAGATCGGCGAACTGTTTGGCGGGCGTGACCATACCACTGTGCTGCATGCCGTGCGCAAGATTGCAGCCGACCGCAGCAAGAACCCCGAATGCAATCATGAGCTGCATGTGCTGGAGCAGACACTAAAAGGCTGAATGACCCCCCTGATATCGGCACCATAAAAAACGAGGCGCAAAAAATCATGCGGAACAAAAGAATTTTCATCCAGAGAGCGATTTGCGAAAGGACGCTACGATGCAATTGGTAAAAGCCCACAGGGACGCGCTGCTGCGACCGCTGCAGATCGTGAGTGGCATTGTCGAGCGTCGGCACACTTTGCCGATTCTCGCCAATATCCTCATACGGAAGAACGGTGACAACGTCTCTTTACTCTCGACCGACATCGAAGTGCAGATCAACACGCATGCGGCGATAGGCGTGGGTGCTGAATCGGGTGCCACCACGGTCGCTGCGCGGAAGTTGCTCGATATCCTGCGCGCTCTCCCGGAGTCCGAGGTGTCGCTGTCGGTCTCGAACAAGCGAATGACCATCCAGTGCGGCAAATCGCGCTTCGCCTTGCAGACACTTGCTGCAGAAGAGTTCCCGATCGTTGCTCAGGCCGAGCATTACAGCGCCACGGTCAGCCTGCCGCAAAAGACACTCAAGCACCTCTTCAACATGGTGCATTTCTCAATGGCTCAGCAAGACATTCGCTATTACCTCAATGGCTTGCTCCTGGTAGTCGATGGCAAAAATGTGATCGCGGTTGCCACCGATGGACATCGGCTTGCCTTCAGTCAGATCGTTACCGATCAGGAGTTCATCCGCCATGAGGTCATTATTCCGCGCAAGACCATCATGGAGTTGCAGCGTCTGCTGGAAGATACCGACGATCTGGTCACGCTGCAGATTGCCACGAATCAGCTGAAAGTCGAGTTTGCCGACATCGAACTGATGTCCAAGCTGGTTGAAGGCAAGTTCCCCGATTACACCCGGGTGATCCCCAAGGCGTACAAGAACAATTTCACCATTGGACGTGAGTTGCTACTGCGCTCACTCCAGCGCGCGGCGATCATGACTTCCGATAAATTCAAGGGTGTGCGCTGCGTGATTGCGCCCGGCAGCCTCAAGATCAGTTCGACCAATTCAGATCAGGAAGAGGCTGTTGAAGAGCTCGAAATCGATTACGGCGGTGATAGTGTGGATATTGGGTTCAATGTTACCTACCTGCTGGATGTTCTGAACAATCTGAAATGCGATCAGGTCAGCGTCTCGCTCGGCGACGCCAATTCGTCGGCGTTGATCACCGTACCTGACGATGCGAATTTCAAGTATGTCGTGATGCCCATGCGCATCTGAGCTTGCCGCATGCAATGCACGAAGGGGCCCGATGGCCCCTTCGCCCCTTTGTTGATGTACCGACTTTTCACGCGATAGCTTTATTAAGGTAGCCATGTCCGCGATTCCCTCAGAAAATAGCAGTTCATCGAGCCAGTACGGTGCCTCATCGATCCAGATCCTCGAAGGCCTCGAGGCGGTGCGTAAGCGCCCTGGCATGTACATCGGGGACACTTCGGATGGTACGGGCTTGCATCATCTCGTATTTGAGGTGCTGGATAATTCCATTGACGAGGCACTAGCGGGACATTGCAGCGAAATTCACGTCACGATTCATTCCGACAACTCCATCTCGATCACTGACAATGGCCGCGGCATCCCCACCGGAATCAAATGGGATGACAAACATGAGCCTAAGCGCAGTGCCGCTGAAATTGTCATGACCGAGCTGCATGCGGGTGGAAAGTTCGATCAAAACGCCTACAAGGTCTCTGGTGGTTTGCATGGCGTGGGAGTCTCTTGTGTGAATGCGCTGTCGAAAAAATTGCAGCTGACCATACGCCGTGATAGCAACGTGTATTTCATGGAATTTGCCAGTGGCGTGCCGCAGAACCGTGAGATCGAGGTGCAGGAGGGGGTGGAAGTATCTCCTATAAAAAAGATTGGCGACACGGACAAGCGGGGCACCGAGGTTCATTTCTGGGCTGATGAAACGATTTTTTCCCACGTAGAGTTTCATTACGACATACTCGCCAAGCGCATTCGAGAGTTGTCCTTCCTGAACAATGGCGTGCACATCAAATTGACTGACAAGCGCAGCGGCAAGGAAGAAGATTTCGCTTTCGAAGGGGGTACCCGCGGGTTCGTCGAGTACATCAACAAGGCCAAGAATGTCTTGCATCCGACCGTATTTCAGGCGACGGGTGAGCGTCTGTCCGAGAACAACACCACGATTTCAGTCGATGTATCGATGCAATGGAATGACGCATTCAATGAAACTGTCCTCTGCTTTACCAATAATATTCCGCAGCGCGATGGCGGCACGCATCTCACCGGATTGCGCGCAGCAATGACACGAGTGATCAACAAATACATTGAAGAGAACGAGCTGGCCAAGAAAGCGAAAGTGGAAATCACGGGTGACGATATGCGCGAAGGCCTCACCTGTGTACTGTCAGTAAAGGTGCCGGAGCCGAAATTCAGTTCGCAGACAAAAGACAAGCTGGTGTCGTCCGAGGTACGTGGACCTGTCGAGGAAGTAGTTGCGAAAACGTTGACGGATTTTCTGATGGAAAAGCCGAATGATGCGAAGATCATCTGCGGAAAAATCGTGGAGGCCGCGCGTGCGCGCGAGGCGGCGCGCAAGGCACGCGAACTGACCCGCCGCAAGGGCGTGATGGATGGACTGGGTTTGTCGGCGAAGCTGGCTGACTGCCAGGAGAAAGATCCTGCGCTATGTGAGTTGTACATTGTCGAGGGCGATTCCGCTGGTGGCTCAGCCAAGCAGGGACGTGACCGTAAATTCCAGGCGATCCTGCCCCTGCGCGCCAAGGTGCTCAACGTGGAGAAGGCGCGGTTCGAAAAATGCTGTCCTCCGAGCAGATCACCACCCTGATCGCGACGCTTGGCACCTCGATTGGCGCTGACGAATTCAACATTGACAAACTGCGTTACCACCGCATCATCATCATGACCGATGCGGACGTCGATGGCGCGCATATCCGCACCCTGCTGTTAACGCTCCTCTATCGGCAGATGCCATTGCTGGTGGAGCGAGGTCATGTGTATATCGCGCAGCCGCCACTCTACAAGGTCAAGCATGGCAAGGATGAGCGTTACCTCAAGGATGATCTCGAAGAGGCCAATTACATGATGCAGATAGCGCTGCACGATGCCTCCTTGGTGTCCGCCGAAGGTGCAACGCCCATTCAAGGCGATGCGCTTGCCGAGCTGGTTCGCAAGTACAACACCGCCAATGCGATCATCATGCGCTTGTCCCGAGCGATGGATGATGCTGCCTTATCGGCGATCATGAATGGCGTGACCCTGGATCTTTCCAGTGCCGATGCTGCCGATGCGTCGGCTAAGGCGCTGGCGGCCGCGATCAATGACCCTGGCGTCATGGTCACGGTCAGCAGCGATGATTTGTCAGCCAAGCATATGCTGCGCGTCGAGCGCCGCCATCATGGCAATCTGAAGGTCAGCGTCATCGATGCGGAATTTGTCCGCGGTACCGACTACGGTGTGCTGGCCGAGGCAGCGGCGACCTTCAAAGGCTTGATCGGTGCGGGTGCACTCGTGCGGCGCGGCACAGGCGAGAAGGTGCGTGAATCGGCTGTGGGCGATTTCCGGCAGGCGATGGCCTGGCTGCGCGACGAAGCCGAGCGCGGCGTCAACAAGCAGCGCTACAAGGGATTAGGGGAGATGAATCCCGAGCAGCTCTGGGAAACCACCATGGACCCCAGCGTTCGTCGCCTGTTAAAAGTCCAGATCGAAGACGCCATTGCTGCCGACCAGATCTTCACCACGCTCATGGGTGATGATGTCGAGCCACGCCGCGCCTTTATTGAAACCAATGCACTGGCGGCCGGCAATATCGACGTCTGATGGTTTTTCCGGCTGACCGCCGTTGGCGCGGTCAGCCTCTTCCACCTTCGCCTCCGCTTTTAGCGGCCGCTCGCATGCCCCGACCTTATTGCGCTGTCGCGTGCCATGCCAGGCCGTCTGATTTGTGACTAAAACACACAAGTGAATCAACAAAACAATAGTTTTTTGTGATTTGCACGCTAAATATACTGTTGGCCTGCTTACTTTCAGTGCATTCATGGCCATTCAGGCAATTATTTTCGATGCGTACGGAACCCTCTTCGACGTCTACTCGATAGGGGCTGTTGCCGATCGCCTGTTTCCGGGTCGCGGTAGCGGGCTGGCCGAACTCTGGCGCGACAAGCAGATCGAGTACACCAGGCTGCGCACGCTGTCGAACACGTACAAGCCTTTTTGGGAAATCACGCAGGATGCGCTGATATTCAGTTGCCGCAAACTCGGACTTGATCTCACCCTTGACGCGCAAAGCGAGCTCATGGGCGAATACGCGAAGCTTCAGGCATTTCCCGACAGCCTTGCTGCGCTGCAGACGCTGCGCGATGAAGGCAAGAAGCTGGCGATCCTCTCGAACGGCAATCCCGAGATGCTCATGGCCGCGGTGACTGCCGGCGGCATGCAAGCATTGCTCAATGCAGTGCTGTCGGTGCATTCGGTCAAAAAATTCAAAACGGCGCCCGAGGCTTATCAGCTCGGGCCGGACACCTTCGGGTTATCCGCAAAAGATATGTTGTTTGTATCCAGTAATGCCTGGGATGTCTGTGGCGCGGCTTGGTTTGGCTACCAGACGTTCTGGGTGAATCGCGCCAATCTGCCCATGGACGAGCTCGGTGTCACGCCGACGGGCAGTGGAAGTTCGCTCACTGATGTGCTGCTCTTCATGGGGCTGGGCCAGAAGCCACTGCCCGCTCCCGATCGACTTACTCAACCTAGCTGAAAGACTCTCCCGATGACTACTCGTACGAACTGCCACGGACTCGAGGTGGATAGCGCACTGCACCGCTTCATCGAAGATCAGGTGCTACCCGGCACTGGCATCGCCAGCGACCGCTTCTGGAAGGGATTTGCCAATATCGTCGCGGATCTCGCCCCCAGGAATGCCGCGCTGCTGGCTGAACGCGACCGCTTGCAGACAGCACTCGACGACTGGCATCGTACCCATCCCGGCCCGATTGCAGATGTGGTGAAGTACCGCGAATTCCTTGAGTCCATCGGTTACTTGCAGCCCGTACCCGCAGACGTCAAGATCACCACCGAGCACGTGGACGCCGAACTGGCGACCACGGCAGGCCCACAGTTGGTGGTTCCCATTCTTAATGCGCGCTATGCACTCAATGCGGCGAATGCGCGTTGGGGATCGCTCTACGATGCGTTATATGGCACGGATGTGATTTCCGAAGACGATGGCGCAACCCGCGCCGGGGCTTACAACCCGGTGCGAGGAGCCCGAGTGATTGCCTTTGCGCGCAACGTCCTTGATCAGTCAGTGCCGCTCGTGAAAGGCTCGCATGCTGATGTCACCGCGTATGCGGTCACCGGCGGCAAGCTGATCGTCACGCTAAAAGACGGCACGGTCACTGGCTTGAAAGAGGAAGGAAAGTTCGTTGGCTATCAAGGCGATGCCGCATCACCATCGTCGGTCTTGCTGAAGAATCATGGGCTGCATCTAGATATTCGCATTGACCGCTCGGCCCCTATTGGCAAAGACGATGCTGCGGGCGTGACCGATGTGGTGCTCGAATCTGCGCTGTCCACGATTCTCGATCTCGAGGATTCCGTAACCGTTGTCGATGGCAGCGACAAAGTGCTCGCCTATGGCAACTGGCTAGGCATTCTCAAAGGGACGCTGGTCGAGACCGTCAGCAAGGGCGGCAAGTCATTTGAGCGCACACTGAACGCTGATCGCGAGTACACCGGCGCGAATGGTCAGCCAGTGAGGCTGCACGGTCGCTCCTTACTGTTCCTGAGGAATGTGGGTCACTTGATGACGAACCCGGCAATCCTGATGGCTGATGGCAAGGAGATCCCGGAAGGCATCATGGATGCCGTGATCACCACGACGATAGCCATGCATGACCTTAAGCGCCCTGCTAGCCAGACGATCGGCAATACCCGCACCGGATCCGTGTATATCGTCAAGCCCAAGATGCATGGCCCGCGGGAAGTCGCCTTCGCTTCCGAGTTGTTCGCGCGCGTCGAGGCCATGCTCGGCCTGAAGGAAAACACGGTCAAGCTGGGCATCATGGACGAGGAACGCCGCACCTCGACCAACTTGAAAGCCTGTCTGAAAGAAGCCTCTGCACGCGTTGCCTTCATCAACACCGGTTTTCTTGATCGTACCGGCGACGAGATGCATTCGTCGATGACGGGTGGCGCCATGATGCGCAAGGGGGACATGAAGACATCAACTTGGCTGTCGGCCTATGAGCGCAGCAATGTGCTCACTGGGCTGTCTTCGGGAATGCGGGGCCGTGGTCAGATCGGCAAAGGCATGTGGGCCATGCCGGATCTGATGGCTGCGATGCTCGAGCAAAAGATCGGGCATCCGAAAGCAGGTGCCAATACCGCTTGGGTGCCTTCGCCCACCGCAGCGACGTTGCATGCGCTGCACTACCATCAGGTCGATGTTGCTGCTGTCCAGCACGATCTCGAGAAAATCGACGCCGCGACCGAACTGAAGACATTGCGCGATGCATTACTGATGATCCCCGTGGTCGCGCAGCCGAACTGGTCTGCAGACCAGATTCAAGAAGAGCTGGATAACAACGCGCAGGGCATTCTGGGCTATGTTGTCCGCTGGGTGGAGCAAGGCGTGGGCTGCTCAAAGGTCCCAGACATTCACAATGTCGGCCTGATGGAGGACCGTGCGACCCTGCGCATCTCCAGCCAGCATATTGCGAACTGGCTGCTGCATGGGGTAGTGACCGAGGCGCAGGTCAAAGCCACGCTCGAACGCATGGCCAGCGTGGTGGATGGACAGAATGCCGGTGATCCCGCCTATCGGCCGATGGCGGCTGATTTTGCGAGGTCACACGCATTTCAAGCCGCAAGCGATCTGGTGTTCAAGGGCCTTGCCCAGCCGGCCGGCTACACGGAACCGCTACTGCATGCGTGGCGGTTGAAGTTCAAGAATGAAGTGATGGGCGTCTGAGCCCAGCGAAGACAAAAAAGCCGGGCTTGACCACCCCGGCTTTTTTTGTGGGCCACGTCGACAGATGTGCAGGAATTAATTTTTGACGCGCTTGTACTTGCGGGTATATCCGCTGTTCGTGTTTGTCTGGTCCATTCCATCCTCACGAAACTCGAACCGGGTGATTCCGCCGACGGCGCGAACAATCCCATTGTCCAGTGTGAGCGCGAGGGTACGCATCGCAGGCAGCGTCAGCGATTTCATATCGGGCTTGGGATCGCGACTGATACGTGTCTTGCCATCTTCAACGATCACCTCCAACCATTCGCCATAGCCGTAAGCGAAGGTGCTTTCGTCTAGCCGGTAGTCTCCGTAAAGCGCATTACTCATCAACTTGTTGCCGGTCTGTTTATGAGAAATCCAGGTCACCTTGCCATCGCGGATGATGTAGCGAGCAGCGACTTCCGGCGGTGTGAGCTTGGCTTCTCCGTCATCCCACTCAATGAGTTCGTAGGTACCTTCGACCTTTGCGCGTATCTCGGTGAATTTGTCGGCAGCCAGGGCCGGCAGCGCGGCGAGGAAACACAGGGCGGAGAGGAGCGATATCTTTTTCATTGTCGATAGAGAGTTCACAGTCAGGCCCTCCATCATATACGCACAGACGGACCATGCCCGCCGGTGCCGATTTGCTAAGGAAGTGTTGATTAATTAAGCGCAGCAAGAATTCTCTGTCGAGAGATAGCTGCAAGCCTTTGATGTGGCAGGCTCCCGCGTCGCCCAGCGATACTAGCGCGCCATCACATGGGATTCCCTTCAGCGTCTCCTTGACGAGGATGTGAAGCCGGGTCTCAGGCCGCCCGCTTTGCTAAGCTGCCTGCAGGCGCTGACGTACGGATCAGGTGATCGAACGCGCCGAGCGCTGCTTTCGAGCCCTCTCCCATCGCGATGATGATCTGCTTGTAGGGCACTGTAGTCACGTCACCAGCAGCGAATACCCCCGGCAGGGAAGTCTGCCCACGGGCATCGACTTCGATCTCCCCGTGCGGTGACAATGTGAGCGTACCTTTGAGCCAGTCCGTGTTGGGTAGCAAGCCGATCTGCACAAAGATGCCTTCGAGTGCTACCGCCTTTGCGGTACCCGTTCGACGGTCCGTGTAGCGAAGCCCGTTCACTTTGGTGCCATCGCCAGTCACTTCGGTGGTTTGTGCCTGCGTGATTACCCTGACATTTGGCAGACTGCGCAGCTTGCGCTGCAGGACCTCATCGGCGCGCAGCCTGACGTCATATTCCAGCAGCGTGACATGACCGACGATGCCAGCCAGATCGATCGCCGCCTCCACCCCGGAATTCCCGCCGCCGACCACGGCCACGCGCTTGCCTTTGAACAGGGGGCCGTCGCAGTGCGGGCAATAGGCAACGCCTTTGTTGCGGTATTCCTTTTCGCCGGGCACATTGAGTTCACGCCAGCGGGCACCCGTGGCAATTACGACCGACTTTGCCCTGAGGCTGGCGCCACTATCGAGTTTTACTTCCATGATATCGCCGGGAACTAGTGCCGAGGCTCGCTGAAGATTCATCACATCGACGTCATAGGCATTCACATGCTGTTCCAGGGCAGACACGAGCATCGGCCCCTCCGTCTCTTTGACCGAGATGAAGTTTTCAATGCCCAGCGTATCCAGCACCTGACCGCCAAAGCGCTCAGCCACCACGCCGGTGCGTATCCCTTTGCGTGCAGCGTAGATCGCGGCCGAGGCGCCGGCGGGACCACCGCCGACGACCAGCAAATCAAAGACCTGTTTTTTAGCGAGCTTGTCGGCTTCGCGTGCAGCAGTGCCCGTATCCAGCTTCGCCAGAATTTCTTCCAATCCCATCCGCCCCTGCCCGAAATGCTGGCCGTTCAGGAAGATGGTGGGCACGGCCATGATCTGCCGTGCCGTCACTTCATCCTGGAATAGTGCGCCATCAATCATCACATGCCGAATATTCGGATTGATCACCGACATCAGGTTGAGCGCTTGAACCACCTCCGGGCAGTTCTGGCATGAAAGAGAGATGTAGGTCTCAAATACATACTCGCCTTGCAGTTGACGAATTTGTTCGATGACCTCATCGCGGGCTTTCGGCGGATGGCCACCTACTTGCAAGAGCGCGAGTGCCAGCGAGGTGAACTCGTGTCCCATGGGAATGCCGGCAAATCGTAGCCCCATGTTGCTGCCGGCACGATTGAGCGCAAAAGAGGGCTTGCGCGCGTTATCGTCATTTTGCTCCTGGTAGGAGAGTCGCGGAGAAAGCTCGGTTATCTCTTCCAGCAGATCGCGCATTTCCCGGGCTTTGTCGCTGTTATCCAGGGAGGCAATGATGTTGACCTCGTGGGTGATGTTGCCTAGGTAGGTTTGCAAGGAGTTCTTGATGGCGGCGTCGAGCATAATGGCCTCTTGTTATGAGCAGGCGACGCCATAGCTGCGCCGCAGGTGTCGTGAACGATCTGAGATTGAGAAGGCTTGCCTTGTCCGGGGCCAGCGCGGGCAGCATCGGCAGCATCGTGCCGTACTTCTTTGCGGTCTTCGATGCTGACGTGCTGCCATCGACCCAACGATGCCGGCGCTTAGGTTTTTCCTACCAAATCCAGCGAAGGTGCGAGTGTTTCTGCGCCGGGCGTCCACTTCGCGGGGCAGACCTGACCCGGGTGCGCAGCAACGTACTGAGCGGCTTGAATTTTGCGTAGCAGCTCTTTGGCGTCTCGACCGATACCGTCATCATGGATTTCGCACAGTTTGATTTGACCTTCGGGATTGACGACGAAGGTGCCGCGCAATGCCAGACCCGCTTCTTCGATCATCACATCAAAGTTGCGCGTGATGGCACCCGTCGGATCGCCAAGCATCGGGTAGCGAATCTTGCCGATCGTCTCTGAGGTGTCGTGCCATGCTTTGTGCGAGAAATGGGTATCGGTCGATACGGCATAAATCTCAATGCCCAAGGACTTGAAGGTGTCGTAGTTGTCGGCAAGATCACCCAGCTCGGTCGGGCAAACAAAGGTGAAGTCGGCGGGATAGAAAAAAACAACCGACCATTTGCCCTTCAAGTCGGCATCACTGACTTCAATAAATTTGCCATTCTGATAAGCAGTGGTTGTGAAGGATTTGATCGTGGTGTTAACGAGGGACATTGGCATTACTCCAGACAAAGGTTGAATAAAAGGGGAACATCAGCGGGCAAGTCGAATCATAGAAAATACAAATCGAAATGTATATTTGATAGTTTTAATTAATCATATAGACTTTGCCTATTGATCTGAAATAATTCATAGAGAAGTTGACGAATTTGCGCCTGTCCGCGTTGCTGAGGGCTTGTGCTGATGCGTAAGCACTCAGATTTTTTCGAATTCCTTGTCAACCTGGTTCGATTTTCTCTGGCACAGCAGATTGGTTAGAATCCGGGTTTGCAAAAATGTTGATAGCGGGTTGTTCCCGCCCTTTTGTCCTCTGGAGGATCTATGAAGAAGTTGTGGATGGCATTGATGATTACGATCCTGGGCGTGTCTGTCGGCATAGGCAGCGCAGAAGCGAAGCGCTTGGGTGGTGGGGGGTCGTTCGGGAAGTCTTCTCCCAGCTATAGCCGTCAGGCACCAATGCAACAGAGCGGGCAGCAGGCGGCGCCTGCCCCCCGCCCCGCCCCGCCGGCAGCACCCGCGCCATCGAGCCCATGGAAGGGCATTCTTGGCGGTGCGCTGCTTGGCTTGGGGCTAGGTGCGCTGCTCTCGCATTTCGGCATGGGCGCCGAGTTCGCGAGCATGCTCGGCAGCATGCTGATGATCGGCCTGATCGCCATCGCCGGTCTGTTCATCTTCCGCATGCTGACCCGCAAGTCGGCGCCGGCGGAGCCCCTACCAGCCTACGCAGCGCCACTGGAGCGCAGCGTGACGCCGGAGATCGGCTCCAACCTTGGTCAGTCCGCAAGCGCCCCTGCGCCCGTGAGCTGGCAGGCGGGCCAGATGTCCAATATCCCGGAGGGATTTGATACGACGGGTTTCTTGAGGCATGCGAAGACCAATTTCATCCGCATGCAAGCCGCGTGGGACAAGGCCGACGTGAACGACATCCGCGAATTCACCACGCCAGAAATGTTTGCAGAACTGAAGATGCAACTCACTGAGCGTGGCGCGTCAGCCAACCATACGGATGTCGTCTCGCTGGATGCGGAGTTGCTGGGCATTGAAACCACCAGCGAGGAACACATCGCAAGCATCCGTTTCTCCGGCATGATTCGTGAGGCCGAGAACGTCGCTGCCGAGGCATTCAGCGAGGTCTGGGTGCTGGCGAAACCGGTGTCCGGATCCGCAGGATGGCTGCTCGCCGGGTTGCAGCAGAGCTGATTGCTGCCGAGTGCGGAGCGCTTCCCGTCTGATTGACTGGCGACTCCACAGGATCTCGTGTTGCTGAATTCTCTTGTTGCCGCCTGCAGGTAACTGCGGGCGGCTTTTTTATGGCGGCAGCCAATCTCATCGCGACCTGCAATTTATGGAAGACAAACAGCGACACTGCCAAACCGCCTCCTATCTCCTTGCGGCCGCTGCCTTGTGGCTGGTGCTGCAAGCGGGGCTGGTGGCCGCCTTGTACGCTGGCCTGCTGGTGTATGCGTTGGTACATCTGATTGCGCCACGATTAGGCTCTCGCCTCGGCAGTCAGCGCGCCAAACTGATTGCGGTCACCGCGCTGGGGTCGGTCATTGTGATCGTGCTGACGCTCATGGGCTGGGCGACGCTGAGCTTTTTTATGTCAGAGTCTGGCAGCTTGCCGATGCTGCTGAAAAAAATGGCCGACCTGATTGAAGCGTCGCGCCATCAAATTCCCCCTTGGCTGGCTGCCTACCTTCCGCAGGGTGCAGAGGCACTGCAGCAGACGCTGACCGAGTGGATCAGAGAGCATGCTGCTCAGGCAAAATATTTGGGCGAACAAACAGGCCGGACGCTGGTTCAGCTACTGATAGGGATGGTCATTGGTGCCATGGCAGCGCTCTATGACACCACGCAAGTGCATCACTTCTTGCCACTGGCCGCCGCGTTACACCAGCGAGTCTCGATGCTGCATCAGGCCTTCCGGCGGATCGTTTTCGCGCAGGTGCGTATCGCTGCCATCAATGCCTTGTTTACTGGCCTCTTTCTGGCGGTGTTACTGCCACTCGCCGGCATTCATTTGCCTTTCATCAAAACGATGGTGCTCATCACCTTTATTGCTGGCCTGCTCCCCGTGATAGGTAATCTGATTTCAAACACGGTCATTGTGATAATCGGCCTATCGCATTCGTTGTCCACCGCCCTGATCGCCCTGTTATTCCTCGTGACGATACACAAGCTGGAGTACTTTCTGAATGCACGAATAGTCGGTGCGCAGATCAATGCACGAGCCTGGGAGATTTTAGCAGCGATGCTGATCATGGAGGCCTTGTTTGGCCTTCCGGGTGTTATCGCAGCGCCCGTATATTACGCGTATCTGAAGTCCGAGCTGTCGCGGGCTGCACTGGTCTGAGCCACAACCTCGGCCCCAGGGTATTGGCGGCTGCGGCAGATACTCAGCGCATTGCGAGATTGTTCGGACAAGGGGTGCTCGTCGAAAAAGTCGTTAGTGGCTGTTTGTATTTTTGCCCTCGCCAGTCGCCACTGCGGCGATCAGGTCGACCGGTCGGGATGCGCGTTTGCGCATGCGTAAATTAAGCATCTCGACGGCCACAGAAAAAGCCATGGCGCTGTAGATGTAGCCTTTCGGTACGTGGTGGCCGAACCCTTCCGCGATCAGGACCACACCGATCACTGTTAGGAAAGCGAGTGCCAGCATTTTTATCGTGGGATGCGCGGCGACGAACCGCCCAATGGCTCCAGCGAATAGCATCATCAGTGCCACAGAGACAATGACAGCCGCGATCATCACCGGAATCTGCTCAACCATACCCACTGCTGTAATGATCGAGTCCAGAGAAAAAACCATGTCGATCAGCATGATCTGAACGATGACCATGGAGAAGCTTCGAGCGGCAATCGTTGCCGAGCCTTCCTCGCCACCTTCCATGCTTTGATGAATCTCACCCACACTTTTCCAGAGCAGGAAGAGTCCTCCCAGCAGGAGCACGATGTCGCGCCCGGAAAACGCCTGTCCGGAAACCGAGAAGAGCGGCGTTGTCAGACCGACGATCCAAGCCAGCATCATGAGTAGTGCGATGCGCATGAACATGGCAGCGAATAGTCCAATGCGTCGCGCGATCTCGCGCTGCTCAAGGGGCAGTTTCTCTACGAGGATGGCGATAAAAATCACATTGTCGATGCCGAGCACCAGTTCGAGTGCGGTTAGCGTGGCCAATGCGGCCCACGCCTGCGGATCTGTCAACAGTTCAAGCATGCCTCATTCCTTGAGTAAGAACCTAAGAGGCCCTAGCAAAATGCCGCTGGCCGCGTTGGAGCCGCCTTGCCGGCGCTACCGAAACACGCGGATTCTAGCAGTGCAAGCTGATGAAAAAGTGTGCACAATGAAAGAAAAATCCATGTTTAAACAGAGGCTATATTCGAAAAATACGGAGACAATAAGTGGACTTGAATTTTCGTCACCTGCATTACTTTTGGGTCGTCGCCAAAGAAGGCAGTGTCACCCGCGCCGCTGAGCGCCTCGGGCTGGCGGTGCAAACGGTAAGCGCGCAACTGGCGCTGCTGGAGCAGTCGGTGGGCAAGTCGCTTCTGCGACCGCAGGGGAGGCGACTGGTGCTCACCGAAGCTGGGCAGCTCGCGCTACGCTATGCTGATCAGATTTTTATGCTCGGTGAGCAAATGCTGGAAGCCTTGGATGACATTGACCTCGACAAGACGTTGCGGCTCACCGTAGGCATCTCGGATTCTTTGCCCAAATTGATCGCCTCGCGCTTACTGGAGAGCGCGCTGACTTTGCCGCAGCCGGTGCGCCTGATTTGCTACGAAGAGCAGTTCGACACGCTATTAGGCAAGCTGTCTGTTCACAAGATCGACGTCATGTTGACTGACCGCCCTGTGCCACCCGGATCGGCGCTCAGAGTGTTTAGTCATCTGCTGGGGGAGTTTGAAATCGGCTTGTTTGGTTTACCTGCCTTGGCAGATAAATATCGCGAGGGATTTCCGGCGAGTTTGCAGGGTGCCCCCTTGTTGCTACCTACCCGTAACAATGCCGTGCGTGGCCGCATTGATCAATGGCTGGGCTCTCATGATCTCAGCCCAGCGGTGTTCGGGGAGTTCGACGACAATGCGCTGCTAAATACGTTTGGTCAGCAGGGACGAGGTCTGTTTCCCGCACCCACCGCACTGGCCGCTGATGTGCAGCAGCAGTTGGGTGCCGTGCCCGTGGGACCGATGCCGGTGAGAGAGCAAGTGTACGCCCTCTCGAACGAGCGCAAGATACAGCATCCGGCGATCGCGGCCATCCTGAGCGCAATGCCGCCCGAGGTGATGCAAATCGCGGCAAGCAGCAAGACCAGCAGCCCATAAAAAAGAGCCAGCGCATGCTGGCTCGACGGATATCTCGCGTTCTGGCGCGTCAGATCAGAACAGCGAATGGATCCAGTGCGCGAGATTGGTGATGTCCTCTTCGGACAAGGTCTGTGCCAGGCTGGTCATGTTGCCAGCATCGTTAGTGCGCTCGCGCGCCTTGAAGTTTTTGAGCTGGGTGATGATGTACTCGGGATGCTGCCCCGCCAGTCGAGGGACTTCATTCTGACCTGCCATGCCACCGAGATGACACATCGCGCACAGCGATTCCTCGGCCTTCGCTGCACCGGCCTTGATGCGCTCGGGTTCTGCCTTGAACGCCGTTCGCGCTTGCTTTTGCGAAGCAAAGTAGGCGGCCAGATCGTGCATGTCCTGCTTTTCAAGGCCAGCAGCGATTGCCGACATCATCGGGTTCTTACGGCGTCCTTCCTTGTAGTCGCGTAGTTGCAGATAGAGGTAGCGCGCGTTTTGTCCCGCGAGGGTCGGGAAAGCGCCGGCGGCAGAATTGCCCCCCGGACCGTGGCACGCCGCACAAGCCTCGGCTTTTTTCTTGCCTGCTTCGATGTCCTGAGCCTGTATGCCAGAACTGGCGGCGGCTAGCATGAACAAGGCAGTAATTGCTGCACGGAAATTCATGTTGGAACCTTAATTCGCTTATTAGAAAAAAAGAGGCTGCCCGAAGGCAGCCCCCTTCACTGCGGCCGAATTATAGTGCGAACACAAAAACACTGTTGCCGCGCTTGTAGTCGAGCTGCGTGTTGCCCCCGGCCGCCACGGCGATGTACATCTTGCCATCGATCGTATAAGCGGTTGGTGGTGCATTCACGCCCGCGCCGCACTGATACTGCCAGAGCACCTTGCCCGTCTTGGCGTCATAAGCCTTGAACCAGCCATTGCCTTCACCGGCGAATACCAAGTCGCCTGCCGTGGCGAGCACACCACCGATCATCGGTTGATCAGTGCGTGCCTTCCAAACCACTTTGCCGGTATCGAGGTTTACGGCAGTCACATTACCAAACTGCTCTTCGCCTGGGATGTTCTTGAACGCGCCACCGAGCCACAGCTTGCCGCCAGGGTAAGCCGACGCCTCGACGTGGTAGGTCATGGGCTGCTCGAGGTTGGCTGCGAAAGCCAGACGCAACTTCGGGCTCACTGCCATCGGCGACCACTCCACACCCCCATTCGCACCCAGTGACATGCGGGTACCTTGCGGAGTTGGCAAGCTCCACAGACCTTCTTGCGACACCATCGGGTCGGAGAAGCGGATCAGGTTGCCGTTGTTGCGGTCGTGGACATAGACGTGACCGGTCTTGCCACCATGGATAGCTACCGGCACCGTTTTGCCGCTCTTGTCTTTGGCTACGGTCAGGATCACGGGTGACACAGCATCCAGATCCCACACGTCGTGAGCGATGTACTGGAAGTGCCACTTGTATTTGCCAGTGTCGAGATCGACAGCGATCATCGAGTTGGTGTACAAGTTGTCGCCAGGACGCTCTGCGCCATAAAGGTCAGGAGAAGGATTGCCGGCCACGAAGAACGCTGTCTTGGTCTTGCGATCGATTGCGGGCGTCATCCATACACCGCCACCCAGGGTTTTGTAGAAATCGCTGTTCTTTGCCAAAGCAGCTTTTTCTGCAGCGATGTCACGGTGCATGTTGCGACCGGTTGCATCATTGACTGCCCACACACCCTCATGGCCTTTCTCGGGAATGGTGTGGAAGGTCCAGACAAGCTTGCCGGTGTTGGCATCGAAAGCCTTCACGAAGCCACGTACGCCGTACTCGCCACCATTGGTGCCAATTAGCACTTTGCCGTCGGCGACTGCCGGTGCCATGGTTTCCGAGTAACCCAGCTCAGGATCGGCGATCTGGGTTTCCCACAGCATCTTGCCGGACTTGGCATCGAGTGCCACGAGCTTCGCATCCAGTGTGCCCATGAAGAGCTTGCCTTCGGCGATGGCAACACCCTTGTTGTTCGGGCCGCAGCAGTAGGTCGATACTGGACCGATCTTGTGCTTGTAGTGCCAGTACTGTTCGCCGGTCTTGGCATTGATCGCGTACACGTGATTGTACGAAGTCGTGAGGAACATCACGCCATTGACCACCAGCGGAGCGGTTTCCATCGACTCGACAATGCCCGTCTGGAAAACAAATGCCGGGCGCAGCTTGGAGACATTGCCAGTGTTGATCTGGGACGCCGGATAGTAGCGCGTCTGCTCATAGCTGCCATTCGGGTGCAGCCAGTTCTTGCTGTCCTTGGCGGCGCCGTCCAGCATGGACTGGCTGACGTTGCCAAGATTGGGCATGGGGATGGGCTTGATGCCTGCCCCTGCGATGGGTTCCTGCGCGACTGCCGATCCAGCGAGCACTACACTGGTTGCGACAAGCGCTTTCAGCACCTTGTTCAGAGCCATGGAGCTTCCTCTCTAGTTGGGTTTATCGTCTCTTGTCCCAGCGAACTCTTGTAGGAAATCCAAATCAGCGGATTCAGAATCTTCAAGCTTGCTGCCCTGCTGGAGCGCGCATGTTGGCTGGGGTTTCGTTGGGCACAATAGACTTATTATTGCGCCCGTTGATCGTATTACCTGTTTAAACGCTTTGCAACACAAAACATCTGAGTTCGAGGGGTAATTGCATGAAATTTACGGAAAGGTTTTTATTGTTAATTACGGCAGCTTTTTTTTGCGTCGCAGCATGGGCTGATGAAGTGGATAATCCTCATAGCGCCTCATTAGCGGCGGTCCGCGCGGGCAATCTGCCAAAGTTGAGAACACTGATTGAACAACACGGCGCAAACATCAACTCTCGGAATCGTCCCGGCGATAGCTTGCTGATGATGTCGATCAAAGCCGGGCACAAGGAGATTGCGCACTACCTCCTTGACCAAGGCGCGAACATCGACACACCAAACACCTCAAAAGTGACGCCACTGATGGCCGCAGCCTACAGCGGCGATATTGACATGGTGGAGAAGCTGTTGGCGAAGAACGCCAACGTTCATGCGGTCGATCAACTGAAAAAGAGTGCCATCGTCTATGCCGCGGGCAATGGCCACACGCAGATCGTTGCGCGGCTGCTGGATGCAGGTGTGGACGCAAATGCGCGTTACAAGAATGAGCTCACGGCATTGATGTGGGCCGCAGGCTATGGGCACGCAGCGACCGTCACATTGCTACTAGATCGGGGGGCCGATCCGGCGCTAACCGATGACCGTGGCAAGACGGCTCTGCAAATGGCCGATGAGAGTGGCCATCTGGAAGCGAAGACAATACTGGAACAGCGTACCGCCCAGTAAGCGATTGGCGAGTTCCTACGATAAAAAAAGCCTGTGCGCGATGGCACAGGCCATGGGCTTCTGGCTGACCGAAATCAGCGTTTTTTCAGCACCACTTCAAATTGCGCGAACCACGCGGAGACGGCTTCGATCTCTGCATCGGACAAAGGCTTGGCAATGACATTCATGATTTCATTGTGACGCTGACCGTCTCTGAATTGCTTGAGCTGGCTGACGAGATAGATGTCCGACTGGCCTGCCAGCGATGGCGTACCCGGCATCATAGAAAGACCATTTTCACCGTGGCACATGACGCAGGCTTGGGCGACTTCTGCGCCATTTTTGCCCGCCGCAGCGGCGGTGGTGAGAAGGCTGGCACATAGCAGGCCCACGAGCGCAAGGAATACGGATTTCATGACGTCACAATAAAAGATAATGTGGGGCGTAACTATACGCCGAAATAAGATTGCCTGCCGGGGACGGGCCACGGCAGGCGATTCGGGTTGAACTGCCGGGCTTGGGGCCCGGAGTACCGCTTCTTTGGATCAATTGCCCTTTCTAGTAGTACTGCGTTTGCGCGGAACCTGAAGCTCTGCGGGTCTTATCGCTGCAGAGGAGTTGCCGACATAGCTGATGCGGTACAGAGCGCCGGCGAAGTCGTCGGACACCAGAATCGACCCATCAGGCAGGTTGGCCACATCGACCGGGCGGCCGAAGGCGCGCTTAGTTTCTTGGTCGAGGAATCCTTCAGCAAAAACCTCTGCGGTGCCGGCGGTACCATCAGCATTGACAGGCACAAAATTGATCAGGTATCCACTGGGCACCGTGCGATTCCACGAGCCGTGCGCTGCGATGAACATGCCGCCCTGGTATTTCTTCGGGAACTGCTTGCCAGTGTAGAAGGACATGCCCAGCTGCGCCTGGTGAGCAGGGAACTCCACTTGCGGGAAGATTGCGCCCGCTGGCTCATTGATGTCTTTCAGTTCCGGCGCTGCGGGCGAACCGGCCACCTTGTACTTGCCGTTCCAGTAAGGGAAGCCGAAGTGCTGACCAGCTTTGGTGATGCGGTTCAGTTCGCCCGGCGGTACGTCGTCACCCAGACCGTCGACCTGGTTGTCGGTGGTCCAGATGGTCTTGTCCTTCGGGTTGATGTCCATGCCAGCGGGGTTGCGCATGCCCACGGCATAGACTTCCTTGCCTGATCCATCGAACGGGTTCAGACGGATCACGCCACCAATGCCAGTCTTGTTGTACAGGTCGATCTTGTCTTTGGGCTGCACGTTGTATGGCTGGCCCAGCGTGACGTAGAGCTTGCCGTCGTCAGCGACTTTGCAAGTGCGCCCAGTGTGATTGAACGACTGCTCTTCCACGGGAATCAGGCCACCTTCAGGCACAGCAGTGATCACGGCAACGTCCGGGCCTTCGTAGAAATACTCTGCTGCTGGGAAGTTCAGAACGCGGTTCGACTCGACCACGATCAGGAAGCCGTCCTTGGTCCAGCAGACGCCGTTCGGGTTCTTGAACTTGATCGAAGGCGCGAAAGGCTTCACTTCGTCCGCTTTCATGTCACCATTGCGATCGGTGACAGCCCAGACGGTGGTCTTGCGCGTGCCTACAAAGAGCATATTGGTTGAGGGAGCGACCGCCATGTAGCGCGCGTCGGGAACGACCCCGTATAGTTCGATTTTGAAGCCTTCCGGCAGCTTGATCTTCTTCAGGTTGGCCTTCAGCTTGTCGACAGAAGCCCCGGTTTGCGGCACCGTAGGGATGTCGATTTCGGTGTCCGTGGATTTGAACGCCGCAATTTTTTCCAGGTTTTCATCTCTGGCGAAACTTGATGCGGCTGAGGCAGACACTATGGCAAATGCCAGGATGCTCTTCCCGAAAGCAGTGGACTTGGACAATTTAATCTCCGTTGAATATTTGTTGCTTAAAGTACTAGTTTCTGCTGAGACCCGAGCAAAACTTACATTACATTTTTAAAACTAAACCAATGAAAGCGATGCTGCAATGCGAGGGGGGATCAGAATATAGGCTGGCCGAAAATACGTTTACAAGTGAATAAATTTCATCCGGCCAGTTGAAACTCATGCTCCAGCGTTACCTGGGCTGATGCCCAGTTTTCGAGTGGCATGCCATCGCTGAAATAAAAAACCCGCCAGCAGGCGGGTTTCGTTCTGGGGCGGGCCCGAAGCGCCTGCCTGTCCATCTGCTGTCAGCGGATGACCACTCCCCAAGGGGTGTCACCGACCTTTATCTCACCAAGGTTCTTGAGCTCGACGGCGTCGATCACAGACACGGAATTCGAGCGGCCATTGGCAACGTACAGCTTCTTGCCATCCGGCGTGATGGCCATATTCCACGGCCGCTTGCCAACCGGAATAGTCGCGACAATTTCTTGTGTTGATGCGTCAATCGCGGACACGGTGCCATCCTTGCCGTTGGAGACAAAGACCTTGCTGCCGTCAGGGGATGCGGTCACGCCGTTACAAAAATTCCCCGTTTCAAGCTGCTTTACAACCTTGCGCTTGGCCACATCGATGACATAAACCGTGTTCACCAGCTCGGATGCCACGTAAGCGAATTTGCTGTCAGGGCGAAACGCGATCCCTCGGGGACGATTGCCTACTTTGATCGAAGCAACCTGTTTGCGCTTGGCGACATCAATCACGTCCACGCTGTCCGCTTCCTCTGCTGACACAAACATCAGTTTGCCATCTGGGCTGAATACGGCGTGCTCGGGATTTTTGCCGCGCGTCTTGACTGCATACATTTTGCGGCCTGTTGCGGTGGCGATGAAGTTCACCGAATTACTGATCTCGGAAGCGGCGGCAACCCACTTGCCGTCAGGGGAGATCGATACACCTTCGGGAGATTCGCCAAGATCAATCGTTCCAGCGGCAACGCGCTGCTCAAGATCGATCTTTACCAGCGCATTGTTCGGTTGATCACTGACATAGAGCACCTTCCCATCAATCGAGGCCGCTAGCCCGCGAGGCTTGTCGCCAGCCTTGATTTCCGCGACCACGGTGTCATTTTCAGTGTCGATCACGGAGATCGTACCGCTTTTTTCATTGGGCACATAAGCAAAGGGCGCTGCGAATGCCGCGCACGATATGAGCACACTGGATGCCAGTAAAAGGCGAGAGATATTCATGGCTTTTTATGATAATGAGTTGATGATCTCTCCAAATCGGAGCCGCTGTCGCTGCCTCGGCGACGCGCAAGCATAACCTAAGCGCGAGAATGGCGGGCGACTCGACCGAAAACGAAGTTTGAAATTCGGGTACGATGAGGCCGGCATTGAATACGGGCACTTCGGGGGAAGAGCGGCCTGTCCTTCTGTACGCAATCCACCACTATTGACCTTGGGGACCCTTGTCATGTCCGATGAATTCAACGAAAACGACTGGCGCCGCTTTTTGAAGAGCGTTGGCGAAGACCCAGATCGTCCAGGCTTGCTGGAAACACCCCATCGGGTGACTAAGGCCTGGAAGCACTGGACTTCCGGTTATGAGCAGAATCCCGCAGAGGTACTCAAAGCGTTCGAGGACGGCGCCGAAGAGTATAACGAGTTGATCGTGGTTCGCAATATTCCGGTCTATAGCCATTGTGAACACCACCTGGCCCCCTTCTTTGGCAAGGCAACGGTGGGCTATATGCCCCACGGGAAAATCGTCGGTCTATCCAAGCTCACGCGTCTTGTCGATTGCTTCGCCAAGCGTCTGCAAGTGCAGGAGAGACTGACCATTCAGGTGGCCAACGCCCTGATGGAGAGTTTGCAGCCCAAAGCCGTCGGCGTGGTCATTCGCTGCCGGCATCTGTGCATGGAAAGTCGCGGAATCAGGACGGCGGGCGAAGAGACGGTCACCTCTGCGATGCTTGGCGAGCTGCAACCAAATCTGGCGATGCGAACCGAATTCCTAGATCTTGCGCGCGAGGACTTCGGTCGCGGGTGACCGTCACGGGGGAAGCTCCGTCCGACAGTGTGTTGCAGCCGTTTCGTGCCGGGGCAGTATTTATCCGGGTCAGGTTTTTTTGGCGCTTTGTTTTGGCACTTTTTTCTTCACTGCCAGCATGGTGCCGCGGCATTCTTCTGAACCACAGCGGCAGGCATAGGCCTCCTTGACTGCCTTGGTCAGACGCTCACCGATGATCAGCCCATAATCGTAAGACAGTTCTTCGCCGCGTTTGATGTCGCGCAGCGCATGGATGTAAACGCGGCCCTTCTCTTCCTGTGCCTCGCAATTCGGTGCGCACGAATGATTTATCCAGCGCGCATCATTGCCCTCGTCGCCGCCATCGATCAGTCTCCCGCTATCCAGACTGAAGAAAAACGTATGGTAGGGATTGTCGGGGTCTTGCCCGAAACGCTTGTCTGCCAGCTTTTCGGTGATGCGTTTTCCGCGGTATTCGATCAGGCGCTTTCCTGCTGGGATGTTGCGGGTGGCGAATACACCCTTGCCGTGAATGCGCGAGTGTCTGACCTTGATAAATGAGTCGCTGCGGTCGGCAGCGTGAGCATCAGTGGCAGTTTTCATGGGTACTGAGTAAAAGCCCCGCGCGACTAGCGGGTTTGCGGAGGAGGACTCTGATGACTGAGGCGATTGGTGGCGTAGGACTTGCGTGAAAATCGCGGCTGATGATAGCCGTGGATTCTCGCTTTCACAAGTGACTTTTTCTCTTCTTCCAAGGGCAACGGCAGTCATCCGACATCGCGGCGTGGGTTGAGCTGACAAACGGTGGCTTTTTCACTTTCTCGGTAAATTTTTCTACGCCAAAGACGCCACAGGTGGGCCGACGGCGAATGAGAGCGCGGACTCCGGGGATGGCACATCAATTGCAAAGCACTCTCTGATTGTCATGTTCTGACACATCACATCGTCCACAGGAGAATGCCTATGTTCATGCCATCCATCAAAGCTTCCAGGCCCGCAGTTGCCCTCGGCCTTGTCAGCGCCGCTTTCTTGTTCATGTCACTCACTGCCCATTCGCAGAGCAGTGATGACTCCATCTACCGCAAAGAATCGGCTCGGGAAAAAGCGACTCAGGAGGAGAGCTCATCAGGGACTTCCAGCGCGGCAAGGGTTGCCGGCAGTGCTGAATCTGGCAAAGTCGGTCGAGCAGACGAGAGGCTGATGAAAGAGATCGCGCGGGCGAATCTCGCTGAAATCAGTACGGGCAAGCTCGCACTGGAAAAGTCGCAAAATGACCAGGTCAAGAGCTTCGCCCAAAAAATGATCGATGACCATACCAAAGCGCTCGATGAGCTCAAGCAGCTGGCACAGGCCAAAAGCATCACCTTGCCCATGGAGCCGGATCGCCAGCAAAAGGCGACTGAAAAGCGATTGTCTGCACTCTCTGGCGAGAAGTTCGACAAGCAGTATGTTGAGCAAGTGGGAGAGCGCTCTCAAAGGGGCACGCACAAGCTTTTGAAACAGGCCAGCACTAAGGCTCAGGATGCGGACTTGAAGAATTACGCCAGCAAGACCATGGGCGTAGTCGAGTCTCATCAGCAAATGGCTGAGGAAACCGAGCGTAACATCCGGTCGTCCAGTCATGGCAAGAGTGGCGCGGGCAGCGCAGAGGGCGCTTCATCGGGGGCGAAAACGCCGTCGTCTACGGAAAAGCGTGATTGAGATCCCGCAAGCGCTGCGGTGGGGGCCAGCTGACCATGACGGGAGCCTGGGTTGAGTAAAATACGTCGATCCCTGCCCACAAGCGACACGAACGGCTTGTCTGGATCGCGCACGGCGCTGGCCTGTGCTGTCGTGTCGCTGACCCGTCTTTGTCCATGCTTCGAATCACCGACCTTCAGTTACCGTTGGATCATCCCGAGCCCGCGCTTCGACGGGCAGTGCTGGCGCGGCTTGGTATCGCTGAGTCAGAGTTGCGCTCGGTGCATATCTACAGGCGCGCGTATGACGCCCGGAAGAAAAGTGCAATCCATCTGGTGTACACGCTGGATGTCGAGGTCGAGGATGAGCCAGCGGTGCTCGCGCGTGTTAGTGGCGGCACCAAAGTTGTCAGCAGTCCGGATACCACGTACCAGTTCGTCGCGCGCGCCAACCAACCCCCAACGCAGCGACCGATCATCATCGGTTTTGGTCCCTGCGGGTTGTTCGCCGCGCTGATACTGGCGCAATCAGGGTATTGTCCACTGATCATTGAACGCGGCAAACCAGTACGCGAGCGTACCAAGGATACGTTTGGTCTGTGGCGCAAGCGCGAGCTGCATCCTGAATCAAATGTCCAGTTCGGTGAGGGTGGTGCGGGCACGTTTTCGGATGGCAAGCTGTGGACGCAGGTGAGTGACCCGAAGCATTACAGTCGCAAGGTACTCGAAGAGTTTGTCAAGGCCGATGCACCGCCCGAGATTCTGTTTGTGAGCAAGCCGCACATTGGCACTTTCAGACTCGTCAAGATGATCGAGATCATGCGAGAGACCATCATCTCGCTGGGCGGCGAATTCCGTTTCGAGCAAAAGGTCGAGGGTATCGATATCGAGAAGGGACGGGTTAGGGGTATCGTTCTGTCAACCGGCGAGCGGATCGCGGCTGATCATGTCGTTCTGGCAGTGGGCCACAGTGCTCGGGACACTTTCCAGATGTTGCATGATGCGGGTGTCCACCTTGAGGCCAAGCCCTTTTCGGTCGGTTTCCGTATCGAGCATCCGCAATCGCTGATTGATCGCGCACGTTTCGGTGCGAGCGCCGGTCATCCGATTCTGGGCGCGGCTGATTACAAGCTCGTGCATCATGCTACGAATGGCCGATCAGTCTACAGCTTTTGCATGTGCCCGGGCGGCACGGTGATCGCGGCCACCTCGGAAACGGGTCGCGTGGTCACCAATGGCATGAGCCAGTATTCTCGCAATGAGCGCCATGCGAATGCAGGCATTGTTGTTGGCATCACGCCTGCGGATTACCCAGGCAGCCCGCTGGCGGGCATCGATTTTCAGCGGGCGCTTGAATCACGTGCTTTCACGCTTGGCGGCGGCAATTACAATGCACCAGGCCAGCTGGTCGGCGATTTTCTTGCTGCTCGGCCGTCCAGGCAATTCGGTGACGTCCTGCCGTCTTATCAGCCCGGCGTGACACTGGGCGATCTTGAGAGCGCACTGCCAAAGTACGCAATCACCGCCATGCGCGAAGCCTTGCCTGCCTTCGAGCGCCAGATCCGTGGCTTTGCAATGCATGATGCGCTACTGACCGGCGTTGAAACGCGCACCTCATCGCCGGTGCGCATACGCCGCCGCGAGGATTTTCAAAGCCTGAACACGCGCGGCTTGTATCCCGCGGGGGAAGGGGCGGGCTATGCCGGCGGCATCATGTCGGCCGCCATCGATGGCATTCGGGTGGCGGAGGCAGTCGCGCTGTCCATTCGCAGCTAACCTCGCGGTGTTCTGCATTCACCAAAGACCAAGGGCCGCATCGCGGCCCTTGGACAGCTCTGAACCAATGTCTTTGGCGGTGTTGGGGCGCCGTGCCGTACCGCGATACTGTCCGCGACGCCCCCGCTTAGCCAGCGACCGCACCGCTTCGCGGTGCTCATTTTTTTAGGGGTTCAGATTTTTCTGGTGCAAAGATTACTGCTTCTTGCTGCGCGACGGCTTGTCAGTCGCGGGCACAAAATGTCTGGCCGCTTCGTTGAAGCTTTCTTCCACCGTGTTGATTGCATTCTTGCTCGCCTTGAGCAGCTGTTCATAAGCGGCGTTTGCGTTGGCGACACTGGCTTGCAGAAACGAGATGGCCTGTTCCGAGCCAGCTGGCGCTGACTCAGACAGTTTGTTGAGCAGCTTGTTGATTTCACGCGAGGTTTCGGCCATGCGCGCTTCGGCGGTCTTGGCCAGTTCCGCTTGAGCTTTGGTCGCGATGCTTGCCAGATGCCGACCGTAGGCCAGCGCTTTTTCCGCCGTGGGTTGTGTCTGTGCCGAGGATAGCTGAACCACTTCTTGCGCATCTTTGGCGGCCAGCAGTTGGTGCGCCGCGGCAGAAGCGTGCTCTAGCGCTGCCTTGGCAGTGCCGATATTTAGCTCGGTCAGTTCTGCAACGCTCAAGAGAGTTTTGCTGGCCAGGTCGCTCATGGCGGCTAGTTGGGTATCGATCGAGGCTTTGGCGGCGTTCGACAAGCTGTCTGTTGGGGTAAACATGGCATTTCTCCTTGATAGGGGCTAGGGGAGCAAGTCACGGCGCTTTTTGTGCGCCGCAATAATGGGAATTGTACGGGTCAGAAAGCCCATGTCAAGGATTTTTTGTGCGGAGCAGCAAAATGAGGATTATCCCCGCCAATTTATTGTCGTTTGGAAATCATCTGCCGGGCTTTCTCCCTTCGCAGACGGGCTGCGCCCTATAATCTGGCGGACCATTCAGAGCCTCAGGAAAGACGCTGAAAACACCTATGGTATGGCGCGCCAGCCTCGCTGTGCGATGCCGGAGCCTGCCACATCAGAGGCTTGCAGCTATTTCCCAAAGGAGAAATCTTGCGGTGTTTAATCAATCTGCGCCTTCTTGGCAAAGCGCACCGAACCCTGTTCCCCTGGGAATGAACACAGACCACTATCCGCACTGGCCGGCAGGATTGCCGTATACACTGAGTCCCCCCAAGACCAGTGTTTACACTAACCTGGCCATATCCGCGCTCAGATATCCGGACAAGACGGCACTGGAGTTTTACGGACGCACTCTGAGCTATCGGCAGTTGCAGTCCGAGGTTGACGCGTTGGCCGGCTATCTCCAGCGGGTGTGCGGCATTCAGCGTGGCGACCGCGTGTTGCTGCAAATGCAGAACTGCCCCCAGTTTGTCATTGCCTTCTATGCGATTCTGCGTGCCGATGCGGTAATCGTCCCAGTCAACCCCATGTTGCTGCGCGATGAGCTCCAGCATGGGGTCGTTGACAGTGGTGCCACACTCGCCCTGTGCTCGCATGAATTGCTGCCGGAGCTCACTCCCCTGCTAACGGCCAGTCCGCTCAAGCGCTTGATTGTTGCTTGCTATGCCGATTATCTGGGGGCTTCCACAGACGGTGTGCCCCGCTGGCTGCTCGCGCAAACCACCCTGCAAGCGGATGCCCGCATCATTCCATGGGCCGACGCGCTCGGCGCTCAGCTGACGCCTTCCCCGCACACCGCAGGCCCGGATGACCTCGCCTGCTTGCTCTACACCTCGGGCACAACGGGTCGCCCGAAAGCCTGCATGCACCCGCATCGCTCCCTGATGTTCAACGCCGTAACTGGAGCGCTGTGGGCCGGTGGAGCGGCGGCCGATCATGTGATCCTGCTTTCGCTCCCGCTGTTTCACGTGACGGGCATGCAGATCAGTATGAATGCCAGTATTTACGCCGGCGCGACTCTGATCATGATGGCGCGTTGGGACAGGGATCAGGCAGGGCGATTGATCACCCAGCATAAAGTCAGCAGTTGGACCTGTATCCCGACAATGATGATCGATTTCTTGTCAAATCCCCACTTGCCGGACTACGACATCCGCAGTCTCCGGCGAGTGTCCGGTGGAGGTGCTGCGATGCCAGCGGCGATTGCACAAAAACTGCTCGATATGACCGGCTTGCGCTACATGGAAGGCTACGGGCTGACAGAGACAATTGCCACTTCTCACTCGAATCCCCTTCAGCGACTCAAGCAGCAGTGCCTGGGCATACCCATCTTCAATGTCGATTCGCGGGTGATCGATCCGGAGCATCTCAATGAGTTGCCACCGAACGAGGTAGGCGAAATCATCATCCATGGCCCCCAGGTATTTACGGGGTACTGGGGCGACGAGCAAAAGACGCGTGAGGCCTTCGTGGAGATTGAAGGCAAGTCATTCTTCCGAACAGGGGATCTAGGGTATCGCGACGGCGAAGGTTTCTTCTTTTTTACTGACCGGCTCAAGCGGATGATCAATGCCAGCGGCTTCAAGGTCTGGCCCGCAGAGGTCGAAGCCATGATGTATCGGCATCCTGAGATACAGGAATGCTGCATCATCGCAGCCCGAGACGCCTATCGCGGTGAGACTGTCAAAGCCGTGGTGGTGAAGAGGCCTGGGAGTACGTTGACTTCGGAAGCGCTGATCGCGTGGTCCCGCGAGCAGATGGCCGCCTACAAAGTGCCCCGCATCGTCAGCTTCATCGATGCCCTGCCAAAATCCGCGACTGGTAAAGTGCAATGGCGCCAGCTTCAGGATGCTGAGTTATCCCAATGAGCATTGTCCTTAGCACCCTGAATGCGCGCTACTCGCATGCCTCGCTGGGCCTGCGCTATCTACTGGCCAATATGGGAGAGCTGACACCGCTAACCCACTTGCAGGAATTTGTTATTGGCGTACGCGCTGCAGACGTAGTCGAGAAATTGCTGGCATACGAGCCCAAGCTGGTGGGCTTTGGCGTTTATCTCTGGAATGTCGATGAGCTCACACGCATTGTTGCATTGCTCAAGCGCGTGGCGCCCGAGGTGGTGGTGGTGCTGGGCGGCCCCGAGGTGTCTCATGAATGCAGTGAACAAGAGATCGTACGCCTTGCGGATTTTGTGATTACTGGCTGGGGCGACCTGAGCTTTCCCAAATTGTGCACGCAAATTTTGACAGGTCCTCGCCCGCTGATGAAAGTGCACGCAGGAGAGCAGCCTCCGATGGAGCAGATCGCCTTTCCGTACCAGCACTACACGCCCGAGGATATCGCCCACCGCACTATCTATGTGGAGGCTTCACGCGGATGCCCGTTCAAGTGCGAATTTTGCCTGTCTGCGCTGGACAAGACCGCGTGGCCATTTCCACTGGAAGATTTGCTTGTACAGCTCGATGTCCTTCATGCGCGGGGCGTGCGCGTATTCAAATTTGTGGATCGCACATTCAACCTGAATGTCGCCACCAGCCAGCGCATACTCCAGTTTTTCCTCGATAAGCTGGG